>JAQTXE010000019.1 GCA_028688935.1 Syntrophales bacterium
CTCTTCCGATCTCACTCGGGTTCCCTGATCCGGTGAAAGGCTGCCAGGAAGTCCCCCTTTTTTTCATCGTGGTATTGAATGATGCCGCTCTCCCGGGCAAACTCCGCGGCCGGCACCGGGATCTCCAGAGGCAGGTATTTTTTCCCCCTGATGAAAATATCGCTGATATCCCGATACTTGAGATACGTGGCGTCCTTCGACTCGACGAACTTCGGATCGAGAATACCGGAGCGGCCAGCACTTCTCACTTCCTCCGGCTTGAGGAGCACATCGTCGAAAAAGGCCATGTCAATAATCGCGTAGATCACGGCGATGACTTTAGCACCCTCGAATACCGGGGCCGAAATGGCAATGGTGGTTCGCCCGTTGGATGCGGACGTAAACATCGGTGCAATAACAGCTTTGCCCGCTAAAGCCTCTTTAAAGTAGAAGCGAGTGGCGACCACTTGCTGCATGCGTTTCAAGCCGATGCGGCTGGGGACGGACGAAGCCAGGCAGGCGGCGTCCAGGCCCATCAAATTGACGGTCTGGTAGACCCCGCCGATCTCCACGATGCGCCGGAAAAAGGCGCAGGCCTCGGCCGCACTGGCGGCATTGCCGGGATTCAGGGCCACCTCCCGGACTAAGCGCAGATCGGTCCACAGAGCCACATTCGACTTGGATATTTGCAGCCAGGCCTCGGTCTGCCGCGCCAGCATCTTGGCATCCCGGGTCAGTTGCCTGCGCTTCGAGGCTTCCAGTTCATTGCGCGCGAACCGGTACACCGCCGAGGAAGCCAGGCTGATGCCCAAAACAACCACCACCGCCAAGCTAACCAGAAGCTTGGTGCGCAAGCTCATGGGCCGCTGCCTTTCCACCGTTTAAGGGTCATGCGTCCGTTTCATCCCAGATTCTGGCCGTTTCGAACCGAATGAATTGACCCAATTTTTCCACCCCGTAAAATTCAGTCGTACCCGGGCATTGCCCGCTAAGGTAAGGTGATGGTTACTTTTCCAGGATGATTACCCCGGTAGCGGCCGCAGGTAGGGAGTGGACGTCATGATGCTACCACATTTTCTAATAGAAACTTCGTCCGAATACCAAATTTTATTAAATCTTGATGAAAAGTTGAGGTTTAAAGGGGAAAAGCCATGAGCAACTGGTCACCGGCTGAACTTACCGCCGCTCTTGAGGCGGTGGACCGTAAGGCCGCGGTGGATGCCGAGTTTAAGAAGAAGGCTTTGCTCCAACCCCGGGAGGCCCTCCAGGAGGCCACCGGCCGGGAAGTCCCCCAGGGGCCCGTACTGGAGGTCTTCGATTTCGACCTGTATTTCGACACCGCGCCGCTGGCGCCTCCCCCCACCAAGGCCGAACACCTCAAGGCCCGGCTGGATAAGATCGGCGCCCTGATTTTCCCTGAAGCCGCCGAGTCCGGAGGATAAGCCGGTGAAATGGTCCAACTATAACCTGATGTGGGAGTCGGCGGCAGGCCGCAGCCTGCTCTATAACTCCCTGTCCAACACCTTCGCGGCGGCCGAACCCGCGCTGGCCGGGGAACTGGAGAAGATTCGCCAGGACCCGGACGCCTATGATTTCACGGGCAATCCCACGCTGCTGCTGCAACTGCGCCGGGCCAAGATCCTGGTGGAAGACGGGGAAGAGCGGGACCTCCTGAACCTGAACCTGCTGAACCGGAACCTGGACAATCTGCGGAGCAACGTCCTGGCTCTTACCATCGTTCCCACCCTGGCCTGTAATTTTCGCTGCACCTACTGCTACCAGCAGCATAAGGGGCCGCGCAGGATGACCGAAGCGGTCCAGGCCCAGTTGCTGGCCTTCATCCAACGCTTCAAACTCTACGGCCTGCTCAAGGTCCTGGACGTCTGCTGGTTCGGTGGCGAGCCCCTGCTGGAATTCGACCGCATCTGCCGGCTGACCGAAGACTTCAAGGCCCTGGAGGTGCCTTTCAAAGCAAGCATGGTCACCAACGGCTACCTGCTGGATGAGGAACGCATCGGCAAACTGGAGGACCTGAAGATAGACTCCATCCAGATCACCATCGACGGCCCGGAAGAGGTCCACAACCGCCGCCGGCCCCATGTGAGCCGGGGAGATTCCTACGGGGTGATCATGGCCAACGTGGCGCGCCTCCTGGACCGCTGGCCGGGACGCCTGGCCTTGCGGGTCAATGTGGACCAAAGCAACCGGGAGCAGTTTTTCGAGGTGCGGAGCCAACTGCTGGCGCGCTTCCCGGGAAAAAATATCAAGATCTACCCGGGAATCGTCCAGGACGGTCCCCGGGGAAACCCGGATGCGCCGTGCGAGTGTTCTTCGGAGGAGGTGGCAGACTTCTTTCTGAAATTCTATCAGGAAGACACCGGGGACGACTGCCGGGACCTCTATCCCAATCCTTCCCCCTGCACCGCCAATCGTCGGCAAAGCTTTGTCATCGGTCCCGAGGGAGAGATTTACAACTGCTGGCACGAGGTGGGCAAACCGGAATGGGTGGTGGGCTCCATCTTTCCGGACCGGGAGTGGAATTTCACCCTGCTCTCCAGGTACATGACGGGGACGGAAGTCTTTGCGGATGACACCTGCCGCCGGTGTTTCTTCCTGCCCCGGTGCAGCGGCGGCTGTCCCCATTTCCGCGCCCGCCGGCTGTTTCAGGGCGAAGACTTCGATACCTGCCTGCGGATGAAAAGCCGCTTCACCGAGTTTCTCGAACTCCGTTACCAGAAAAAGCACCAGGGAAATTCTGCGGCAAAAAATCAATAGGAGGATAACGTCGTGTCCATACAGTCAGCCAAAGATTTTCTGCAAAAGATCGAGACCGACCAGGCCTTGAAGGATCAACTTGCGGCTGCCCCCGACCACGAGGCTAGACAGCAGATCGTCCGGGCTGCGGGGTTTGATTTCACCGTGGATGAGTTCAAACAGGCGGCTGATGAGCTGGCAAAGGTCGCCGGCCAGGAATTGACGGCGGAGGACCTCCATGAGATCGCCGGTGGGGCTGGCCGGGCCGGCTGGTGCGTCACCCACTGCCCGGACTGCCCCAGCGACTAAATAATGTTCTAAATCACGGAAACATTGATTAAGGGATTGCACCTGAATCTGGAGGGTAAGAGCACCGGGGAGAGGTAACTCTGGATGAGTTCAAACAGGCGGCTGCTGAACTGGCAAAGGCCGCCGGCCAGGAGAAAAGCAGGTGCGGCAATCGGCGATCGTCAGGGAATTTCGGTTCTATGGAACCGTTGCCATAACCAATAAACTAAGGAGGAAACATCATGTCAGCGCAATCAGCCAAGGATTTTCTCAAAAGGATCGAGACCGACAAGGACTTGCATGACCGGCTGAAAGTCGCCGCCGACCTGGAAGCCCGGAAGAAGATCATCCATGCGGCCGGGTTCGATTTCACGCAGGCCGAATATAAACAGGCAGTCGAAGAGCTGGCCGCGGCCGCCGGCCACCAGTTGACGCCGGAGGAGCTCCAGGGAATCGCCGGAGGGTTTGGCAAAAGCGGCAAAGCTGGGGGTTGTATCATCGATGGTAAGCCATGTATCGGCAAATGGTAAATAAGCGGGGACTCTTAAAGATGCCGACAAGTTTTCCCGTTGCTGCCGAAAAATGAACGCGGGTTTTTCCCCGGGGAACCCGGTTCCTCCGGAATCCGGCTCCCCGGGCAGAGTGTTTTACATCTGGCTTCCGCCGGAATGGTTTACGGAAAAAGACCCAGGGAGGATAGCGTCATGTCAGTGCAGTCAGCCAGGGATTTTCTGAAAAGGATCGGGGCTGACCAGGCCTTTAAGGACCGCATCGCGGCCGCCCCCGACCACGAGGCCAGACAGGAGATGGTCAGGGCCGCGGGTTTCGATTTTAACCTGGATGAGTTAAAGGAGGCAGTCAAGGAGGTGGCCGCGGCGGCCGGCCGGGAGTTGACGCCCGCTGAACTCCAAGACATCGCCGGTGGCTTTGGGAAAAGCTTCAAAGCAGGGTCATGCATCGTTAAAACCAACCCGGCCCCATGCCAATTCTACAGATAGACCAAGGGAGAGGAATGTCATGTCCGTGCAGTCAGCCAGAGAATTTCTCATCAGGATGGAAACCGACCAGGATTTGAAGGACCGGCTTGCGGCCGTCCCCGACAAGAAGGCCAGACAAAAGATCGTCCGGGCCGCGGGATTCGATTTCACCCTGGCCGAATACAAGCAGATGGTGGAAGAGTTGGCCGCGGCTGCCAGCCAGGAGTTGTCGGCGGAGGAACTGCAAGGCGTCGCCGGTGGGGCCGGCGGCAAGGTCAGCTGGTGCCCCTTTCATGGGGGCAGTCGCTGCTCGAACGATCATAAGGGGTGAGCCGATTTTATCCGGCTCACCCGTAAATCATGAATAACCTGGTGGAGCGGGCCTCCGTGCCCGTCGTGGCCCCGGGCGGCCAGAGACGGCCGCCCCACCAACTTGGAACCTGGAACTTGGAACTTTTCAAGACAGGAGCAATAACTTGTCAAAGAATTATCAAGAGACATACTGCGAATACCACAACAGGAATTACACGGATGAATTACTAAGGATGTTACGGGGAGAGGTCTTTCATTTAACATCGAAGCAAGCTTTTGACAAGATCAAGAGAGATGGATTTATCTATCATAATCAGAAAGAAAGGTATGCCTTAAATGCGTCCTCGGCAAATAGTTTCGGCCGGAAACAGGGGTGGGTTTGTCTTCTGGATTTAAGAAATAAAAGTAAGAAGAATATTACAGAAGCTCTAATAAATTACTATTTTTTATGGCCTCCATGGTTAGGCGAATACCAAGTAGATTTTGCGGAAATGAATTTGGCTTACCTGATACTGGATGCCAGGAATTATGACAAATTGGTCCTGTCTAAGATGATTAATAAATCAATCATCAAGAATACCATGCATGTACCCGAAGTCGAGTGTTGGTACCCGGGTGATTTACCTTTCTCTTTCATCAGGGAAAGCATCCTCGTAAAAATTATGCTGGATGCCCCGAAAGATGATCGCCTCTTATACGCTCACCATTTAAGAGGAGTAATGTTCGGGCCGGAAGTAAGATGATAGCCTGAGCCGGATATTTCCAGGACTTGAGCCGGGGTGGGGAGCGACATGTCCTTGCAGTCAGCCAAGGATTTTCTCAAAAGGATTGAGACTGACCGGGCCCTGAAGAAGAGACTCGCGGCCGCTCTCAATCACGAGGCCCGGCAGCGGCTAGTCCAGACCGCCGGGTTCGATTTCACCCTGGGGGAGTATAAGCAGGCGGTCGATGAGCTGAGCACGGCTGCCAGCCAGGAGCTGACGCCGGATGAACTCCAGGGGGTCACCGGCGGAACCGCCCAGATCGGCTGGTGCCCTTTTCATAATGTCTGCTGGTCCAAGGACCATAAATGCCAAAGTTATCAGCAGATGGCGTGAGCCTTCGGAGTCCGGTGGCAAGCCGTTCCCGCGGGGCTTCGTGGAACAATCGTACTGAGGAAGTTTTGACTATGAACCCCGACCCGATGAACGTCCTGGAGGAGTGGCTGCGGGAAGATAATTCCGGGGCCGCCTATTTCCGGGCCATTCAACCGGCCATACCGGCAAGTCTGGTGTCGGCGGCCAATTATGCCCGGATTCTGGAGGTGGCTTCCCGGGTGCCCGGGGTCTGCGCCCTGAGGGGGTTCTACTTCGAATTTTTCCTGGGCGAGGCGGACGCCAGGGCCGATATCTCCTTTCTGGCCACGGCGGCTGACGGCTGCCCCGAAGCCCTGGCCGCCCGGCAGCCCGCGGGGCCCGGGCCGGAGGATGACTCCTGGCTTGTCCTGCAGCGTCTGGCCGCCAGTTGGAGCCGGGCCGGCGGGTCTTTGCAGGAAGAAATCAACGCGGTCTGGCTCGAATTCGATATTAATGGAAGGCAACCTTACTCTCCCAGCTTTTTTCTCACTCCGGACCACCCCCGCCAATCCCGGGAGCGCCATGCCCGGAGTGGCTCCCTCCTGGAGGCCCTGCCCCGGGAACTGGGGGAAGAAGTTTTCTCTACCGCGAATATCGCCGCGGCCCTGGCCTGTCTGGAGCATCTGCCCGCCGGCGGCTGGCTGATGCAAATCGGCTGCATGCTTTCCCGCCGCCCGGCAGTCCTGCGCCTCTGCTTGGGATTGCCACGCGAGACGATCCTGGACTATCTGGGGAAACTGGGAGCCCCCGCGGACCTCCCCCGGGTGGCGGAAATCCTTGACCTGCTTAAGCCCTTCGACGACGAATTTATCCTGCACCTGGACTTGCTGGGTGGTGTCCAACCCAAAATCGGCCTGGATCTCCTGCTGGCGCCGGGCGAGCCCTTCCCTGACCCGCGCCTGGATGGGATCCTGGAGGAGTTCTGCCGCCGGCGGTTGTGCCTCCCCGCCAAACTGGACGCCTTGCGGACCATCACCGGGCACACGGTCATGGGCGCCAACCTGGGCAACTGGCCCCCGGCCCTGCGCCGGCGCTGCCTGCAGTCCCAATTTAGGGAAAAAAGCTTCTTTATCCATTCCCTCAGCCACCTGAAGCTGGTCAGCGAACCGGGACGGGACCCGGTGGCCAAGGCCTACCTGGGAGTGGACCACCACTGGAAAAAAACTGACCCACAAGGAGGGGAACGCCGTGTCCGTGCAAGCAGCCAAGGATTTCCTGCAAAGGATCGAAACCGACCAGGCCCTGAAAGACCAACTCGCAGCCAATCCGGATCTGGAAGCCCGGCGGCAGATCATCCAGACAGCCGGGTTCGCCTTTACCTTCGATGAGTTTAAACAGGCGGTGGAAGAGCTGGCCGCGGCCGGGGGCCGGGAGCTGACCCCGGAGGAACTCCAGAAGCTCGCGGGCGGGCTGTCTCACTGGTGCGCCTTTCATGGGGGAGGCGGCTGCGACAAAGGAGTTCCGTATTGGTAAGCCGGGGCCCCGGGTTCGGTAAGAACCGTTGCCGCCAATAAGCCACTAAGGAGGATAACGCCATGTCCATTGATGCAGCCAGGAATTTTCTCAAAAGGATCGACACTGATCAGGCCTTGCAGGAGCGGCTTAAAACCGCGCCCGGCCTGGAGGCCCGGAAGAAGATCATCCGGGCCGCGGGCTTCGAATTCAATCTGGCGGAGTACAAGCAGGCCATCGAAGAGGCCGCGGCCGCCGCGGGCCAGGAGTTGACCGCGGAGGAACTGGAAGCCGTGGCCGGCGGCCTGGGGACCCGGGAGGCGCCCGGCCGTTTAGGGTTGATAGAATAACATTTATCTTACAAAGACAGGATTACCAGGAAAATCACCAGGTTCTCCCTTGTGGCGGGAGATCGGGAAGACAGCCGGTTCTGCCGGAACCTCAAACAAACATTTAAGGAGGATTACGCCATGTCCCTACAATCAGCCAAAGATTTTCTCAAAAAGATCGAGACCGACGAGGCCTTGCATGATCGGCTGAAAGCCGCCTCTAACCTGGAAGCCCGGCAGCAGATCAGCAAGGCCGCGGGCTTCGATTTCACCCTGGCGGAGTACAGGCAGGCAGTCGAAGGGACCGCGGCCGCCGCGGGCCAGGAGTTGACCGCAGAGCAACTGGAAGCCGTGGCCGGTGGCCTGGGCATCCCCGAGAGGGGGAAGCCCTTTGGGCAAATCATCATTTAGCCTGTCTGGAATAGCGAGGGACATCAGGAAGATCGCCAGTTTCTCCCTTGTGGCGGGAGATCGGGAAGACACCGGGTTCTGCCGGAACCTCAACCAAACTATTTAAGGAGGATTATGCCATGTCCATACAAGCAGCCAAAGATTTTCTCAAAAAGATCGAGACCGACCATGCCTTGCAGGAAAAGCTAAAAGCCGCGTCCGGCCTGGAGTCCCGGCAGCAAATCATCCAGGCCGCGGGCTTCGATTTCACCCTGGAGGAGTACAAGCAGGCCATCGAAGAGGCGGCCGCGGCTGCGGGCAAGCAACTGACGGCAGAGGAACTGGAAGCCGTGGCCGGCGGCCTGGGAATCCGTATGCCTACTAATCGTTATGGCGCTCCTTTGTGGTAGAAAATGGAGGATTAAAAGGAATACCGGCAGGTTCTCCCTGGCAGCGGGAGATCGGGAAGCCCCCCGGTTTTGCCGGTACCTCAATCAAACATTAAGGAGGATAAACGCCATGTCCCTACAAGCAGCCCGTGATTATCTCAAAAAGATCAAGACCGACCAGGCCTTGCAGGAAAAGGTGAAAGCCGCGACCGACCTGGAAGCCCGGCAGCGGCTCATCAAGGCCGCGGGCTTCGATTTCACCCTGGCCGAGTACAGGCAGGCCATCGAAGGGGCCGCGGCCGCCGCGGGCAAGGAGTTGACCGCGGAGCAACTGGAAGCCGTGGCCGGCGGCCTGGGAATCCCCGAGAGGGGGAAGTTTCCCGGTGAATTCGGGATTGAATAGGGAAGGTTATCAGAAATACCGGCGGATACCGAGATGATCTGTCTGATCAATCCCCCTTTCGGGGCCATCGAACATCCCAGTCTGGCGTTGGGGCTGTTGCAGGCGAGCGCCGAGAGAGCCGGGTTCTCCTGCCGCAGCCGCTACGCCAACCTGGCCTTTGCGGAGCGCCTCGGCCCGGACCTCTACTTCTGGCTGGCTAACACCGCCAGCTTCCGCAACCTTCTGGGCGAATGGGTCTTCGGGGGCCTGTTATCTCCGGAAGGCGGCGCCCCGGCCGAGGAATATTTGCAGCGCTTCCTGGACGAATCCCTGGAGAACGATTTCCGGGTCATGATGCCGGGGCATGATCTCCGGGAAACGGTCCGGCAAGCCCGCAAAATGGCCGCAGAATTCATCGAGGGCCTGGCCAGAGAGGTCGTCGCGGCCCACCCCCGGATCGTCGGCTGCACCTCCACTTTCCAGCAGAATTGCGCGGCCCTGGCGCTCTTAAAACGGATTCGCCAACTGGATGATACCGTGGTGACCCTCCTGGGCGGGGCCAACTGCGAGGGAACGATGGCTTACGGCCAGCGCCGGGCCTTTCCCTGGGTGGACTTCGTGGTCTCGGGGGAGGCGGAAATGATCTTCCCGGACCTGGTGCGGCTGCTGCTCCAACATGGCCGGGCCGTGGACGAGGAACTGTTGCCGGAGTGCGTCGTCGGCGCGTCCCGGGCCGCGGCCGCGACCCCGGGGCCGGAGACGCGGGCCGTGGTCCGGGATCTGGACGCCACCCCCCTGCCGGAGTACGGCGACTACTTTACACAGTTAGCCCGCTCACCATTGGCCCGGGAGGTCCTCCCCGGGCTGCTCCTGGAAACCTCCCGGGGGTGCTGGCGGGCGGCGCATCGTTGCAAGTTCTGCGGTTTGAACGGCCTGGGCCTGAAATACCGGACGAAATCGGCCGACCGCGTCCTGGAAGAAATCGGGTCCTCCTGCACCCGGTACGGGACCCGGAGGGTCATGTTCGCGGACAATAATTTGAGCCCGGCACTGGCCCGGAAGGTGCTCCCCCGCCTGGCCGAAAGCCCCGAGCCTCCCTCTATTTTTTTCGAGACGAGCGTCATGAGCAGGGACCAGATGGAGTTGATGGCCCGGGCCGGGGCGCGGTGGCTGCAGGTGGGGGTGGAAAGCCTGCATCCCCGGCTGCTGGCGTTGATGGGCAAAGGGACCACCGTGCTCCAGAACCTTCAGGTCCTTCGGTGGGCCTACGAACTGGGCGTCCGGGTGGGCTACAACCTGATGTACGGCTTCCCGGGAGAACGGGACGAATGGTACGGGGAGATGAGCGAGCTCCTGCCCCTGCTGCATCACCTGGAGCCGCCCCGGGCGGTCAACCCCATGCGGTATGTCCGGTTCAGCGTCTACCAAGAGGAGCCGGAGCGGTTCGGGCTCCGGCTTGCGCCCCGGCAACCCTTTCCCTACGTCTATCATCTGCCGCCCGGGCTGCTGGCGGACATCGCCTACACCTTCGAAGACGAGAACGGCTCCCAGCGCCGCCTCGGCCAGGGCCCCGGTCTCAAAGCCCTGGAAGAACAATGGCGGCAGTGGTACCGCGTCTTCTGGCCCCAGGATTCCGACCGCCAGCCAGCCTTTTTGTACGTGCTTTCCAGCCCGGGAGACCCCCAGAAAATCCTGTACGACACCCGGGCCTGCGCCATGGAAACCGCGGTCATCCTCACCGATCTGGAAGCCCGCATCCTGGAATATTGTGACGATATTCGCACCTTGCCGCAGATTGAAGAGCACTGCGCCCCGGAGCGCGGCGATGCCGCAGCCGTGTCCCAGGCCCTGGAGAATCTGCTGCGGCGCCAAGCCCTTTTCCGCCAGGATGGCAGCTATCTCTCTCTGGCGGCCCTCCCGCCCCGGCAGGTCTACGCGCCGATCCAGGATTTCCCCGGAGGCTATTACCGCCCGGGAGTGCAGCACCCCCAGCCATCCTCCCAGGAGGAAGCGGAGTATGGGTTATCGGGGTGACGGCCAGGGCGCGATTGCTGGAGGGGGAGGGAAAGGTTAAGCGGTTCTTCCCGGATAGTTAGGGGACCGAGGCCCTAAGGAATAACCTGAGTTTTAATACCAAGTCGAGACCTCTGCGAAAGCCCCCTTTTGTCATTCTGAACGGAGCGAAGCGGAGTGAAGAATCTCGCATCTACACCGGGAACTACGAGATTCTTCGGTCGCTCCGCTCCCTCAGAATGACAAGTTAGAGGACTTTCTCAGAGATCTCGACTCGAAATCCGGCAGCAATTTTCCGGTGGGGGCGGCCCCGGGTGTCCGCCCTGAACTGGGCGCACCAGCGGATGCGCCATTAAATCTGCGCGGTTTGCTTTAAGCTTGGCAAAGCAGGCCATTTCCAATCAAGAGGGAGAGGAGAACGTTATGTCCATACAGTCAGCCAGGGATTTTCTGCAGAGGATCGAAACCGACCAGCCCTTGCAGGAGCGGCTGGAAGCCGCGGCCGATCTGGAGGCCCGGCGGCAGATCATCCGGGCCGCGGGGTTCGATTTCACCCTGGACGAGTTTAAAGAGGCAACCCGGGAGCTGGCCGCGGCCGCGGGCCGGGAACTGACGCCGGAGGAACTCCAGCAGGTCGCAGGCGGCAGCGGCGGGGTCGGATGGGGGTGCTCCAAAAAATGCCCTTATCATTCCCCCTACATGTAATGCTGGCGGGAGTAATGCCATGAGGTAACAGCAGGCCATAGGGCAAGCGGCTATCTTGGGCAGCACCAGGCATTAGCCCGGATCCCTTTTAATGCAACTTGGCGAAAAACCCTAACCAAAAGAAGGATAAGACCATGTCCACACAGTCAGCCAGAGATTTTCTGAAAAAGATTGAGGCCGACCAGGCCTTGATGGCCCGGCTGAAAGCCGCGGCCGGCCTGGAGGCCCGGCAGGAGATCCTCAGGGCCGCGGGGTTCGATTTCACCCTGGCCGAATATAAACAGGCCGTGAAAGAGATGGCCGCGGCCGCGGGCCAGCAGTTGACCTCGGAGGAACTTGAGGGCATCGCCGGCGGCTTGGGGAGTCACTTCGGAGGCAAGTGTCCCCCCAAGTTGTTCGTCCCCCCCAGCTTCCCCGCCTAAGAAAGGCGGGCTTTTAAGGAGTGGCGCCAGCCCCGGGGGAACCCCGGTTCTCCAAGAAACATTACCAATAACCAACCCATGGAGAAAAACACCATGTCCATCCAGTCAGCCAGGGATTTTCTGCAAAAGATCGAGAACGACAAACCCTTGCAAGATCGGCTGGAAGCCGCGCCCGGCCTGGAGGCCCGGCAGAAGATCGTCATTGCCGCGGGCTTCGATTTCACCCTGAAGGAGTTTAAGCAGGCGGTTGACGAGCTGGCAAAGGCCGCCGGCCGGGAGTTAACACCGCAGGAACTCGGAGAGATCTGGGGCGGGAGCGGCCGGGCGGGTTGGGGGTGCAAACACTGCGACTGGCACTGTAGTCCGGTCTGTGCATTTCACAATTGGTAAACGGCTTATCAATCGGTCTGAGGTTGACAAGACAGGTCGCCCCAAGTGAGACATAGTTACCCTGGATCAGACCATCGGGAAATTCCGGTTCCGTCGGAACCGGTCCTCATAACCAACCCACAAGGAGGATAATTCCATGTCCATGCAGTCAGCCAGAGATTTTTTGAAAAAGGTCCAGACCGACAAACCTTTAAAAGACCGGCTGGAAGCCGAGCCCGACCTGGATGCCCGGAAAAAAATCATTCAGGCAGCCGGGTTCGATTTCAGCTTAACGGAATACCGGCAGGCGGTTGAAGAGGTGGCCGTGGCCGCGGGCGAGCAATTGACCCCCGAGGAGCTGGAACATGTCGCCGGCGGCTTGCGTAGACGCCTGGGGGACAACATAGTCATCCCCCCGACCGTCCCCGAATAGACCCCGGGTACTTTATTTGCTGAATATCGCCGGCTTCTCCCCTAGCGGGAGGAGTCGGGGCGATTTTCCCGGGGTAACCGGGTACGCCGGGACGCCCAGGCGATAAAAAGCTGACCAGGGCGAAGCTCCCGGCCCTTGGCATACTGGGGTTTCGTCCTGCTCCCGAGAGAGGCCGATGTCTGCGACGATATGCCTGATCAATCCCCCTTTCGGGGCCATTGAACACCCCAGTATCGGACTGGGCCTGTTACAGGCCAGCGCCCGGAGGGCCGGGTTCTCGTGCCGCACCCTCAATGCCAATCTGGCCTTTGCCGAGCGCCTCGGCCTGAACCTCTACTTCTGGTTCGCCACTTCGCCCAACTATCTGGATTTTTTCGGAGAGTGGGTCTTTACGGAATCATTATTTCCAGAGACCGAGGCCACCTATGAGGAATATTTCCGGCGCTTCGTAACCGAAGAATTGGAAAGCACCTTCAAGGCCGTGCTGCCCGGGCATAATCTCGTAGAGACACTCCGGCAAACGCGGAAATTGGCCGGTGAGTTCATTGAGCAGGTGGCCGCCGAGGTCGTCTCCACCCGCCCCCTGGTGGTGGGTTGTACGTCGTCAGGCCAGCAAAATTGCGCCTCTGCGGCGCTTTTAAAACGGGTGCGGGAAATTGATAATTCCATCATTACCTTGCTGGGGGGGCCGAATTGCGAGGGGCCGATGGGGCAAGGCTTACGCCGGGCTTTTCCCTGGGTGGATTTCGTGGTCTCGGGGGATGGGGAAATGATCTTTCCCGGCCTGGTGCGGTCGCTGCTCCAGCACGGTAGAGAGGTGGATGAGGAACTGCTGCCGGAGGGAGTGATCGGCGCCTCCCGGGCGGCAGCCCCGGCCCTGCCTTCAGTATGCCGTGCCGTCGTCTGGAATCTTGACGCCACCCTCCCCCCGGATTACGAGGATTATTTCGAGCAATTGCCCCGTTCGCGGTTGGCTCCGAAGATCACTCCCGGGTTGCTCCTGGAGACCTCCCGGGGTTGCTGGTGGGGAGAGCGCCGCTGCAAATTCTGTGGTTTGAACGGGATGGTCCTGAAATACCGGGCGAAATCAGCCGACCGCATCGTCGGCGAAATCGAGAGTTTGTGCAGCCGGTACAATACCTGGAAGGTCATGTTCGTGGACAATAATTTGGAACCGCGACTGGCCAGCGAGGTATTCTCCCGTCTCGCGGAACGCCCCGAGCCGCTATGTCTATTCTTCGAAACCCGGGTAATGGACCAAAGACAATTGGAATTAATGGCCCGGGGGGGAATCCGCTGGATAACCGTGGGCATTGAGAGCTTTCATCCCCGGCTGCTGGCGCTGATGGGCAAAGGCACCTCCGTGCTGGAGAACATCCAGGTCTTGCGCTGGGCCTTTGATCTGGGCATCCGGGTGAGTTACAGCTTGATGTATGGCTTTCCGGGAGAACGGGACGAATGGTACGGCGAAATGGCCGATTTATTGCCGTTGCTGCATCACCTGGAGCCGCCCCATCGGATCTGGCCGATGAAGTATGACCGGTTCAGCGTTTACCATGAAGAGCCGCAAAGGTTCGGCCTCCGTCTGGCGCCCCGGAAATCGTATTCCTATGTCTATCCCTTACCTCCCGATCTGCTGGCGGACATCGCTTATTTCTTTGAAGACGAGAACGGCTCCCAACGTCAGGCCGCCAAAGGTCCCGGTTTCAAAACCATGCAAGAACGATGGCGGCAGTGGCTGGAGGCCTTCTGGGCTCCCGATTCCGAACGTGAACAGGCTTTCCTGTACGTGCTCCCATGCCCGGGAACCCGGGAAAAAATGCTGTACGACACCCGGGCCTGCGCTGCCAGAACCACGGTAATCCTGAGCGACCTGGAAATCCGCATCCTGGAATGCTGCGACCAGATCTGCAGCTTGACACAGATAGAAGAGCATTGCGCGTCTGGCGGCTGGGACCCCCGGGCCGTATCGCCAGCCGTGGACACACTGCTGGGGCGCAAAGCCCTCCTGCAGCAGAACGGCAGCTATCTCTCCCTGGCGGTCAACCCTCCCCGGCGGGCCTACCTGCCGGTCAGGGATTTCCCCGGAGGTTACTATTCCCCGGAGGTGCGGCCCGGGGGGCCTGGTAAGGCCGGAGGGGCCCAAAAGAAATTTTATTAATAGGGAGGCATCATCTGCATGAAAAAAACTCTTGCTTGGGTGGCAACTGCGGTGTTTATGGGTACGATCCTCATGTGGTCCCCAAAGGCGCAATGCGCCCTGGAAGCAGGACGCTCTCTTTATATCGATAAATGCGCCCTGTGCCACGGCGCCGGGGGGGACGGAAAGGGACCGGCCGGAGATGCCCTGAGTCCCAAGCCCACTGATTTCACCTCTTCCCAGTATTGGCAAACCCCCAATAATCAAAGGATAACCGCGGCCACCCTCAATGGGGTGGGGGCCATGCCCGCGTTCGACTTGGATGCACAGGAGATGAAAGGCCTCATCGACTATATGAGAACTTTCAAAAAATAACCGCTGGGACGCCATGAGTCGGAAAGTGAGGAAAAACCCAACCTTAGGCTCTAATTCCAAGGGGGAATGATGCTGGGGGCAAAAATTAAAATTCTCATCACGACTCTGGGAGTGGCGGGTTTCTTGTTATTGCTGGCCTGGACGGAGGCCCGGGCTATTCCGAGTTTTACCCGGCAAACGGGGATGGCTTGCAATGCCTGCCATACGGTCTTCCCGGAATTGACGCCCTTCGGGCGCACCTTCAAGCTGGGCGGCTATACTTTAAGTAAAAGCGGCAAGTCCTATGAGTTCCCACCGCCGCTATCCGCGGGAGCCCAGTTTTCTTTTACCAATGTGGAAAAGTCAATGCCTCCGAAAACCCCGGCTTTTGAATCCCGGGGAAACGATAATGTCAATGCCCCCCAAAACTTGAGCCTGTACTACGGGGGGAAAATTTATGCCCACCTGGGAACCCTGACCCAGGGGAACTATGACGGGGTCAGCAACAAGTTCCTCTTGTACCAATCGGATCTGCGCTATGCCCGGACCACAACCATTGGGGACAAGGGTTTAAACCTGATTTATGGCCTTACCCTCAATAATAATCCCACCGTGCAAGACGTCTGGAACAGCACCCCGGCCAGGAGTTTCCGGTACGTCTTTCCCACCGTGGGTCCCTTTCCCGGGGCCACGGCCAAAATCGATAATGCCTTGGGCCTGCAAGTGGGCGGCATCGGGGCCTATGCCTTTTGGAATAACCTGGTTTATGCGGAAGTCAGCCTTTACCGCACCGCCCGCAAAGGACCCTTTCAGTTCTTGGGCGCGGGCACCGTCACCCGGGAGATGGTGGACGGCTTTGCCCCTTATTGGCGTGTGGCCTTGCAGCATAACTGGAAACAGCACTCCTTCGAACTGGGCACTTATGGCATGGCTGTCCGGGTTTTCCCGGCAGACCAGAGCCGGGGCGCCAGCGACCAGTTCACCGATGTCGGCCTGGACGCGCAATATCAATACCTCCTGAAAAAGCACCTTTTTTCGGCCCAGACTACCTGGATTCACGAAGAGCAGAACCGGGACGCCAGCGTCGCCTTGGGCCGGGCGGCCCGGCGGTCCAACTCCCTGGATACCTTCAGGATTAACCTCAACTATTGGTATCGGAGTGGAATCGGCGCGCTGGGGGGCTCGGTGGGCTATTTTTCCACCACCGGGACCCGGGATGCCTTGCTTTATCCCGGAGAAGTCCCTCTCTTCGGGAGCAGAACGGGGCAGCCCCACACCAATGGTTTCGTCCTGGAGGCGGATTACCTGCCCTGGGATAAAACCAAGATTTCCATTCAATACACCATCTATGACCGGTTTAACGGTGCCCGCACCAATTACGACGGCTTGGGCCGGAACGCCGCGGACAATAATACCCTTTACCTGAATGTTTGGTTCATCATTTAAGGGTTGCTATGAAAACCTGAGATTGACCTGAAGTCTGTTTTGAACTGCTCTCCGGGAGATTATACGGGTAAGTTTCGGATCAAGTTTGATGGATTCTATCTACCAGTTCCTGCAAAACATCGGCTACACCCATCGTATCCATCCTCCCCTGGCTCACATGCCCATCGGGTTGGTGGTGGGGGCTTTGCTGCTGGGCTTGGCCGCTTGGTGGCTGAAGCGGCCTAATTTGACCGCCGCGGCCCGCTATTGTGTGTTGATCGCCTTGGTTTTCCTGGTCTTCACAGCCCTGACGGGCTATCTGGATTGGTGCCATTATTATGGCGGCGCCTGGCTGGCTTCCATTGAAATCAAGCTCATCCTGACCGGAGCGCTTGCGGTTCTCCTGGTTTTCCCGGTTATTTTGAAGATGGGAACCAAGAGCAATTTGTTCCTCTACACCCTGTGCTTCTTGACGGTGGTTGGCCTGGGATATTATGGCGGCCAACTGGTTCTGGGAGGCACCTGTACACCTCCCGCAGAAAAGCCCACGGCCGGAGCCACACTTTACCATGCCTCTTGCGGGGCCTGCCACCCTTATGGGGACAATATTTTTAACCATAGACTACCTGTCATCGGATCGCCGAAATTGCAGAATTTCACGGTTTTTCTGGCCTTCAATCGAAATCCGAAGCGGCCGGATGGCTCCCGCCCCATAATGCCGGCCTTTCCAAAGGATAAAATCTCGGATCAGCAAATGCAGGAGCTTTATGATTACATAAGGAAAGTTCAGCAAAGATTAAGGTGATACTTTGCTTGATACAAACCTTGGAGCGAGTGAGGAAGATTATGAGTTTTTCCCATCACTTCAAAAAACAGATTGATCAGGTCGCTGAAGAAGGAGCCAGAATGTCAGTGACGGACATGCATTTGCATTTGGTTGATTTTAGCCAAAAAACTGAAGGACTGCGGGCTTTAATTGACAAAATGAAGCAGGCGAATATCGGTAAATCCGTCATCTTTGGCTTGCCCGTAATCAAAAAATGGGCGGAATCCGAACCGGAAAGGCCCAGCTATTACCTTGATGATGATTCCCCCTGTTATTACTTCGCCAGCACTGATGAAATCGTGGCCAGCGAATATTTAAAACTTTCAGTTGAGGAGCAAAGTATGCTGGCTCCCACTCTTTGCGGCTTCAACCCCACAGACCGCCTGGCGATTGATTATGTTGAATTTATGTTTAACAAATATCCCTTTTGGCAGGGCATCGGTGAATTGCTGTTAAGGCACGATGATCTCACGGCCCTGACCGAGGGGGAACCGGCCCGGGTGAACCATCCGGCGCTCTATGACGTGTATGCCTTCTGCGCCGAAAGGAATCTGCCGGTATGCATCCATCAAAACAGCACCTCCGCGGGCCATCATGACCGCTTTGAATATTTGCACGAAATGAAAGAAACTCTGGAGAAATTCCCGCAGACTACCTTTATCTGGGCCCATTGCGGCTGTTCCCGGCGTGTCTCTCATAAGAATTATGCAGCCATGATCCGGGAAATGTTGATCTGCCACCAGAACCTGTGGGTGGATTTATCCTGGGTAATTTACGAAGATGCCGTTTGCCACTGCCTGGAGCCTAAGCCGACCTGGGTCAAGCTTATTAAAGATTTCCCCGACCGGTTTATGCTGGGCACCGATCTGTGCGGCCATTTTGAGCACCTTGGCAAGACTGTCGCCCGTTACAACAACCTGATCAATCTGCTCCCCTTGCATTTAAGTGAAAGGATTGCCAGAAAGAATGCTGAAGAATTATATTTCCCCTCCCAACCCCCGGAGGAGAGACAAGGCCGACACTAGTTGGCCTCGATTCCGGATTGATCCGGTCATTCATTCTTCACCATAATCCAAGTTATTATCCTTGGCTGCAGCCGGGAGCAAGAATGGCGACCTTTGCCAACTTCAAGGGAGATTTTTCCGGGGCGCTGACCGCGGCCACCGTCGCCATGCCGACGTGCATCGGTTATGGCATCATCGTTTTCGCGCCCCTCGGGGTTGATTTTGTCGCCCCGGGCGCCCTCCTCGGTCTCTATACCGCGGTCTTTGCCGGCTTCTTCGCTGCCTGGCTCGGGGGCAATCCCCTGCAGATAACCGCGCCCAAGGCTTCCTCCACCCTGGTTTTGGCCTCTCTGGTGGCGGTCCTGGCGGCGAATCCGCATATTCCCGGGGCCATGGCCCCCAGGGCGGCGGTGATCGTCGGCCTGGTTTCCCTCACCGTCCTCATCGGCGGGATTTTTCAGGTCTGCCTGGGCGCGCTGGGTTGCGGCAACATCAGTAAATATGTCCCCTATCCGGTGGTGGCCGGATTCACCAACGGCATCGCCTTGGTTATGGCCCAGAATCAACTCGGCCCCCTTCTGGGCCTCGGCGGCAAGTCGGATTTTACCGCGGTTCTCCTGCATCTTTCCAGCGTCGAGCCTTTGACTCTGTTTGTGGGGGGGTCCACGCTGGCTGCCATTTTCCTGGCGCCGCGCTGGATCAAGGCTATTCCCGGCAGTATTGCCGGATTGGTGGCGGGAACTGCGTTCTACTACGGCCTAGGAGCCATCAACGGCTTCTCCTCCCTGGGTCCCCTCGTCGGCAAGATCAGCACCGGATGGCCGGAACCGGTCGTCTATTTCAATCTGCTGCGGACCTGGGATATCCAACAGGTGAGGGCCTTTCTGCCAGATCTCTTCATCCCCGGTCTGGTCCTGGGATTACTGGGTTCTCTGGAGTCTCTCCTGACCTGTGTGGCCTCGGATCACCTGAGCGGCAACCGTCACCGCAGCAATCGCGAACTTATCGGCCAGGGAATCGGTAATATCGTCTCTTCAGGCTTCGGCGCGATCTTTGCCGCCGGGGGTGTGTCGTGGACTGTGGCCAATTATAAGGCCGGCGGCCGGACCTCTCTGGCCGGGATGATGTTCAGCGTTATCATCCTCCTAGTTATTCTGGCGCTGGGCCCCCTGGTGGGGAAGATTCCCCTGGCGGTAATTGCCGGGATTATCATCGCCTTGGCCATGGCCATGGTGGATAAAGGCACCGTAAACATAATCAAGAAACTGGCCGTCCGGGTCCGGCAGCGCCATAAAATTCCCTTTAAACAGGAGAAGGATATCCTGTTTGACCTGTTGATTTCCATGCTGGTGGCCGTAATAACCCTCATGTTCAACCTGATCGAGGCGGTGGGCCTTGGGGTGGTTATTGCTTCGCTGCTCTTTATTGCCAAGATGGGAAAGTCGGTGATCCGGCGCACTTACTACGGAGACCAGGTGCATTCGAAGAAACGGCGCCCCGGGGCCCACAGCGCTATCCTGGAGCAAGAGGGCGGAAGGATTGCAGTCTTTGAAATCCAGGGGCCTCTGTTTTTCGGGTCTGCCGAAAGTCTGGCCAAGGAAGTTGAGGGGACTTGGGGAACAGTTGACTACAGTATTCTGGATATGAAGCGGGTAAATGAAGTTGACAGCACCGGAGCCAACATCATCCTGCACCTGATCGATAGCGCGGCCATACGGGGGAAACACTTATGCATCAGCTATCTGGAGGGCAACCCGGCCCTCTGGAAGTTTATAGAGATCATGGACTTGAATAAGGCCCTTAAAAACGGCCAATTTTTCCCGGATACGGATGCCGCCCTGGAATGGACCGAGGAAGCTCTTTTGGCCCGGAGCCATTCCCCGGCCGGATTAGAGGAAGTCCCCCTGGAGCGGATGGATATCACCCAGGGTTTTACCGCCCGGGAACTGGAGATCCTGCGCCCCCGGCTGCTGGCCAGGGGTTATCAAAAAGGCGCAGTCCTGATGCGCCAGGGTGACGCCAACCGGGACTTATTCCTGTTGACCAAAGGTCTGGTAACCATCAAGATGCGCCTGACCCAGGGGGAACGGGGTAAACGGGTGTTAACCTTCGGACCGGGAGTCATCTTCGGGGAAATGTCCCTGGTGGACGCCAAACCGCGCTCCGCTGATGTCTGGGCCGATGAAGCTTCGGAAGTGCTTATTCTGCCCTATGAGGAGTTTGTTGCCTTATTCCGGGTGGAGCCGGCCGTGGTCTTGAAATTGCTCTTTAATGTCGCCAAGGTGCTGTCCGGGAATGTCCGTCGCAGTTCCCGGGAATTGCAGGCCCTGGAAGAAGCTTAAGCGCCTGCCGCGGAGACGATGACCCATGCCCAAATCCGGACTATCGCCGCCATCGGCCCGGCACGCCGGGGTTGAGGGTGCGCTAACTCATAGCAGTCGCCCATGAGCCGTTGGCTCACCCTTAAATTATGAAAAATCGGTCCCTAGGGCGGGCGTCTCGCCCGCCCCGGTAAGCTGCCCAGGCTGGAAAGCCTGTGCTACCACTTGTAACTTTTCAGGACAGTTCCAAGAGGATAAATCAGGGTGGGCCCGCGCCAAAGAGGAGTTGATAAATGGCGGGCAGGGCCCTTCCTCTATTTTGGGGGACAAAAGAAACGTCATACAGGTTGGCATTGGGCGCAAAAGGTTGGACGGTCCAATCCTGGCCTTTCTCTTTGAAGAGGATAATGCCCGGCGGGTCTTCGGGAACGGAACGGGTTCCCACCGTCCAGGCCGTCTCCCCGTCCAGGGCGCTGATTCCCAAGAGATAATAACCGTCCTGGTATGAGGGCTGTTGCTGCCACTGGCTGCCGTCGAATTTGAAGATGCCGCCCTGGTCCCGCACCAGCCACACCGTGCTGGCGTCCAGGGCAAATATGTCATTATAATCAAGAATACTGGAACCCGGGGTCAGGTCCTCCCAGGTCTCACCGTCGTTGGTGGAGCGCATGACTGTGCCGCTGCCCACCACCCAGACGGTATGCGGCGAACTTCCGTGGACAGAAATAAGGTATGGCGCTCGAATGTCCTGCCGGGGAGTGTAGGTCTGTCGTTGCCAACTGGCGCCGCCGTCCGTGCTGCGGAGGATGACCCCGCAAGAGCCGTTTGGCAAAGGTGAACCTACGGCCCAGATGTGGAGAGGATCCCGGGCATAGACCCCCTGCAAACCCGCCGGCGACGTCACCAGTCCCTCCCCCTGGCGGACCCAGGTGCGGCCGCCGTCCGCGGTATGCAAGATCAGGCCATCATAGCCGACCACCCAGGCGCAGTCCCGGTTAAGGGCATAGACGTGGGAAAGTTCCAGGTCGGGTATTTGCTTCGGGTCTCCTTGCCGCACCCAATGGGCGCCGCCGTCCGTAGTGCGCAAAATCGTCCCGTAGCCCCCGGTGTTGATCCCCACAGCCCAGGCGTTGTTCCGGTCGATGGCGCAAACCCCGTTGAGGCTGACATCCGGGGTCTCCTCACTGGAGCCCTGGCGCACCCAATGGGCGCCGCCGTCCGTGGTGTGCAGAATGAGGCCGTAGCCGCTATTGCTGGCGCCCACGACCCAGCCCACGGCCGTGGAGGCCGCGCCGGCCCAGGCCGGCGCCCGGCAGCTACCCAACAGCCCTCCCACCAGGACCGCGGTAAGAACGATTAACTTCCACTTTTGGATGTTACACACCTCTTCCTCCTGTTTCTTATCCCCTTACCGTCTCACCGAACAACCTTGAGCGGAATTAATCTATCGCCGCCATTGTTATTGTTTATTAAGTAATGTTGACTGCGAAGATATTTTCACCCGGAGGAGCAAAAGTCAATTGCCGCGCCAGGCGTTCCATCCCGGATTTTGGCTGTTTCATCCCAAATATGTTGATTCCTTTTTTGCGGCCACTAGACTGGATGCTGACGCGGAATTGCCTGTTAAAGATGAAGCATGGTGATGCATCAAGGGGAGGAGAGAGTTCTATGAATTTCCGGGCAATGCGGATAATGATTCTGGGGCTGGCGCTGGCCCTGGCCCCGGGTTTATCCCTGGCGGCAGAGCTGGTCGTGGATATGGGTAGCACCTATACGGTGACCGGAAACATCTCCTTTGACGATGAATATGTCGGGCGGAACAGTACGGGCACGGTGAACCAGGACGGTTTCACCAACACCGTGCAGTTCAACCTCGAATTGGGCCAAAACAGCGGGAGCAGCGGCGCCTACAACCTGAGCGGCTCCGGCCAGCTTGCGGCCGGCCATGAATACATCGGCATGGCGGGCAGCGGCACTTTCACCCAGAGCGGCGGCACCCACACGGTGGCCCAAGACATGTCACTGGGGGCCTACCCAGGCGCCGTCGGCGTATATGACCTCCGGGGCGGCAGTCTCGAGTTGGGCCAGGGCGCGCATGAATACCTCGGCAACTACGGCAGCGGCACTTTCACCCAGAGCGGCGGCACCCACACGGTGCAAGATGACCTCCATCTCGGACACTATTCCGGCGCCCAGGGTTCCTATGAATTGAGCAGCGCGGGTCAGCTTGCGGCCGGCAATGAATACATCGGTAACTCCGGCGGCGGCGCTTTCACCCAAACCGGAGGCACGAACACCGTGGCCGGCGCCCTGACCATCGCGGCCAACACCGGCAGCAGCGGCACCTATGATCTCCAGGGAGGCAGTCTCACAGCCCCAATCATCAATCTGAATGCCGGGGGCGCCTTCAGTCAGACCGGCGGCACCTTGACCTTCACCACCTTTAACCAGAACGGCGGCAGCGCCAATTTTAGCGAACTTTACCTGAACGGCAACAACACTTACAACCTGAGTGGCGGCACCCACACGGTGGACAACGGACTCGTTCTGGGCCAGAAGGCCGGCGACAGCGGCACCTATAACCTGAACAACGGCACTCTCATGACCTCTATGGCGGTCATCGGGGCCTCCGGCAGCGGCACCTTCAACATGTCCGGCGGCAGCCTCAAGGTCGGCACCGGGGACTATGGCGATGAATATATCGGCCAGGGAGGGACCGGCGCCTTTACCCAGACAGGCGGTTCCCATACTGCCTTTAATCTCTATATGGCCAATAATCCCGGCGGCAGCGGGTCCTATAACCTGAGCAACGGCACCCTTGAAGTATACAACGATGCCCATATCGGCAAGGCGGGAAGCGCCACCTTCACCCAGAGCGGAGGGTTCCATAAACTCCACGATTCCCTCTATCTGGGCGATAATCCCGGGGCCAGCGGGTCCTATCACCTGAGCGGCGGCACCTTTATGGCCGGCAGCGAGGAATACATCGGCAACGGGGGCGCGGGCAGCATTGTGCAGAGCGGCGGTTATTACCAGTCCGATATAGAATACCTGGGCTACTCCACCACCGGCAGCTTCACCCAGAGCGGCGGCAGCCATTATGTGAGCACCCAGCTCATCCTGGGCCGACAACCCGGCAGCAGCGGCACCTACGACCTGAGCGGCAGCGCTATCCTGACGACGGCCGGGAGTGAATACATCGGCGACTATGGCAGCGGCACTTTCACCCAGAGCGGCGGCACCCACACGGTGGCCCATGATATGTACCTGGGGGTCGGCTCAGGCGCGGTCGGCGTATATGACCTCCGGGGCGGCAGTCTCGAGATAGGCTGGGGCGCGAATGAATACATCGGCGACTCCGGCAAAGGCACTTTCACCCAGAGCGGCGGCACTCACCTGGTGCATGATGACCTCCATCTCGGTTACCACGCCGGCGCCCAGGGCGTTTACGAACTAAGCGGCACCGGTCACCTTTCGGCCCACAATGAATACATCGGCAACTCCGGCAGCGGCACTTTTACCCAAACCGGAGGCACGAACACCCTGGGCGGGACCCTGACCATCGCGGCCAACGCCGGCAGCAGCGGCAGCTATGATCTCCAGGGAGGCAGTCTCATGGCCCCCATCATTAACCTAAATGCTGGGGGCGCCTTCAGTCAGACGGGCGGCACCCTCTCCTTCAACACCTTTAACCAGACCGGCGGCAGCGCCACCTTTAGCAAACTTTACCTGAACAACAACAGTACCTACAACCTCAGCGGCGGCGCCCATACGGTGAACGATTTGGAACTTGGATACGGGTATGGCGAAAAGGGCTCTTATAACTTGAGCGGCACCGGCCAGCTCGAGGCCCAAGAGGAATACATCGGCAACTACGGCAGCGGCACCTTCACCCAGAACGGCGGCACCCACACGGTGGGCGATATACTCGCTCTGGGCCAGATGGCCGGCAGCAGCGGCGCCTATAATTTGAACGGCGCCGGCCAGCTCACGGCCCATGCAGAAAGCATCGGCTACTCCGGCAAGGGCACCTTCACCCAGAGCGGCGGCACCCATACAGTGAGTGATGAACTGGTCCTGGGCTACTTCGCCGGCGCCAGCGGCAGCTATAATCTGAGCGGCGGCAACCTCGCGGTGGGCGCCAACGAAGTTATCGGCTTCTCCGGCAGCGGCGCCTTCACCCAGGACGGCGGCACGCATACGGTGACCGGTAATCTCGCCCTGGGCTGGAACGCCGGCGCCAGCGGCACCTATGGTTTGAGCAGCGGCAGCCTCAACGTCGGTGCATCAGAGATTATCGGCTCGACCGGCAGCGGCATCTTCACCCAAAGCGGCGGCACCCACACGGTGGCCGGCAACCTGATCCTGGCTTACGAAGCCGGCGGCAGCGGTGTCTATAACCTGCAGGGAGGCAATCTCGCGGCCGGGACCATCAATCTCAACGCGGGCGCGGCTTTTAACCAGACTGGCGGCAGTCTGGCTTACACCACCTTCAATCAATACGGCGGCAGTAGTGTTTTTAACGGCGTCGAACTCACGGTTGGCTCAGGCCAGGCTTACAACCTCCAGGGTGGCAGCCTCACCGCCGGGACCGTCAACCTGAACGCCGGCGGCGCTTTTAGTCAGACCGGCGGCGCCTTCAACTTCTCCACCTTCAACCAGG
>JAQTXE010000020.1 GCA_028688935.1 Syntrophales bacterium
TCACCCTACTCTCCCCCGAGGGGAGAGGAATAAATTTCATAATATCCACAAGATAAGAACTTGTGGGTAATGATAAGCCCCAGTGGCCGGAGAGGGCCAGGGTGAGGGAGGGAACTTTGGGCAGCCAGTATAACCTCTCCCCCTAACAAGCTGCGTCTGCAAATTTCCGGCCCGGCTCAGCTAGCCCTTGAAAAGCTTTTTTAATTGCCGTAGAATCAATAATTATTACCACTTGTTAGATAAGCTATGGCAAAGTTACCAATTCTTCAATTACCGGAACCGGTCTTGCGGCAGGAGGCTGAGGAAGTTAAGAAAATCAACGGTGAGCTGCAACGTCTCATCGATGATATGGCGGAAACCATGTACGCCGCGCCGGGCATCGGGCTGGCCGCCAACCAGGTGGGGGTGCTCCAAAGGCTCATCATCTTGGACGTGGCCTACCGGGACGGCGCCAAGGACCTGAAGGTGATCCTCAACCCTTGTATCAAGGCCGGAGAAGGGGAGGTCGTCCGGGAAGAGGGGTGCCTGTCGGTGGCGGATTTTGCCGCGGAAGTGCGGCGCCACGCCCGGGTGACGGTCACCGGGGTGGACCGGGAAGGCAAACCCATCGAGATTACCGGGGAAGGGCTGCTGGCGGTGGTCTTGCAGCATGAAATCGACCATCTGAATGGGGTGTTGTTCATCGATCACGTCAGCCGGTTGAAACGGAATCTCTATTTAAGACGGCTCAAAAAGAAGTTGGCGGCCAAGGGCCGATGAACACCAAACCCTGGCGCCTGATCTTCATGGGCACCCCGCAGTTTGCGGTACCCTCCCTGGAAGCCCTGCTGGCCGCGGGGGAGGAAGTGGCCGCGGTGGTCACCCAGCCGGATAAACCCCGGGGCCGGGGGCGCAAAGTCAGCCCCTCGCCGGTGAAGGAACTGGCTTTGGCCTGGAATCTGCCGGTGTTGCAGCCCCGGAGCCTTAAGGATCCGGATTTCGTGGCCGCACTCCGGGCTGATGAACCCGAACTGATGGTGGTGGTGGCCTACGGCCGCATCCTCACTCCGGAAATCCTGGCCCTGCCCCCGGTGGGGGTCTTAAATGTCCACGCCTCGCTGCTGCCCTGCTACCGGGGGCCCGCGCCCATCAACTGGGCCCTGATCCGGGGGGATAAGGAGACCGGGGTCACCATTCAGTGGCTGAAATACGAGGTGGACACCGGGGAGATTTTTTTACAGGAGCGCCTCCCCATCCTGGAAGAAGACAACGCCGGCACCTTAGGCGAAAAATTATCGGCCCGGGGCGCTGTGCTGCTGGTGCAGGCCCTGGAGATGCTGCGCCGGGGGGAAGCCGTGCGGGAGGTCCAGGATGAGGCGCAGGTTACTTATGCGCCCCTGCTCATCCCGGAGATGCGCCGCATCAACTGGAAACTTCTGGCCTCCGAGGTGGCCAACTGGATCAGGGGGCTGGACCCCCGGCCGGGAGCTTATACCTTGAGCCAGGGCAAGGTGTTGCGGGTTTTCGGGGCCCGGAGGCAACAGGAGTTGGATATCCTGGCGGCCCCGGGCACGGCGCTGCGTCTCCTCCCCCAAGGGCTGGAGATCGCCTGCGGCCGGGGCAGCATCACCGTGCAGGAGCTGCAACTGGCCGGACATAAACGCCTGGCCGCGGCGGAGTTCCTCCGGGGGAATCCTTTAATCAATCAAGTGTTGGGGTAAGTTCCAGATGGACGACTCCCCTAAAATTCTGGATGGCGGTAATTCCCTGAGGCCCCAGAAACGCATCTTTCTGGGTCTCCTGGTGGTTACCTGCGTCCTCTTCGCCGTTATCCTGGCGGTCCTCTGGTATGTGCCCTACGTGGGCCTCACCACTCTCCACCCGAAGATGCCCTTGATCCTGGGAACCAGTTTCCTGGTGCTGCTGTTCCTGGTTTTAGGGGTGGTGGCCATGCTGGCCTTCACCGTGATGCTGGGGCGGGACCTCTTCTTCTCCAAAAAGCTCCGGGGGGTGGTGATCAAGCTGCTGCTGCCCCTGATGAGCGGCGTGGGCAAAATCTGCGGCGTCTCCAAGGACCAGGTGCAGCGCTCCTTCATTGCCATCAACAACCAGCTGGTCCTGGCCCAGCACCTGAAGGCCACCCCGGACAAGCTGCTGCTCCTCATGCCCCACTGCCTCCAGTTCCACGAATGCAAGTTCAGGATCACCGGCAACATCGTCCACTGCCAGCGCTGCGGCAAGTGTCCCATCAAGGGCCTGGCGGAGCTCTCCGACAGGTACGGGGTGGGCATCGCGGTGGCCACCGGCGGCACCCTGGCCCGTAGGATCGTGGTGGAGCGGCGGCCGAAGCTGATCATCGCCGTGGCCTGCGAACGGGACCTCTCCAGCGGCATCCAGGACAGCTACCCCCTCCCCGTCTACGGCATCATCAACCACCGCCCTCACGGCCCCTGCTACGACACCCTGGTGAACTTAGAAAGGGTGGAAGAGGCATTACAGACGTTTTTGGTCCCCGGCGCGGTTGCCGACCTGCCTGTCAAAGATGACTCTCCGGGCGAAGAAGCCTGAATTAGTGATAATAAAACAATATTTGTCATTCTGAACGGAGCGTAGCGGAGTGAAGAATCTCGTCTTTTCCATAACATACGGGATTCTTCGCTGCGCTCAGAATGACAAAAGAACCCTAAGTTAGTTGTTCTCCGAGTTTTAAAATCCGGCCATTGACACCAGCCGAGTTATGCCAATCGGAGACTTCAGAAGGAGAGTCCCGGCAGATCCCTGCCAGATGCACAATGGCTTGAAAATATTTTGAAAAAAAATGGAAGTATAGTGGAATTGATCTATACTAAATTGCTTTAAAGATTAATACTTTGAATTATGCTCCGCTGATCATTACTTAAGAGTTCGGGTTGAATTGGCTCGGGAAGAGGAGGAAAGGGAATCCATGGCCCGGAAAAAAAAGCAGGATGAGTCCGGATTGACCCAGTTGGCCAAATGCCCCACCGGCATCAAGGGGCTCGACGACATCACCAACGGCGGCCTGCCCCAGGGCCGGCCCACCCTGGTAGCCGGCGCGGCCGGCTGCGGCAAGACCCTGCTGGCCATGGAGTTCATCGCCCGGGGGGCCATGGAATACGGCGAGCCCGGGGTCTTCGTCTCCTTCTAGGAAAGCACCGGGGAGTTGATCAAAAACGTCGCCTCCCTGGGCTTCGATCTGCCGGCCCTGATCGAGAAAAAGAAACTCGCCCTGGATCACGTCTATATCGAGCGCAGCGAGATCGAAGAGACCGGGGAATACGACCTGGAAGGATTGTTCATCCGCCTGGGTTACCAGATCGACGCTGTCGGCGCCAAACGGGTGGCCCTGGACACCATCGAGGCCCTCTTCGCCGGGTTGCCCAACGAACTCATCCTGCGCTCGGAGCTGCGCCGCCTCTTCCGCTGGCTGAAAGACAAGGGCGTCACCGCCATCATCACCGGGGAACGGGGCGAAGGCACCCTCACCCGCCACGGCATCGAGGAGTACGTCTCCGACGCGGTCATCATCCTGGACCACCGGATCACGGGCCAGATGGCCACCCGGCGCCTGCGCTTCGTCAAGTACCGGGGCTCCCTGCACGGCACCGACGAGTACCCCTTCCTGATCGACGAGAAGGGCATTTCCATCATGCCCATCACCTCCCTGGGCCTGGACTACGGGGTCACCAGCGAGCGGGTCACCACCGGCATCCCCCGCCTGGACGCCATGCTGGAGGGCCAGGGCTATTACCGGGGCAGCAGCGTCCTGGTCTCCGGCACCGCGGGCACCGGCAAGTCGAGCCTGGCCGCCTATTTCGCCGACGCTACCTGCCGCCGGGGCGAGCGCTGCCTCTATCTCGCCTTCGAGGAATCCCAGGCCCAGATTATCCGCAACATGCGCTCCATCGGCCTGGACCTGGAGCCCTGGGTCAAAAAGGGGCTCCTAAAATTCCATGCGGCCCGTTCCACCCTCTACGGCCTGGAGATGCACCTGGCCGTGATCCACAAGTTGACCAACGAATATCAGCCCGCGACCGTGATTATGGACCCCATCACCAATCTCTCCATCGTGGCCGATGAGAGTGAGGTAAAATCGGTGATGATGCGTTTGGTGGACTTTTTCAAGAACCGGCAGATCACCACCCTGTTCACCAACCTGACCCACCCCGGCGAACTGGAGACCACCACCAGCGGCATCTCCTCCCTGATGGACTCCTGGCTGCTGCTCCTGAGTATCGAGAGCAACGGCGAGCGCAACCGCATCTTTCACCTGCTTAAATCCCGGGGCATGGCGCATTCCAATCAGATGCGGGAATTTATCATCTCCGATAACGGCATCGACCTGGTGGACGCCTACGTCGGACCCGGCGGGGTCTTCACCGGTTCGGCCCGGGTGCAGCAGGAAAGCCAGGAGAAGGCCGCGGCGATAGAGGCCCAGTCGGAACTGGAGCGCCGCCGCCGCAGCCTGGAGCGCAAACGCCAGGTTATGGAGGCCCAGGTCGCGGCCCTGCAAGCGGAGATTGCCGGCGAGGAAGACGAAGTGCAAGCGCTGCAAAGCCAGGCGGAAGAGAGGGCCAGAGTGGCGGCCCGGGAACGGGCGGAACTGGCCGCCCTGCGCAAGGCCGACGCCCCCACGGGGAAAGGAGCCTGAGCCGATGACGAGAGGAGAGAAAAAGGAATGGGAATTGCGGCTGTACGTGGCGGGCATGACCCCCAAGTGCGTGGAGGCCTTTGCCAACCTGAAAAAGCTCTGCGAAGAGCACCTCAAGGGCAAGTATTCCATTGAAATCATCGACCTCCTGGAGAACCCCCAGCTGGCCCAGGGCGACCAGATCTTGGCCATCCCCACCCTGGTGCGGAAACTGCCGGAGCCCATCAAAAAGATCATCGCGGACTCCGCGCCCGCCTGGAAGAAGCGGAGGACACCCTGCGGGCCATCCGCGAAGGGGAGGTGGACGCCCTGGTGGTCTCCGGGCCCCAAGGGGACCAGGTATATACTCTCAAGGGCGCGGATCACCCTTACCGCGTCCTGGTGGAGACCATAAACGAGGGCACCGTCACCCTGCTGGCCTCGGACGGCACTATTATCTACGCCAACCGGGTGCTGGCGGGGCTGTTGCAGGTTTCCCTGGAAAAATTTATCGGCTCCTGTTTCTCTGATTATGTCCCCCAGGCGGAGCGCCAATGGTTCGAAGCCCTGGCGGCCAAGGCGCGGCAGGAAGCCTGCAAAGGCGAAATCCGCCTGCGGGCTGCGGACGGCAGGATGGTCCCGGTCTATCTCTACCTCAGCAGCATGCAGTTGGAGAACGTCCCTGATGCGATCTGCCTGGCGGTGACCGACCTGACGGAGCAGAAACGCCAGGAAGAAATCCTGGCCGAGGGACGCCTGTCCCGGGCCATCCTGGATCAGGCGGAACACGTCATCGTGGTCTGCGATGCCGGCGGCGTCATTACTCAAACCTCCCGGGCCGCTCTTGAGCTATATGACGGGAACCCTTTATTGCAGCATTTTGAAAAGGCTTTCCCCCTCTCCATTATTACTAATGGAAGCGACTCGAGCCTGCCTTTTGCCCAGGCCTTCTCCCTGAAGGCCCTGCAAAACGGGAAAATTCTTCGAGGTAAGGAAGCAACCTTTAAGTGCAAGGCAGGCCGGATCTTCCATGTACTCCTGGACGCGGGTCCGCTCTATGGCGATAATGGCGTACTCCAGGGCTACATTGTGAGTCTTACGGACATCACCGCGCGCAAGCAGAAGGAAGTGGAACGCCAGAGGCTGTTATCGGAGCAACAGGCACTTACCGAGGAGTTGCAAGTGACCAATGAAGAACTCAAGTCCCAGGCGGAAGAGCTGACCGTCCAAAAGGAGGAACTGGAAAAGGTGACCGACTACCTCGGATCCCAGCAGCTACTCCTGGAGGCGGCCAACGAGGAGCTGGAGTCCTTCTCATACTCGGTATCCCACGATCTGAAGGCCCCGATCCGCGCTATTCAAGGCTTCTCCCGGATGCTGCTGGAGGAGCACTCGGCCCAGCTCGATCAAGAAAGTCTCCGCCTTCTCAATGTCGTGGTGGATAACGCCAGACTGATGGAAAAACTCACCGATGACCTGCTGGAACTGTCCTGTCTGGGACGTCAGCCGGTAAGAAAGTCCATCATCAACCTGGCCACCATCACCAGTCAGGTTTTCGAAAAACTCCGGGCCCAGGTTCCCAAAAGAGATTTGCGGCTAATCATTGGCGACCTGCCTCCATGCCGGTGCGATACCTCCTTATTTTACCAGGTCATGGAGAACCTGCTGTCTAATGCCATCAAGTTCACCAGACTGAAGAAAACCGCGATCATTGAAGTGAAAGGATGGACTGAGGGCAAAGAAAATATCTATTCCGTCAAGGACAATGGGGCGGGGTTTGATGAGACTTATTCAAGCAAGCTGTTCCGTCCCTTCCAACGCCTGCACCTGCAGAAGGACTAGGAAGGCACCGGCGTCGGCCTGGCCATTGTCAAACGCATTGTCCAGAAACACGGCGGCCGCGTCTGGGCGGAAGGGAAGATCAACGAGGGCGCTACTGTTTATTTTGCCCTGCCCCAGAACGGAGAGTGAGGCAGTAAGTTACTGCTCAAAGCGCAAACTAAGATAGTGTCGATCACTGCTATATATCAGCGATATAATTAGAATCTTTAAAATTATAGATATTAGTTAGCTCTCATCCTCAAGCTTATGCTTGGGGACGTATTTTTTAGGGTTTGGCTCAGCTTGGCAACCGGAAGGGTGCTGTCGGGGTTGCCGGGGTTTTTAGCGAAGCAGAGCTTCGCAGCCAAGGGGGTTCCCAAGCAGGAGCTTGGGAACCAGGGAAATGGATGGGGATTAGGGAAAGCCAGGCACGGGCTCTGGGGCCCTGATGGCTATCTTCCGGGAATATAACCGCTTTTTGGCGGATAACCTTAAATTAGCGAAATTCTAGCTTGCCCCAGGGGCAGAAGATGATAATATTTCGGTTAACCGGGATGAACGGACCGGCGGGCATGCCTCTTACTTAACCAAATCCCTGCAAGCATTAATCTTCAATTCAGCAGAATCCATCAATTACCAATTTTTGAGAACTGCGGGATGATGTCTTTCATGAGATGGTCATGGAACAAGCATCAGGCGGCCCCTGGAGGTATTTTATAGCATTTGCCAAAAGTTCTTTCCTCTTATTCCCTCTCCCCCCGATGGGGGGAGAGGGTCAGGGTGAGGGGGAGCGGAAAAAACTTTCGGCAACCGGTATAATACTGAGTTGAGACCTAGGCGAAAGTACCTCTTTTGTCATTCTGAACGGAGCGCAGCGGAGAGAAGAATCCCGTTTTTGACAGCAAAGCTTTTCCAGGCCGTGACGCTGATTACACCCGGTTTGGGGATCCCAGGCGCTAAAATACGAGATCCTTCGCTTCACTCAGGATGACAAGAATTCGCTCAGGGTGACAAAAAAAAGACGCTTTCGCAGAGGTTACGGGGACTTGCAGTCAAAGAAATGTAAAGCGCGGGGGCGAACACCAGGTTCGCCTCTAGGCAAAATATTCCTTTGATGAATAACCGGCATAAACGCCGGTTCGGGTAACGCTGCTGTTTGTTAGGGAGGAGAGGAACCGTGGAAACGGCTTTACCGGAAGTGATCTCGCCGCAATTGTGTGCCAGTAAAATCTTTGAGATTAACGGCACCCGGATGGAACCGGAGGTGGCCGCGGATTTGTGGCCCAGAATTATGCAGCATAAATGGCTGATGTCGGAAAAGCTGGGCCGGGACGTGGGGATGCGGGTGGCCTGCATCGATTTTCTGGAAAATATGGAGCAGGCCCGGGAGGAATATTTGGCCTATCAACAGCGAGATACCTTGCAGGAGATGGGGGCGCAGACCCTCAGCCAAAAAATGTGGCAGACCATCTCCGACACCCAACCGCCGAAACAGATTGTGCAGAAAAGAATTATTCTGCCTTTGACCAGGCTTAACCTCTCCCAAAAACATGGCGTGGTGCCGCCCAAGACCATTATTTTCTTCGGACCTCCGGGCACCGGCAAGACGCATTTCGCCAAGGCCATAGCCGGAGCCCTGTCCTGGTGGTTCATCGAGATTGCTCCCAGTATGCTGATGGCGGACGGCACCGATAAGTTGGGGGCTAATCTGCGGCAGATCCTGGAAAAAGCCCGGAGCCTGCAAGAAGCCGTCATTTTTATCGACGAGTTTGAAGAGATTGCCGGCAGCCGGGATGAGGCCAGCCGGGTGGATAAGTCCATCACCAATGAATTTCTTAAACAGGTGCCGTTGTTTAAGAATCAGGGAAGCAACATCCTCCTGATTTGCGCCACCAACTATATCAGGCAGCTCGATGCGGCCATGCTGCGTCCGGGCAGGTTTGATTGCATCATCCCGGTGGGGACTCTGAACGAGGACGAGAGGGCTAATATCCTGGGATACTACCTTTCCAAGTTAAATATTGGCGAAGTGGATCTGAAGCGGATCATCAAGATGACCTTAAAATTTACCCCGGCAGATATAGAATATCTCTTTCAGCAGGTGGCGCAGTTCGCGTTTGAACAGGAACTGGCCACCGCGCATGATTACCGGGTAACGACGGACACCATTTTTGAGATTTTGCCCACCATCCGCCCGTCTCTGACCGACGAAGTAACCGTGGAGTTTGAAAAAGATATGATCACCTACTCCCGTTATTAGGGGTGGGGGGGAATGTGGGGAATTTATCCTGAGTTAGCCAAATCAGGTCAGGATTAAGGCTCACATAGAAATAATGTGGGATAAATATGGATGGTGATCCAATTCCTTAGCCGGCATTATTGTGGAGCCGAGGTCAGGTTACCCTCAGGCCTGCTAGTGAAGGAACTTTCCCGGCTTTCGAAATGCGCCCTTAGATTTTTAGGAAACGTTGGTCACCCGCTAAGAAAGGGAAGGCATGAAAGACGCAGAAAAGAGCAAAGAGCAACTTCTCAAGGAATTAAAGGAGTTGCGTAATAAGGTGGCCCGACTCGAGATGATCAAGGATTGCCTGGAAAACGTCCTGGAAAATTCTCCCGATGCCATAGGTATTGTGGATAGGCGTGGCCGGCTATTGAAATGGAACAAATTCGCAGAGAAACTTTTCGGCTATAGTTTTAATGAAATCAAAAAGAAAAAGGTTTTTGAGTTTTATGAAGACCCTCAAGAATTGAGTAACATGTTAAAATTATTACGTAATAATGAGGTAGTCAAAGAATACGAAATTAAGATGCGCAAGAAGAATGGCCAGGTGATAGTTTTTAACATCTCCATCGGTCTGTTAAAAGACAGCAATAATCAATTGATCGGCAGCGTCGGCGTGGCCCGGGACATGACGGAGAAAAAGGAAGCGGAAGAAGAGTTGAGGAAATATCGTCAACAACTCGAAGAAATGGTGGAAAAACGCACCTCTCAGTTATCCCAGGCAAACGCCAAGCTGCAAAAAGAAATCACTGAGCGTAAATCGGCGGATGAAGCGCTCAAGTCCAGCGAAGAACGCTACCGCAGCCTGTTTGACGGCATTCCCGTGGGCCTTTACCGCACCACCCCGGATGGGAAGATTGTGGACATCAATCTGGCCCTGGTGCAAATGTTAGGCTATCCGGACCGGCAATCTCTTTTAGCGGTTAATGTAACCGAATCCTATGTGCACCCTGAGGATCGGGACAAGAAGAAGGCTGTTTTGGAAGGGGAGGGGATTATCCGGGATTTTGAGATAGAACTGCGCCGCTATGACGGCAAAAAAATCTGGGTCCGGGATTCCGTCCGGGTGGTCCGGGAAGCCGACTCGGGAGCAGCCTATTACGAAGGGAGCATGGAGGAAATTACCGAAAAGAAGCAGCTCGAAAGCCAGTACCGTCAGGCCCAGAAGATGGAGGCTGTGGGGCGGTTGGCAGGGGGAGTGGCCCACGATTTTAACAATTTATTGACCGCCATCACCGGCTATGGCGAGATAACTTTGATGGAGCTGCGCCGGGATGATCCCTTGCGCCTGAATGTGGAGGAGATCCTCCGGGCCGCGGATTCGGCCACTTCTCTGACTCAACAACTGCTGGCCTTTAGCCGCAAACAGATTCTTCAACCCCGGGGTGTCAACCTTAATGAGACCCTCACCGATATGCAGGGGATGCTGCAACGCCTGATCGGGGAAGACATTGAGCTGATATTGGGCCTGGAGCCGGAGCTGGGTACGGTGACCGCCGATCCCAACCAAATCGAACAGATCGTCATGAATCTGGCCGTTAATGCCCGGGACGTCATGCCTCAAGGAGGGAAGATCATCCTGGAAACCGGCAACGTCTTTCTGGATGAGGCCTATACCCAGCGGCATCTGGAGGTTTCCCCCGGTCCATATGTAATGTTAGCGGTGAGTGACAATGGCCTGGGTATGGATGAAGAGACGCAGAACCATATTTTTGAGCCCTTTTTTACCACCAAAGAGCTGGGCAAAGGCACCGGCCTGGGCCTGGCTACAGTCTACGGCATTGTCAAGCAAAGCGGCGGCCATATCTGGGTTTACAGCGAACCGGGGCATGGCACGACCTTCAAATTTTACCTCCCTCGGGCCGATGCCGCGGTGGAAGCGGTGAAAGCAGAAAAGCTCGCGGAATTGCCGTATGGTGAGGAAACTATTTTGGTAGTGGAAGATGAAGATGCTCTCAGGGCCTTGATTTGCAGGGCCTTAAAAAAATTCGGTTATAAGACCTTGGAGGCCCGCCATGGCGGGGAAGCCCTGCTGATTTGTGAGGAGGGCCCCGACCCCATCCATCTAATGCTGGTGGATGTAGTCCTGCCGCAGATGAGCGGGCCTAAGATAGCCGCGCGCATGGCCCATCTACAACCGGAGATGAAAGTGTTATTCATGTCCGGCTATACGGAAGATGCCATGGTCCATCACGGCCTCCTGGACCAAAGCGTCCCTTTCCTGCAAAAGCCTTTTAAGCCGGTAACCATGGTGCGCAAGGTCCGGGAGGTGTTGGATGCCCAAGAATGACGGCTTCTGAAGAACATGGAAGATCTCTTTAAGAAAACGGCGGTGACCGCAGGCATAACCCTGGCCGTTTACCTGGCGCTGTTTCTCTGGGTGGACCGGGCCGTTGATCTTTGGGTGCACCAGCATTGGGCGAATACCTGGGTATTTACGGCCGGGACTTATATCTCCTATCTGGCCCGGGGGCGCCCCATCAACCTGGGACTGGCGGTGGGCTTTATTCTCATCCTCGCCCTTGATCCCGGTTTATCCCGAAAATGGAGCAAGTGCTTGCTCTTTGTTTGCACTACCGGGGCCGTAGCCATTATTATCGGGGACGGCCTCAAATTTCTCCTGGGACGTTACCGGCCAGTCATGCTCTTTGAGCACGATCTTTACGGGCTGCATTTCTTTGCCACCAAATGGCCGGAACTTTCCACCCCCTCCGGCCACACCGTCAGAGCGTTCTCCCTGTTAACCGCCCTGTCTTTATTGCAGAGGCGCGCTGCGGTAGTCTTTCTCTCCCTGGCGGCGCTCATCGGGGTAAGCCGGGTAATGGTCACCGCGCATTATCCCAGCGACGTTTTGTTCGGGGCGTTTATCGGCGTATTTACGGCGCTGTGGGCCTATAAGTATTTTTTTCCAACGGACCTGGCATTCACCGGACAAAGCAATTAACTTGAGGCCTCTGGGGAAGTATCCTTTTGTCATCCTGAGTGAAGCGAAGGATCTCGTATTTTGGCGCCGGGGCTTTTTGGCTCTTTATCGTCTGGCTCATAAATAGTATAATTATTACTCGATAAAAAGGTTTATCCTCCGCCCGGAAACCTCTTGCGGGATAGCTTCCGGGCTTGGTTTTGAAACACTTTACCGGGCAGGCACCTTGCCTGTCCGATCAATGCTAATTGAGGAGAAGGGACATGACGAACGGCCAAATATCTTATCAAAGAGACCGGGTGGCGGTGGTACAAGGGGCGTTCATCCGCCGGGTCTACAACTGGATGGCCCTGGGGCTGGCGGCTACGGCCCTGATAGCCCTGTACACCGCGGGCAATCCCGCGCTCCTGAAGTTCATCTTCGGCAACACCCTGGTCTTTTTCGGTCTGATTATCGCCGAACTGGGCCTGGTAATCTGGCTGAGCGCGGGCATCAACCGCATGCAATTTTCCACGGCCTCGGCCATGTTCTTTGTCTATTCGGCCTTAAACGGCCTGACCCTGTCGGTGATCTTTCTGACTTATACCCGGGCCTCCATTGCCAGCACTTTTTTTGTCACCGCCGGGACCTTCGGGGTCATGAGTCTTTACGGCTATACCACCAAAAAAGACCTGAGCAGTTGGGGCTCCTTTTTCTTCATGGGCCTGATCGGCATCATCATCGCCTCGGTGGTGAACATCTTTTTGAAGAGCCCCATGGTGTACTGGGTGGTGACCTACGCGGGGATTTTGGTCTTTGTGGGCCTGACCGCGTATGACACCAATAAACTGAAACAAATGGCCATGCAGGGCTTCGCGGATGAAGAAACGGAGGGGAAAAGCGCGGTGATGGGAGCTCTGGCCCTGTATCTGGACTTCATCAACCTCTTTTTGATGCTGCTGCGGATCTTGGGAGCCCGGAGGGACTAGGCCGGGCGATTGCCGTAGATTCTCACGCCAAGACGCAGAGACGCCAAGACGCAAGCATATAAGTGATAGCCATGATTGGTACGAGGGACGCACCTTACGGCGACTGATGTGAGGGCGCAGTCCAGTAAGTTATGAATAAACGGGGGCGAACTTTGGTTCGCCCTTTTTTTACGCCGGCGGCCGGAGGGGGTTGGACGCCGAACTTGCTCCCATTACCTATAGAATCATTAAAATCCTGGTTATTGCTTTCGTAGCGGTGATCGCCTATCCTTACATTCCCGGCTCCAACTCGCCGGCCTTCAAAGGCATCACCATCTTCCTCGGCGTGCTTTTTTCCATGGGGTCCATTTCGGCCAGGCTATTGACGTCCCGCAGGAGCCAATAAAATGCCTTTGATGGCTCTGAGCGATAACTTGCCAAATCCTTCCATTATCACCAAGATAGAAAAAAGTGCAGAAATAATCTGCATAATGAAATGTGGTTTTAGTGGGGGTCCAGCATTGCTAAAGCTTAAAAAAGAAAGAATATCAGACGATATTAAATTTCGATGGAGAGTTTATCCGGTCAAGTTTTAACTATCACCAATTAAGACTTCACAATCAAGGCTTCATTCGTAAAAGGCCCCAGACCGAAGACCGAAGACAAAACCCTCTTAGCTGTCCCCCCGGGCGCAGACCTGCAAAACCAGCCAGGTTAAAAACGGCGTGTAGATAAAAATTCCCACCCAGCCAATCAGAGTCTCCCCGATCCAGAAGGTCATGAAGAGGTTGAATCCCAGGATGCCCAGGTAGAGGCCGGGACCCAGGAGGGCCCGGGAGGGGAAGGCGCGGCGGCCCCAAGTCCCCCAGGCTTCCGGGAGGCGGGTGATCAGGATCTGCAAAACCCGGATCATGACCAGGCCCACCAGGAACCAGCCCCCGAAGTTGGCCAGGGTGATGCCGAAATAGACGCCGGGTTCCGGGTAGCCGTAAATCTGCCCCAGAAACCAGCGGTAGCCCCTGAGCGCCAGGGGGTCGATGACCACGTCCAGGGCCACCATCAGCACCGCGGCCAGGATTAAGACCCTGAAGGAGCCCAGGAACTTGGGGGTCTCTTCCAGGTGGTAGCCCCAGCCCTGCCAACGGCCCCGCCCCAGGGCCAGCAGGGCCAGGCAAAAACTGGCATAAGCCAAAAAGGCGTAAGAGAGGGAATCCATGAAGGGGACCCCGGCCACCCAGAGTTCCTGGTCGATGGTGGCGGGGATATAGATATACTCGCCAAAGGGAAAGCCCCAGTTAATGGCACAGAACTCCGCGGTCCAGGCGATCAGGTAGCCCAGGACCAGGAAGGCCAGGGTGCGGCCGGCCCCCAGTTGCAGGGTAGCCAGCAGCAGATAGGCCCCTAAAAAAATGAAGACATAAGGCCGCAAGGCGACGGTGCCGCCCAACAGGTAGAGAAATTGCAAGTGGCGTAGCCCCCAAGAATGCGAAAACTCTGAAAAAATCATGTGGAACAGCCGCCCTCGGCCTTATTTGGCAGGCGAGGGCTTCTGCACCACGTTTTATGGTATCAGAGGATACTTCCCCCATACAAGGAAGGATTTTTTAGAGTGCTCCATGCCTCGATTTAACCCGGAATGATTCGAGACATCAGTCAGGGCTTAATATCTCCCCGATACATTAACCGGAAAAAGCGATTAGAGCGGCGATTGTTCAGGATTGAAAGGCGGATAAAGCGGATAATCCCCAAAAAGATTGGCCGGGAAGGCGATGGTCCTGCACCGCCTTTCCGGCCGTCAGCCTGGGTCAATTTTCTAGATTATCTAGGGTTTGAATGGTTTTTGCCTCACCGTGAAGGTCTGGCCCGCGACGGTGATGGTCCCGATACGGGAGGTAGCATGCGGATTGGCAGCCACCTTATACCTGACCCGGCCGTTGCCGGTCATGGCGCCGCCGGCGGTAATGGTGATCCATTCGGCATTGCTGACCGCAGTCCAAGCACAATTGCTCTGAGTGGAGATAATTATGGAGCCTTTTCCTCCAGCGGCAGGCATATACCTGATGGTGCGATTTAGAGAGTAGGTGCAGGCCGGCGGCGGGTCGCCGCCGTCATAGCCCTCAAAGGCAATGGTATCATATCCGAAACAGACTAAATTAGTGAGTTGGCTGTAAGCGACCCGGAAGTACCCGGCCTCGCCCCAGCCTTCCCCCCAGCTATTTTTGACAATAAAGTATTGCCCTGGGTCGTTGTAGCCCACAATCACTACTGCATGGTCACCCTGATAGGTGCCGGACACATAGCTATAAATCCCGCTTTGATAAGAAAAGAAATCATCATAGACATCTATGGATGTGACCAGGGGGCCATAAGTGACCAGAGCGCTTTTCAACGTTTCCACCGTAGGATTGGAGGTGGCGACCCAGTGCCAGCCGACAATACGGTAAGCTTTGTCGGTCCACGCCGAGCAGGCGTTAGCGCAGGAATTATTAGTGGCGGTGTAACGAAAGCACCACTCCTTCGGCACCCCCATATCAGTAATATAGTTGGAAGCCCTTCCGAGATAACCGCCGTCGCAATCCCCTGCGTGGCCGCAGGAAACCAGGGTCTGTTCCGACAGATTGAGTTGGGCCCCAGGAGTACTGTTGGCCATGAGGACGTGTGACTCCAGGACCGCGACGGTGGCAAAGGCCCAACAACTCGAACAATCTCCCTGGTCTTTTATGGGGGTGACAAAATTTCCGTTATAAGTTCCGGTGGCGGACCGCCAGTCGAAGCTGGCCGGCACGGCTATAGCCGCCAGTGACGCCTGCTCTTTTTCTACGTCTGCGAGTTCTTCCTGAGAACGGAGGGGCTTTATCAACCCGACGCGTTTCTTCCTTGCCGCCGGGGGCAATTTGGAAATAGATGTCTCCCCGGCAACCCAGTCGGCCTTTTTCTCACTGATGGCGCTCCTGATCTTGCTGAGTTCATGCTCTGCTCCAAAAACCAGGGTTGCCTGAAGCAAACAGGGGATCAATAACACGGCCAAAATCGATAGAACTAACTTTAGATTTCTTTCCATTGATCCTCCAGCGTTACAGGTTCCTTTGTCAAAATTATCGCCAGATTCTCCTGGGAGTTTTGATCAATTTATTTAACGTCTTTTGCAAATTTCCCGCCAAACCCAGAAAGCATGAGTATTCCTCATTTTCCCAAACCAGAGAAGCACTCAATTATTGATTTTCAGTCCATAAATGAAGACTTTTATCTAAATTAGGACAATCAGAGACATCGATTTACAGGTCATACCGAAGATCAAGATAAAATAATCACGGGATCTTCCGATGTATCATGCGCTCTTTAGGATTCTTCGTTCTGGACAAGGGAGAGGGGGTGTGAAATAATCGTGCGTCAAAGTCAGCCGATATTCTCGAAGCCGAGCCGGTGATCAATGATATCTGCGACTGCCGGATCCCCCTTGTTTTCTGATAAGTTAATGCCTATCTTTCCAAATGAATTCGCATCGAGAGGCAGGAATTGAAGAGAATTTTCCGAGGGCTGTTCATCACGCTCAAATGGCTTGTCTTTGGCCTGATCATGGTGGAAGTTTCCAGCTTTTTGGCCATTTCCCTGAGCAACTACTGGATTTATGGTCAACTGCGCGACGGGGAACGGGTGAATTACGACCCTTACGCCCTGTTTCTGGAAGGAGTGCGGCCGACTCTGAACAATCCCCCTCCCGGGAAGCAGGCCCTGACTTTTTGGTTTTTCGGGGGTTCCACCATGCGGGGGGCCACCGATTTCAATGACCGCACCATCCCCAGCTTCCTGGCCAAGGAGTGGAACCGGGAGGAGCCGAAGGCGCCCGCGACCATGGTCAACCATGGGGAAGACGGTTTCAACTCCCTGATGGAAACCAAGTACCTGCAAAAGGTACTCATCGATGAGGCGGCCCCGAACTTGATTGTTTTCTATGACGGCGCCAACGATTCCGCTTACTTTGCCCAACAACGCACCCCCAACGCCCACCAGGGATATGACCGGGTGCGGGGTCTGATTGAGGATTACCACCGCAGTCTCTTCGGGTTGCTGAAGCCCCTGAACGCGGCCATGTGGTCCTCCTTCACCTATGAGTTTTATGACAAATTGCGGCAGGGAGTCATCCGCATCAATCCCCGGGACCCGGTACTGCGGCAATTTGTGGATAGTTGCGAAAAGAGGTATGACTACGTCAATAAAGTGGCCGCCAGTTTTGGGGCGCAATTCCTGCTCATCTGGCAACCCTGCTGGTGGGCCGAAACCGAACCCGTGGCCGCGCAAGTCAGGAACCATGAGTACTTGATTATGGGCAAGCAATCGGCCCTGCGCCACAACTTCGTGGTTACCTACCGGGCTCTGGTGGACCGGCTCCAGCACAAACCTTATTTCGTCAATTTCCAGAATATCTTGTGTTCCCGGAAGGAGCCCGTTTATCAACCCGACGGGATTCACGTGCTGGATGGGGGCCGGAAAATCGTCGCCCAAAACATCAATCGCATCATGAAAGAGCGGTTATTGATCAGCGGAAATAATGTCAAGGCCCATGGCTGGGCCACGCTGCACCTCCCGAAAGCCCAGGACCGCTAGCCCTGCCGGTTATTGAGCTCCTGCTCCCAAAAGATAGACCTCACGCCAAGACGCCAAGTAAGACGCAAAAAATTTATACGGAAAGTCATTTGTTTTTTTCATTAATCTATTAATTATCATGGGAGTAGTATCGGCAAACTCCCCATCCTTTCGAGGGGCTTATCATTACTCGCAAGTTTATATCTTATGGCTATGATTCATATTTTTTCCCTCTCCCCTAGGGGGTAGGGTGAGGGGGGGGTAAAGTAAAGGTCCATCCTGATGTTAAGAGGCGAAGGGGACAAAAGACGCCACCCCCACCCCGGCCCTCCCCCCTCGCAGGGGGAGGGGGAAAAGCCGTCAAGACTTTAGGTGGATCATGATTAGATATTCATCTGGCAGCAACATGAAATTGCTTTATGCTTCCATTATCGTCTGGGCGGGCATTAAAGTCAGCCATAGTGTATAGTTATGTAAGAAGTTAAACCAGGAGGCAGTTGTTCATGAAGGTCATTCTGGCCCGCACCGCGGGTTTCTGCATGGGGGTCAAACGGGCCTTGGAACTGGTCTTGAAGGCCATCAACCAGAACCAGGGACGCATCTTCACCTACGGCCCCCTGATCCACAACCCCCAGGTGTTGGAACTCCTAAAGGAACGGGGCATTGCCATCCTGAATCCCGGGGAAATGATCCCCGACGGGCTGGTGGTCATCCGGGCCCACGGCATCCCCCCCTTGGAACGCCAGAAGCTGGGAGAAGCGGGCAGCCGCATCATTGACGCCACCTGCCCCCGGGTTTCCCGGGTGCAGGCCATTATCAGGCGTTGGGCCCGCCAGGGAGCGGCCACCCTCATCGTCGGAGACGCGGATCACCCGGAGGTGCGGGGACTTTTGGGGCATACCCAGGAGCGGGGCTACGTGGTGGCTACTTCCGCGGAAGTGGCGGCACTGCCGGACCTGCAAGACTTGATCGTGGTGGCCCAGACCACCCAGAGCAACTCCCAGTTCGAAGCCCTGGTGGGAGATATCAAGGCCCGTTTCCCCCAGGCCCGCATCTTCAACACCATCTGCGACGCCACGGCCTCCCGCCAGGGGGAGGTGCAGGAGTTGGCCAGCCAGGTAGACGCCCTGGTGGTGGTGGGCGGGCGCAACAGCGGCAATACCCAGCGCCTGGTGAAGATTTCCCGGGAGGCCGGGGTTCCCACCTACCACGTGGAAACCGAGCAAGAGCTGGACCTGGAAGAGATGAGCCGTTATCAGACCGTGGGAGTGACCGCGGGGGCCTCCACCCCCCACTGGCTCATCAGCAACGTGGTGAGCACCTTGAAACACGCCTGGCTCTTCCACCCCGGGTCCCTAATCAATTACCTCTACCGGACCTGGCGGTTCATCCTCAAATCCAACCTGTACGTGGCCCTGGGCGCGGGTTCCCTGAGTTACACTTCGTGCTTGCTGCAGCAGGTGACGCCCATGTGGTCTTATTTTTTCATGGCCGCCTTCTACGTTTACGCCATGCACCTGTTAAACCAGTTCACCGACGAGGCTTCCAAATTCAATGATCCGGTGCAGTCCATGTTCTACGGACGGCACCGGCTCTTTCTGTTGAGCACCGGGGCCGTCTCCGCCTTGCTGGCCCTGGGCCTCAGCCTCTATCTGGACCCGGTGGCCTTTCCCTTTATCCTGGTCATGAGCGGCCTGGGCCTCATCTATAATTTTAAGATTATTCCCGAGAGGGTGGCGGCGGTGACCCATATCGGCAGACTCAAGGAGATTCCCGGCTCCAAAACCACCTTCACCGCGGTGGCCTGGGGGGTGCTGGCGGCCTTGATCCCCGTGGTCTGCTCCGATCAGGATCTGACCTGGGCCACGGCCATTGCCTTCTTTTTTGTGGCCGGGATGATCTTTATCCGCTCCGGCCTTTTTGAAATCCTGGCCATCGAGGGGGACCGGGTAGTGGGCAAGGAGACCCTGGCCATTGCCCTGGGCAAAGCGCGCACTCTGAACTTCCTCTTCCTGGGCACCTTTATCTTTATGACCGTTCTGCTGGTGGCCGCCTGGACGCGCTTGATTCCTTCCCTGGGTTACGCTCTGGCCCTCTGCGGCCTGTATTCTTTAGGGTATCTCTTCCTCTACCGCCAGGGGTGGCTGGAATCCGGGCTCTTCCTGGAGACCCTGGTGGAAGGCAACATGATCCTGGCCGGGATGCTGGCCTTTCTCTGGGACCCTTATAACCGCGTTTTCTAGGTTTTCAGTTATCAGTTTTCGAGCCTTCTGCAAAAGTCTTTTTAGTGCCGATAACCAACGTGCCGTCCAAATCCCCTCCCCCGTGGGGCTTATCATTACCCACAAATGGAGGGATGGAGTAATTCGGACCTTAAAGCAGTCTCAGGTTGCCGGCAGATAAATATCTAATCAATGATCAACATGAAGTCTTGAAAGCTTTTCCCCCTCCCCCTGCGAGGGGGGAGGGCCGGGGTGGGGGTGGCGTCTTTTACCCCCTTCGCCTCTTATCTTCTGGACGGACATTTACTTTCCGCCCCCCTGACCCTACCCTCCCCCCCGAGGGGAGAGGGAAATAATTCTGGAATATCTACAAGATAAAAACTTGTGGGTAATGATAAGCCCCGTGGGGAGGGGGGACAGGTTGAACCAGACTTTTGCAAATTCCTAAGTTTTCGCTAATCAAAAAAGGAATTTTGTTGATGATGATTCTTCCTCTAGGGGGGCCGGATTACTGCGGCGACGATTAAAGTTCCCAGGTCCTGAAGTCGAAGAGGAAAACGGGGGAAGTAGTGTCTTTTTCACCGAAAACCGTCTTTTCGCCGAAAACCGGTAACCGCAGACTGAAAACCGTTTTTGAGAGCGGTTTTTTGCAAATTTTTTATTGACAAAAATTGGGAGGCGTTCTAATATGGCGCTGGGTAAAACCGGAAAAAGGAAGGAGGTGAGGGAAAAAGCAAAGATAACGCCTAGTTGTGCTTAACCATGGAAAGGAGAAACTGGTTACCACTTTCCTAAATAAGGGGGGAATGATGAAAAGAACTGTTTTAATTTTGGCATTGGTGTTTGCCCTGGCTCTGCCTTCGGCAGCGATGGCGGCAGCCGAATTCAGCCTGGGCGGTTTCATCAAGTTGGATACCTTCTGGGATTCCACCCAGGAAGGCAAGAACATGAACACCGCCGTGGTCCGGAACAACGCTCTTCTAGGACACCACGGCCGCCTGAAATTCACCGCCCAGGGTTCCCGCTTCAACTTCACCATCAAGGGACCGAAACTCTGGGGCGCCACCACCACCGGTTTCATCGAAATCGACTTTGACAACCAGGCGGATACCCAATTCTTTGGCACCACTGCAGCCGGCGTACCCATTGGCCTTAATTCAAGGGGTGCTTCCCAAGGCTATATCCCCCGGCTGCGCCATGCCATGTTCCGCTTGAACTGGCCCGGCACCGAGTTGATGTTCGGTCAGTACTGGTCCATGCTCTGCGAATGGTGGCCTGAACTTGCCCAAGACGGGCCTTACCAGTTTACCGGTATTCCCACCGCCCGCCTGGCCCAGATCCGGGTGACCCAGAAGTTCGCGGGCAACTGGACCGTGGCTGCCCTGATAGGTGAACCGAACCCCACGGCTGGGAGCGAGACCTACTCCGCTCAAAATGATCGGCTCATCGAGGGTTCCGAAACCCCGCAGGTTCAGGCGAAGATCCAGTACCAAGCCGACCTGTGGGGCAAGGCTGCCTATTACAGCAAGCCCACCCCCTTCACCGTTCAGATCGTGGGCGGCTGGCAGCGGAGTGTGTATCAAGATGCAGTACGTGGTGTTTTGCTGCAAGGCCAAGACGCCTTTAGCGCGCTCGCTGGCCGGACCCGTCACCAGTATGTTGACCCCTGGATCATCATGGGCACCGCCTTCATCCCGGTGATCCCCACCCACAGTGCTAACCTGGCGGGGACCATGTCTCTGATGACCCAGTGGTACATCGGCCAAGGCCTCGGCGCCTTCGGCTTTACCAACACCGCCTCAGAGGTCTTCCGCTTTGCCGGTGTTAATGGTCTTGGTGTCACCATCTTCGACGTTGATCTCCAGGAACGCTTCGGCGGCTACCTCCAAGCCCAGTACTACTTCACCAACCAGTGGTACCTGACCGGAGCTTGGTCCATGAGCAAGGCCATCGGCGTGGGCTATAACGACCAGGATCCCTTTGCGGTGAACGCCGTAACCAACCCGCTGGGCTATGCCAATGGTTTCATAGCGGATCAAGTGGATACCCGGCATGAATTCAACCTGTGCCTGTGGTACCGTCCCATCAGCGCCATCAAGTTCGGCTTGCAGTATTCTTATGTCCGGAATACCTACTTCCAGAATACCGCGGTGGGCAGCACCGTTACCAACCTTGGCGATGCTCACCGGGTGGAATTCGTCGGTCTGTTCTACTTCTAATCTGAAAACCGGTTGACTAACCTAAGCCCACGGGGTATGATCCCCGTGGGCTTTTTTGTGAGTGCGGTTTTCCGTTTTCTGTTTTCCGTTTACCGTGAGAAAAATGACTGAATTACTGAAATTAAGGGAAAAATCGCGAACATTTAGAGACTTACGTGTCTGGAAATTATCAATTGATTTGGTTAAAGAAATATACCGGCTGACCAATAGATTTCCAAATTCAGAAAGTTACGCCTTAACATCACAAATCAGGAGAGCAGCAGTTTCAATCCCTTCTAATATAGCCGAGGGTCAAGGAAGAAACTCAAGCAGGGAATTTAAGCAATTTTTGTCTATTGCCGTAGGTTCTCTTGCAGAACTGGAAACTCAATTAATAATTGCTAATGAAATAAATTACTTAATAAGCGATGAACTTGACCCTCTCTTAATTACTCTTGATGATATAAGAAAAATGATCAAATCCTTGGCTTCATCTTTAAAGTAATCTTTTACGGGAAACGGGAAACGGAAAACGGAAAACGGATAACCATTTTAACGGAGCTTGATAATGCCTAAAAGTAACTCTCCGCTGCAATGTTTGGGGCTCATACTGGCCTTTATCGCCGTCTTCTCTCTATGCGGCTGCAACAAATTTAAGTCGTTGAAAGAATGGGCGGGGTACCCTACCGTTGATGACGAAGAAGAGACTTTTCCCCCCGAGGCCCAGCAAGAGACGGTGATGATCGACGGCAAGCCCTATGTCCGCAGCCGGAACCCCTACTGGCTCACCTACCCGGACCAGCCGGAATATGTTTACGTGGAGAAGGGCCGGGAATTCGTTCCCATGCAGCAGCGCCTGATCGACGCAATAGCCAGGAAGGTAGGCAAGGAAAGGGGAGGCGCCAAGGCAATTCCGCCGGATAAATTGCAAGAGATGGTCAAGGCCGAAGTGGACCGCATCCTCCGGGAGCAGGGCCTGGGCGGCTTTGTTTCCAAGACTAAAGGAGAAAAGGCCCCGGTGGAGGGCCGGGCGGTGGCGGTGATCCCGGATGTCAAAGATACTCCCCGCTCCATGGAGGGGGTCAACCGCACCCTGGCTGTCAGCCTGGCTGAGGCCCTGCGCCGCCAGAAAAATATTGCGGTCAGCGGCTCGGATCAAGTGAGCCAGGCCCTGGCCAAAGCTCAAGTTGCGGGAAAGATTACTTTGCCTCCTAATATCAAGACCCTGGGCGATCAGTTGGGGGTCCAAGGCCTGGTCATTACCAAAGTGATTCCGCCCCAGGGTAACAGTCCCGGATTTATGGTCCTGGAAGTTTATGACACCTTCCAGGGAAACAAGGTCCAATCAGTGGTGGAGCCGGCGCCCGCAGGCCTGAAGGCGGACGCGGCGACGCAATTTGCCCAGAAAAACGCCCTGCGGGTGGGCGCGGAATTGGTAAGTATACCGTGGTTCGGACGGGTTGATTTCGTCAAGGAGGGTAAAGTTTATCTGAGTCTGGGCCAGAACGCGGGCCTCAAGGCCGGAGAGCGCCTGAAGGTGGTGACTCCGGGCAAAGAGGTGGTCAACCCCGGCACCCATGCGGTCCTGGGTTACACCGCGGATACCCAGACAGGAGAACTAAGGGTCACGGAACTCCTGGGAGCCACCGGCGCGGTGGCCACCCCCATCAGCGGCGGCCCGTTTAAGCCGGGGGAGAAGGTGAAAGCGAAGTGACCAGTGGCCAGTGGTCAGTGATCAGTTGAAGGCTTCTGAGATAATCTCTCCTGTCATCCTGAGCGACCGAAGGATATTGATTCTTCGGTCGCTTTTCTTCCTCAGAATAACTGTTTTTACCTTAATACCAAGGTGCCGTTAAACAGGTAGGGGCGGGGTCTCCCCGCCCGTGGAGCGATGATGCGGAGAATGGCGGGCGGGGGAACCCCGCCCCTACAACGGCCGTGCCCAATATTACATGTTTGACGGGAACTTGGTATAAGGTATTCTGCCGTAACCTCAATTAAGTTAGAGAGATTATCAACACGGAATATGGCATTTCTGGGAAAAACTGAAAAATCTATTGGATTTATTGATAGATTGTCTTAATTTTTACTGACCACTGACCACTGACCACTGACCACTGACCACTGACCACTGACCACTGGCCACTATATCTTCTCCACCCCTCCCATGTAAGCCCGCAGCGCCCGGGGCACCAGCACGTGTCCGTCCGCCTGCTGATAATTTTCTAAAATAGCGACCAAGGTGCGGCCCACGGCCAGGCCGGAGCCGTTTAGGGTGTGGACCAGTTCCGTGCCCTTGGCCCCGGTGCGGCGGAAACGGATGGCGGCCCGCCGGGACTGGTAGTCCTCGAAATTGCTGCAAGAGGAAATTTCCCGGTAGAGGTTTTGTCCCGGCAGCCACACCTCGATGTCATAGGTCTTGGCCGCGGCAAAGCCCATGTCCCCGGTACACAGGACCACCACCCGGTAGGGCAGGCCCAGTTCCTGAAGGACTTCCTCGGCATCTTTAAGGAGCATCTCCAGGTGGTCGTAAGAGGTCTCCGGGGTGGTGAATTTCACCAGTTCCACTTTGTTGAATTGGTGCTGGCGGATGAGCCCCCGCACGTCTTTACCGTAAGAGCCGGCCTCGGAGCGGAAGCAAGGAGTGTAGGCGGTGTAGAGAATCGGCAGGTCTTCCTCTGCCAGGATTTCTTCCCGGTGGATGTTGGTTACCGGCACCTCGGCGGTGGGCACCAGGAAGTAGTCCCAATCCTCCAGCTTAAAGAGGTCTTCCCGGAATTTGGGGAGCTGGCCGGTGCCCTGCATGGAGGCCCGGTTGGTCATGAAGGGGGGCAGGACTTCCAGGTAGCCGTGTTTGCGGGTGTGGAGGTCCAGCATGAAGTTGATGAGGGCCCGCTCCAGGAGTGCGCCTTTGCCTTTGAGGAGGGCGAAGCGGGCGCCGGTGATTTTGGCGGCCCGCTCGAAGTCCAGGATACCCAGGTTTTCACCGAGGTCCCAGTGAGACTTGGGTGCGAAATCAAATTCCGGGACCTGGCCCCAGGTGTGGTCCACCGGGTTATCGTCCGCGGACGCGCCCAGGGGCACGGAAGAGTGGGGCAGATTGGGGATACTCAGGAGGAAGTCCCGGACCCAGGTGTCCTGTTCCTCCGCCCCGGCCTCCGGGGTTTTGGTCTCGGTATTGATGGCGGCTACCCTTTGTTTCAGGGGCTCGGCCTCCGCCTTGTTCCCGGCTTTCATTAAGGCCCCCACCTGGTGGGACAGGGTGTTGCGCTCGTGGCGCAGTTCTT
>JAQTXE010000259.1 GCA_028688935.1 Syntrophales bacterium
GAACTCCGGCTCCGGCGCGGCCGGGGCAACAGCCAGCCCGGTTGGAAGCCGCCCGCTTGCACCCGGCAAAAAATCTGAAAAACCGTGGACCGTTAGCTGGTTAGCCTAAGTTTTCGCTTATCTTATAATGATTAGGCAGTCTTGCCCACCAAAAAGATGAAAGACTGGAAGTTCTCCCCCGAGTGAGATTGTCTGAGCCCAAGGCCCTCCAGATAAAGAAGATGAGAGACCGGGGTAAATCTTATTGACCCTGGGCTAGCTATGTTTACCTTTAGTTAGCGATTGATTATTTTATGGTTAAATATCCATTAAGGAATTGACATTAGTGGAAATCCAAGCCTTACATTAACTAAAGACAAAGGAGAAACCTGTCTTACTTTTGCTGGCCGTCACAATTTTTAGAGGGACGGGAGAGGGCGGATGTCTAAAGAGCGCCTGCTGGTCATCGAAGATGACGAGGACATACTGCAATTGCTCAAATATAACCTGGCCAAAGAGGGTTATGAGGTCACCGGGGTGATGTCCGGGGAAGAAGCTGCTAAGGCTCTGAAATCGAGCCTTCCGGACCTGGTGTTGCTGGATTTGATGTTGCCGGGAGTTGATGGGCTGGACGTCTGCCGCCAACTCAAACGCAATGCCCAGACCGGGCAAATCCCCATTATCATGCTGACCGCCAAGGGCGAAGAGGCGGATATCGTCACCGGCCTGGAATTGGGGGCCGACGATTATATCACCAAGCCTTTCAGTCCCCGGGTAATGTTGGCCCGGGTGCGGGCGGTGCTGCGCCGGGTGCAGGCGGAACCCCCGGCCGAAGGGACTCCCCTCAAGATTCATGAACTGGTCATTCATCCGGGACGCCACGAGGTGGCGGTGTCCGGTCAGCCGCTGGATTTGACGGTCACCGAATTCCGGCTCCTTTATATGTTGGCCAGCCGCCCCGGTTGGGTCTTTACCCGGGAGCAGATCGTTAAAGGAGTCCACGGGGAGGATTATCCGGCCTCGGACCGCTCGGTGGACGTCCAGGTGGTAAGCTTGCGCAAGAAACTCGGGCCCGAAGGCAAATATTTGGAAACCGTCCGCGGGGTCGGTTATCGTTTTAAAGGATAGGTCATGCGCCGCCCCAAACTGCTCTGGCATCTCTTCCCTTACTTTCTCCTGGTCACTCTGGTCACCCTGGTGGCGGTTACCTGGTATTCCGCCCATTCCTGGCGCGCCTTTTTCCTGGGGCAAACAGCCAGGGACTTGGAAACCCGGGCCCGTCTGGTGGAAACCAGGATCAGCGGCAGAGCCGCCCTGGAGAACGAAGTCTGGGTGGATAAGCTTTGTAAGGACCTGGGCAAGATAACCTCCACCCGCCTGACCGTGATTCTGCCCTCCGGGAAAGTCCTGGGTGATACTGATGAAGCCCCGGCCAAGATGGATAACCACGGGGACCGCCCGGAGATTCAAGAGGCTCTGGCCGGGAAGGAAGGGGTGTCCACCAGGTTCAGCTTCACCCTGGGGCACAATCGCATGTATGTGGCCGTGCCGGTAAAAAGCCAGGGGAAAATAATCGGGGTGGTGCGGGCCTCGTTGCCCATGACCTCTATCGGCCAGGCCCTGAAGGCCTATTATCTCCAAATAGTCCTGGGCGGGTTGTTTATTGCTTTACTGGTGGCCTTGCTCAGTTTTTATATTGCCCGGCGCCTGAGCGATCCCCTGGAAAATCTCAAACGGGGGGCCTTGCGCTTTGCCCAGGGCGACCTGAGCCGGAAGCTGCCCATTCCCCGCACCGATGAGCTGGCCAGCCTGGCCGAAGTTTTGAATGAGATGGCCGGCAAACTGGAAGACCGCATCAACGCCCTTATCCGCCAGGGGCAGATGCAGGAAGCGGTGCTCTCCAGCATGATTGAAGGGGTCCTGGCCATTGACGCCGGCCAGCGTCTCATTGCCCTGAACCGCGCGGGCGCCAGTTTACTGGGGGTAAATAAGGAAGGGGCGCTCCACCGGACGGTACAGGAAATCGTCCAAGACTCCGAACTCCGGTGGTTCATCAATCGTACCCTGTCCGCCCAGGACCCCATAGAAGGGGAAGTGGACCTCAATAAAGGGGAACAGATTCTCCAGGCCCACGGCACTTCTCTCAGGGACCCGGCCGGCGCCAGTCTCGGCGTTTTGATCGTCTTGCATGACGTCACCCATCTTAGGCGGCTGGAACATGTGCGCCGGGACTTTGTGGCCAATGTCTCCCATGAGTTGAAGACCCCCATCACCTCCATCAAGGGCTTTATGGAGACCCTGCTGGCCGGGGCGATCCGGGAGCCGGAAAACGCCGAAAACTTTCTGCGCATCGTGGCCCGGCAGACCGACCGTCTCAATGAGATTATCGATGATTTGCTGAGCCTGTCCCGGATAGAAAAGGATGCCGAGCGGGGCCAGATTTTTCTCACCACCCAGAGGGTCAAGGGGGTGCTGGCCGCGGCCATCGAGATCTGCACCCCCAAGGCCCAGGACCGGGGGATCGGCGTCGATCTTAACTGCCCGGAGGATCTCCGGGCCCGGGTCAATGCCCCTTTGCTGGAGCAGGCGGTGGTGAACCTGGTGGACAATGCCATCAAATACAGCGAAGGGAACCGGGAGGTCCGGGTGGAGGCGGAACGCACCGGCCCGGAAGTGGTGATCCGGGTCCGGGACCAGGGTAGCGGTATCCCGCCGGAGCACCTGCCCCGGCTTTTCGAGCGTTTCTACCGGGTGGACTCCGGCCGCAGCCGCCAATTCGGAGGCACGGGCCTGGGTCTGGCCATTGTCAAACACATCGCCCAGGCCCACGGCGGCAAGGTGACGGTGGCCAGCACGCCGGGGAAAGGCAGTGTGTTTTCCTTGCATCTTCTCCCAGACTAAAGCCCCTATTTGCCAGATTTATCGAAAGATTAACCATTACCTAATCATTTCCTAACAAACTTGCACTATCTATTTACAATAGAGGACGGTTTGGTCCGTCCATAAATATTTAAGGAGATTACTAATGAAAAAAGGCTTACTATTTATTCTGGCCGCCCTGATGTTGCTCTGGTGTGCGCCCATGGCCCAGGCTCAAGTAACCATCAATGGAGCCGGGGCTTCTTTCCCCTATCCCGTTTACTCCCAATGGGCCCACAAATATCATGAACTAACCAAGATTAAGATCAATTATCAGTCTATTGGCTCCGGCGGCGGCATTGCCCAGATGAAGGCCAAGACCGTGGATTTCGGCGGCACGGATGAGCCCCTCAAGCCTGCCGACCTGGATAAGCATGGGATCGTCCAATTCCCCACCGTTATGGGCGGCGTAGTGCCGGTGATCAATGTCCCGGGAGTAAAAGCCGGGGAACTCAAGCTGGACGGAACCACCCTGGCCGCCATCTTCCAGGGCAAAATCACCAAATGGGACGCCCCGGAGATTAAAAAACTCAACCCGGACTTGAAGCTGCCCTCCCAAGCCATCACCGTGGCCCACCGCACCGACGGTTCCGGTACCACCTTTATCTTTACCAGCTACCTGGCTGCGGTTTCTCCGGATTGGCAGGCCAAAGTGGGAGCCGGTAAAGCGGTGAAATGGCCGGCCCCCAACAGCATCGGCGGCAAGGGTAATGCCGGCGTGGCCGGGCAGGTGAAAGCGGTGAACGGCTCCATCGGTTACGTGGAATACGCCTATGCCCTGCAAAACAAGATCCCCCATGCTGCCCTGAAGAACCAGGCCGGAAAGTTGGTTCAACCGGATATGGACACCTTCCAGGCCGCCGCGGCCAACGCCGATTGGTCCAAGGCTCCCAAAGGTTTTTCCCTGATGCTCATTAACCAGCCGGGAGAAAAGAGCTGGCCCATCGTCGGCGCCACCTATATCATGGTGCACAAGGATTATCCCGATGCCGCGAAGGCCAAAGAAATCCTCAAATTCTGCGCCTGGAGTTATAAGCACGGCGGCGGCATGGCCAAAAAGCTCCACTATGTCCCCATGCCCGATAACGTGGTGAAAATGGTGGAGGCAACCTGGAAAGAGGTGAAGTCCGGCGGCAAGCCGGTGTGGCCGTAAAAACCTGGTACACCTGATTCTGAGGGTATGGAGGCGGGGCTGCCGCAGAGGAGAAGCTGTGCCACGGGGCCCCTGCTCCCCCCCTCAGAATGTCTTTTAAGGGTTGAAAGCCAGGTCTCACGCCTTAACTTGGCATAAGATTAATGAATAAGAACATCATCAGTTCAGAGGGGGGCGAAGAGTTTACTCTGCCCCTGCGGGTGGTTCCCAAGGCCGGCGGCCAAACCCGCGCCACCGCCAGGGGGGATACTGCCTTCCGCTGGGTCACCGTGGTCTCCGCCATGTTTGTGCCCTTGGTGATGGTCGCCATCGGCGTGGAGCTGATCCACTCTTCCCTGCCGGCCCTGAAAAAGTTCGGCCCGGGTTTTTTGGTCTCCGAAGACTGGAACCCGGTGCTCCAATCTTTTGGGGCCGCCAGCAGTATCTACGGCACCCTGGTCTCCACCCTCATCGCCATGGTCATCGCCGTCCCTTTAAGTCTGGCCATCGCCCTTTTCCTGGTGGAATTGGCCTCGCCCAAAATCAGCCGCCTGGTGGGGACCATGATCGAGCTGCTGGCGGCCATCCCCAGCATTATTTACGGCATGTGGGGCTTGTTTGTTTTTGCGCCTTTCATGGCCCATTACGTCCAGCCGGTCCTGGGCAAGACTCTGGGTTTTCTGCCTCTGTTCCAAGGACCGCCCCTGGGCATCGGCATGCTCACCGCCGGTATTATTCTGGCCTTTATGGTGCTGCCTTTCATCAGCGCCATCACCCGGGACGTTTTTAAGTTGGTCCCCAACGTGGTGAAGGAATCGGCTTTCGGCCTGGGGGCCACTACCTGGGAGGTGACCTATAAAGTGACCATTCCGTACGGCCTGGTGGGCATTATCGGCGCGGTTTTCCTGGGCCTGGGACGGGCCTTGGGAGAGACCATGGCCGTTACCTTTGTCATCGGCAACGCCCATAGGATCGCCGCCTCCCTTTTTGCCCCCGGCAATACCATTGCCTCCACCCTGGCCAATGAGTTCAGCGAAGCCACGGAGCCTTTGTATATCGGTTCCCTGGTGGCCCTGGGGTTGGTGCTCTATCTTCTGACCTATCTGGTCCAGATAATCTCCCAGATGCTGCTCAGGCGCATGTACCGGGCCTGGAGTGTGGGCTTATGAAATTGCGGCCCCCCACCGGCCGCCGGGTGGTCAACGGGTTGGTGAGTATCTGGGCGGCCGGGTCGGCCCTGACGGGCATTGCCATCCTGGTGTGGATCATTTTCGTCATCGTGGTCCGGGGGGTGGGAGCCCTGAACCTCTCTTTTTTCACCCAACTTCCCACTCCTCCGGGAGTTCCGGGCGGCGGGCTGGCCAATGCCATAATCGGCACCCTGGTCTTGACCCTGGCGGCCACTTTGATCGCCGTCCCTTTAGGCCTCCTGGCGGGAGTTTACCTGGCGGAGTTCAGCGAAGACTCCAAGATGGCCGATTTCAGCCGCTTCTCCGCCAATGTGCTGATGGGCATGCCTTCCATCATTGTGGGGGTCTTCGCCTATACCATAGTGGTGGTGCCTTTTG
>JAQTXE010000021.1 GCA_028688935.1 Syntrophales bacterium
TATCATTAATTCTTTCGTCGTACTCAGGTTAGTATGTTACGGTGTATGACGCTACGCTTATACACCCTATACTGGTTAATTTAGCCCTCCCGAGAACCCCATGAGTGACGCAACTAAAATTATCCATGTCAGCCCCGGCGGTCACCTTGATTCCCCCTTTCACGGGTGAGGACAACCTCAAAACTTATTACAACGACCACCGGGCCACCTTCGGCTTCGACCGCTGCCTCTCCATCTTCCAGGTGGTGGAGGTGGACAGCAACGGCGATCTTTCGCCCTGCCGGGATTACCACGACTACGTGGTGGGCAACCTCAAGGAGGCCACCATCACCGAACTCTGGAATTCCGAAGCTTACCGGCGCTTCCGCCGCAGCCTGGCGGCAGAGGGCCTGATGCCCGTTTGCTCCCGCTGCTGCGGCCTGATGGGGTATTGAGGGCAGGGGTTAGGGGCCAGGGGCCAGTAAAATAATACCTAAAGCCAGCGGATTCCTCATCTCGTTCCCAAACTCTGTTTGGGAACGCAATTTTCTGCCGCAGCTCTGCTTCGGCGCCTTATCCGGTTTACATCAGCTAATTTATAAAATAGACTGCTGGCGGATAAAAATATGGCTAATTCATCCTCAGCCCGCCCCGCCCGGATAGTCCTGCTCCTGGAGCACCTGCGCTTCGGCGGCACCGAGCGCCAGGCCCTGGAACTGGCCCGGGGCCTGAACCGCCAGCGATTTCACCCGGAAATCTGGACCCTGGACGCAGGCGACGACCTGGCGCCCCTGGCCCGTTCCTGGGGCATCCCGGTGATGCAGCTCTCCCACTGCCGCAAGCCGGGGCCCGCTACCCTGGCCCGTCTCTGGCAGCTTCTGAAAAGCGACCCCCCTGACTTGCTGCTAACCCTTACCGCGTTACCCAATATTTGGGGGCGTTTGTTGGGGCGGGGAGCCGGCGCTCCTTTAATCGTGGGCAAGGTCCGCAGCCTCACCCACCAGCGGCAGCACGAGGGTTGGCTCTGGCCTTTGGCGGACCATATTCTCTGTAATAGCAAGGCGATAAAATACATTCTTAATAAGGATTGTAAGATATCTCCGGCCCGGGTCAGCGTCATTCCCAATGGGGTGGATACTAAATTTTTCCTCCCCGAGACCCCCCTTACCGGCCGTAAGCCCATTATCCTGTGCGTGGGCCGCCTGGTGCCGGAAAAAGACCATGAGACCCTGATCCGGGCTTTCAGTCTGCTGAGCGCCGATTACCCCGCGGCCCAACTCTGGCTGGTGGGCCACGGCCCCCTGAAAGCCGATATTGCCGCGACCATCAAGCAAATCATCCCTCCGGGCCGGGTGCGCTTCCTTCCGGCCCGGCCGGACTTGCGCCCCCTACTGGAGCAGGCTTCGATGCTGGTCCTCAGTTCCCGGCAGGAAGCCTTTCCCAACGTCATCCTGGAGGCCATGGCTATGGGCCTGCCGGTGGTGGCCACCCGGGTGGGCGGCGTGCCGGAATTGGTAATTCCCGGGGAGACCGGCTGGCTGGCACCGCCCGGCAACGTCCCGGCCCTGGCCGCGGCCCTGGCCCAACTCCTGGGGGACCCGGAGACCTGCAAAGCTTTTGGCAAGGCCGCGCGTCAGCGGGCCCAGCAGGATTTTTCCCTGGCCGCCATGGTCCGCCGCCACGAAGAGGTTTTTGACAGGCTTCTTAAACGCCAGGCTGCCGCTAAAGCTGCTTCCCAGGACAAAAAACCTGTCCCCATTGCCGTGGAGGCTGGCGGCCCCCGGGTGGCTTACAGCATTCTCTGGTTTCCCGAGCCCTCCCAGACTTTTGTCCTGGACGAAGTCAATACCCTGCGCCTCCAGGGCCTGGACGTGGAAGTCTTTACCCTCTACGGTCCCCGGCCCCCCGGTTGGGTGGCGGGCATGGCCCCGGCCCTGGCCCCTGTACACCGGCTGGGCCTCGCTTCGTTCGGGACCTTATTCCTGGATCTGCTGCGTCTCATCCGGGACCGCCACCCCCAGGCCCGGCTGATCCTGGCCGAGACCCTAGTCCGGAAATGGCGCAATCTCGAAACCGCCGGTGAAGCCCTGTGGGCTACCCTGGCCGGGGTGCATCTGGGTAAACGCCTGCCTGCCGCGGCCTTTGACCACATCCACGCTCCCTGGGCGGACGGCCCCACCACCGCGGCCTGGGTGGCCTCCCGCCTCAGTGGCATCCCCTTCAGCTTCGGAGCCCACGCCCACGATATCTACCCCCCGGACGGCGCCCTGGTGGAAAAGCTTAAGGCCGCCAGCTTTATCAACACCGCGTCCGCGGTTAACCGGAATTATTTCGTAGCTTTGGAGCCCAGCGCGGCGGATAAGATTACCGTCATCCACGCGGGTGTGCCGCTGACGTCCCCTCCCGGAACCCGGCGGACTCCCCGCCCTCCTTATCAGCTTCTGGGCTTGGGTAGGTTCGTCGCTAAGAAAGGCTTTACAGTACTCCTGGCTGCCTGCCGGGAACTGGCCGCCCAGGGACTTGACTTTCATCTCACCCTGGCCGGGGACGGCCCCCAACACCGGGAACTAGAGGAACTGGCGCACAACTACGGTTTAGGCGCCCGGGTCTCCTTCCCCGGGTTCGTCCCTCACCACCAGGTGCCGGCCCTGCTCCAGGGAGCAGACCTCTTCATCATGCCCTGTATCGTTGATCCCCAAGGCGATATGGACGGCATTCCCACGGTCATCATGGAAGCCCTGGCCTGCGAGGCGCCGGTGGTGGCCACCGACATCTCCGGTATCAGGGAAATAGTCCAACCGGGTGCGACCGGCTGGCTGCTGCCGCCGGGAGATCCCCAGGCCCTGGTTACGGCCATCAAGGAAGCCCTGGCCGACCCCCAGGAGGCCCGTCGCCGGGCCCAGGCCGGCAAACGCCTGGTGGCCCGGGAATTCGATTCCCAGAAAAATTACGGTAGGTTAAAGACGCTGCTGGAGAAACATTCCTTGTAGGGGCGAACCTTGTGTTCGCCCTGAACGGTTTAGGCGAACACCAGCCTTCTATGGTGCGTGAGACGCACCCTACAGCATCCCCTCAATAATCCAGCTTTCCTTCCATCACAAACTGCTGCACCTGCCGGAAGACCTCCCCATTGCCGCAAAAATTGGCCTGGCGGATGCGATTGCGGAATTCCTCCAGCCGGGCCTCGAACGCGGGAATCATCCCCGGCTCCAGATGGGGGACATCAGTAATCCCCCGGCCGTAACCCAGGCGTTCGATATAAAGGGCGTTCAGAAACTGCTCGAACGCGCCCTTGATGGGAAAGGAAATCACCGGCTTGCCGTAATAGAGGGCCTCGGAAATCATGGAGTGGCCGCCCCCGCAGACCACGTAGGCGCAAGTGGCCAGATCTTCCAGAAAACCTTCCTCCGATTTTTTCTTGTAGAGCAGGTTACTCTCCCTACCCTCTTTCGGCACTCCATAGACGATCACCGGCCGCGCCAACGCATCCACAAAAGCCTGGAACTTGCGGAAATCGGTGATATAGCTCTGGTACACCAGGACGTGGTCTCCGTCTTGCCCCTCCCGGGCCAGCACCGTATCCCTTAGCAAAGGCGGCAAAATTTTGGCCCTCAGCCCCGGTTTCACCTCGGGTTGGAAAAAGGAGATCACCAGATAATCGGTGGCCCGGGTGAAGAGCAGCTTTACGGACAGAGCGGTGACCAAATAACTGGGGTATTCTCCCCAGGGCAGGTCGTGGTTACAGGCAGTGATGACATGCTGGTGGTCGATGGAAAGACAAGGCAGCCCCAACTGCCGGCAGGCCCGGGGCAGGAAAAATTCGTAGTCGCTGATCACCGCGTCCGGCTGAAAATCATCCATCAACTTCAGGACCCGGCGGAAAATGGCCTTCCGTTCCCACCAGACCGGGAAGTTCATCTTTATGGTGGCGATGGTGTCCACCCGGTGCCGGGTAAACACGGTCCCCAGGCTGGGGATGTCCACCACCGGAAACTCCCCCTCCAGAATCGCGGGCCCCGCCTCATGGCTGACAAAGAGAAACTCGTGCTCCGGGAACCGCCGGGCAATACTTAGAGCCCTGATCGCATGCCCATGCGCCGTCCCATGCACGCTGTAGAGAATTTTAGCCATATTGTGTGAGATGTTTGTGGGGGGAGGGGGCAGGATCGTGACGACCCTGCCCCTCCCCCACCACCCCCCTCCCCAACCCGCATAATTTTTATGGCATTAAGCGCCTTGTGCCTTATCCCTTAAGCATTTAACTATAGGTCAGTTTGAACAAAGTTCCTTAAATCATCTATAAGGATGGCTATCTGTTTGAAACAGCACTTCCTCAATGGAAAAACTATCTTTGATGAGGTTTCTTAATCTCTCCTTAGCCTCTTTCAAGGTCATGTTCTGGCGAACGATCATCTCACGAAGCTGAATTGCAGACTCTTTGTCTTCGAACTCAATTGAAATGTCCTCGAAGTCGCTGCTAAAATCATCAAGTGCAGAGCCGGGCCAGTAATATTTGTCTCCATCCTGCAATGCTTTTTTTGTTAGCTCATATGTATATTCCATGTCAGCGGATTCCATCTTCCCTAACGGTCGCTTTACGATAACTTTATGGGCCTGAGTTGAATCATCGACATAAATAGATTTGGATATAAAAGTTAAAAAGTCAAACTTCCCAACATAAAGAGTACAGCAACACTCCGCTAAAGCCGGATCAATTATCTCAAGTCCTTCATATAATTCGTAACCAAGATCATAAAACATATTTGTTGCCATTTCAATTCTATATGCATTGTAATTAAGAGAGAATATTAATGTACTTGCATCCCCAGATTCAAGAAAAGCATCAAGTGTTTGCAGAAAATCCTCCGTAACATCATCTAGGGCTTGCACACAGTAATAAAGCTTAGTCAGGGACCGACAAGCCTTTCGCCGCTTGTCAAATGGCAACGCAACTAGCTTTCCTAATGTCTTATTAACAATAAAGGAAACCACTTTACCTATGATGCTTTCACCGGTTAGCATTTCTGGCCTCCCATATGTGCATTGCCTTCCCTACAAGTACCCCTCCACCAACAAATCCGGCCCTATCTTTCTCACCTTCAAATCCCTGGCCAACAACGCCTCCCCCAGGCGCTGCACCCCCTCTCCGGCCAGCATCCCCGGTGCGGTCTTGCCTCCCAGAATCTTGGGGGCGTAGAAAAAATAAAACTTGTCCACCAGGCGCTGGTCGAAAAAGGAGCCCAGGGTTTCGGCGCCGCCTTCCACCAGGAGGCTCTGGACCTGGCGTCGGCCCAGTTCTTCCAGCAGAGGTTTTAAGGCCACCCGGCCTGATTCTTCGGGCATGACCAAAACGTCCGCGCCCAACTCTTTTATCGCCTTAATCTTCTCTTTAGGGGCCGCCTCCGTGCAGGCGATCCAGGTGGGCGCGGAGGAATCCAGGTGCAGCATTTTGGCGTCCAGAAGCAGGCGCAGGCGGCTGTCCAGCACAATGCGGATGGGGTCACGGGGACCGTTTTCCGTTTTCCGTTTTCCGTTTTCCGTAGTTCTCTGGGGAAGGCGCGTGGTGAGTTGGGGGTCATCGGCCAAGGCCGTGCCTACTCCCACCAGGATGGCGTCCAGTTGGTGGCGCAGTTGGTGGCCGAAGGCCCTAGCTTTTTCGCCGGTGAGCCACTGGCTTTCGCCTCCCGCGGTGGCGATCTTGCCGTCCAGGGAACAGGCGGCCTTGGCGATGACAAAGGGGAGGCCGGTTTCCACCCACTTGAACCAGGCCTCGTTCAGCCGCCGGGCCTCCTCCGCCAGGAGGCCGGCTTCCACCTGCAAGCCTTTGCTCTGCAAAAATTCTGCGCCACCGCCGTTCACCCGGGGGTTGGGGTCCAAAGTGGCGACGACCACCCGGCGGATGCCCGCTTTCAGCACCGCCTGGGTGCAAGGGGGCGTGCGGCCCCGGTGGTTGCAGGGCTCCAGGGTGACGTAGAGGTCGGCCCCCTGTGCCTGGTCTCCGGCCCGGTGCATGGCCTCCACTTCCGCATGGGGCTGCCCGTAAGCGCGATGATAGCCCCGGCCCACTATCTGGCCGTCTTTCACCACCACCGCGCCCACCATGGGGTTGGGGGAGACCCGGCCCGCGGCCTTGGCTGCCAGGCGCAGGGCCAGCTTCATGTAGGTTATATCCATATCATTCATAGGCATCGGTCATAGAAGAGATGGAGCCGGCAGTTACCGCCGCCAAGTCCCGGAGGCGAAGTACCCCTCTGGCATCCCCCAACAAAAAAAATCTGCCAAGTCTCCGGATTAGTGCATCTCCTGGCGGGATTTCAGGCTAGATTTTAATTTGCCGATATTGGTCCTGGCCAAGATATTGCTGACGATATAGGCCGCAAACATCTTATTGCCCTTCTTGTTGTAATGGCAGCAATTGTCGATATAAATGGTTTCTTTTACCGGGGAGAACAGCATAGTGGCATCGAAATAGTTAATTTTATTCTTGAGCCAAGATTTTCCCAGGTTAACCAAAATAGGATAGCCAATCGCCGCCGGTTGCCGGTATGGCTGGTTTTCCATATAAGCGGTTCGCAGCTCTTCTTCGTTGAGGTCTTTGGAGTTTTCGTAATACTGGTTGGGCTGCAAAAAGTGGTAATACTCCATGCCGTTCCCTCTAGCCAGATTATCGATGAGAAGTGAGCTGCGCGCCCAAAACTCGGCGAGAGCGTGGTAAAGCTGGTTGACCTCGCGATAATGAACCGACGGCCCCGCTTCCTCGAAACTTTTTTCCATTTTGGACTGTTGGTCCATCATTTTTTCCTGGGCTTTGCCTATATCCGCACTTAACTTCTTAAACCAAGCCCAATTAAGGATGCCGTAGATGGCGCTTTGGCGGCCGAATCCCTGGGACAGGCCCGCCACAAACTGCGTTTCCTCCGGCACTGCCTTTTTCAACTCCTTCCACAGGGCGTTCATCTTTTCATTAGTATAGCGAGACAGCCTTAGAGACCACCCCCTCGGAAAAAAAGGATTGATCCCGGCTTTGCGATTCTCCACTATGGGAAGAACGATATCATTGAAACCGTCCACATTAATAATCAAGTCATACTCGGCTCCCTGGGCCATATAGTAATTCAGCGCCAGCAACTGCTGCGGCTGTTTGTGGCCCCCGATGGCCAGACAAATAATGCGTGGGGACAGCCCGGAAACTCTTTTAAATTCATCTTCCAGGAAAGTCCCTAAGTTTGCTGCCACCGAGCCGCCCACCAGGGCCACATTCAAGCTATTTTTGTCTTGGTGCGCGACCAATGGAGGGGTCGTGGTAAAACCCTGAGACCTGTTGTTTTTCTCATTATCAGAGAAGTCCCAGACATATCCTAAATAAGGATGGATTATTTCCCAGGCAAAAAAATCCGCCTGGTGCAATTTATTTCTTTCCTGTTTGATCTGAGAAAGAAGGTTATTTAGCGAATATCTTTCTTTAAAGATCACATAGTATGAAGTCTGGGCCAGAATTTCTATAACAGCCAGGGTCAACAGGATCATTACCAGTGAAAAAATAATTTTTTTAGATTTTCCCATTAAGTAAACTACCTTCCACGAGGCCCTGCTTTCTGATAATAGTCTTTCCTTTTAAAGAGTTGCGGGGAAGGCTGGGCCAACCTGCTAAAATTCCCACCTGACCTTCTCTAGTCCCGGTTTCCCAGGATATCAGCCCATGGGGCCCGGATTTCTTTCAGCAGGAAGATCGGGGATTCCGAAGTTCGGGAAGAAAGCCACTGTTCCCCCGGCCCTCCCCTCAACTTACTTCTTCTCCCCTTCCTTCCGGGATTCCAGGAGTTGCCGGATTTCCTTCATGAAGTCCGTGGCGTCGGTGAAGTGGCGGTACACGGAGGCGAAGCGCACGAAGGCCACTTCGTCCCATTGCCGCAGTTGGTTCATCACTTTTTCACCGATCCAGGTGGAGGGAATTTCCCGCTGGCCCGACTCCAGCATCTCCCTTTCCAGTTGGTCCAGGAAATTCTCGATGTCGTCGATGGAGACCGGCCGTTTCTCGCAGGCCTTTTTGATGCCCTCGGAGATTTTAGGACGCTGGTAGGTCTCCCGGCGGCCGTCCTTTTTGATGACCAGGGGCATGGTCTCTTCCACCTGTTCGTAGGTGGTGAACCGCCGCTTACAATTAAGGCATTCCCGGCGCCGGCGGATGGCGTTGGCCTCCCGGGAGGGGCGGGAGTCGATGACCTTATTATTGGTGCTGTGGCAGTAAGGGCAGCGCATAAGGTTATCTTATACCAAAGGATTAGCTAAATAGCTATTAGCTGTCATCTTTCAGATAGCTCTCAGCTTTCAGCGGTCAGCTTTTTAAAAAGCTTTTTTCCTTCTTATTCCAATTCAATTTGGGAGTAGGCGATTATGCCACCGCAGCCATAAAAAAACCGCAGGCTAAAAGCCTGCGGCTGCCAATCTTTTAAGCTGAAAGCTGATCGCTGACCGCTGATAGCTATTTAATCTTCCATTCCTCCGCAAACAAGGGGAACTGGGCGCAAAATTCCCGGACCTGGTTCTCCAGCCGCTGGAGGCGGGCGGTGTCTTGGATATCGCTCAGGGCCTGGTGCATGAGGTCGGCAATGACGGCCATTTCCTCTTCCTTCATGCCCCGGGTGGTCAGGGCCGGAGTCCCTATCCGGATGCCGCTGGTGATCTTGGGAGGCCGGGGATCGAAGGGGATGGTGTTTTTATTCACGGTGATACCGGCCAAATCCAGGGCCTCCTCGGCCTCTTTGCCGGTAAGTCCGGTTTCCGTCAGGTCCACCATGATAAGGTGAGTGTCGGTGCCCCCGGCCACCAGCCGGTAGCCCCGTTTTTGGAATTCCCGGCCCAGGGCCCGGGCGTTGCTGATGATTTGTTCCTGGTAGCGCTTGAAATTGGGTGCCAGGGCTTCTTTAAAGGCCACGGCCTTAGCGGCGATAATGTGCATCAAAGGACCGCCCTGCATGCCGGGAAAGATCTGGCTGTCCAGGGCCTTGCCGTAGGCTTCTTTAGCCAGGATGAGGCCGCCCCGGGGACCCCGCAGGGTTTTATGGGTGGTGGAAGTGACGAAATCGGCCACCGGCATGGGGTCGGGGTGCAACTTGGCGGCGATGAGCCCGGCGATATGGGCCATGTCCACCAGGAAGTAGGCTTCCACTTCCCGGGCGATGTCCGCGAACCGGGAAAAATCTATGGCCTTGGGATAGGCGCTGGCTCCGCCGATAATCATCTTGGGGCGATGATTCCGGGCCAGTTCCCGCACCGCCTCAAAGTCGATCTCTTCGGTCTGGCGGTCCACCCCGTAAGTCACGGCTTTAAAGAAACGGCCGGAAAAGTTGACGGACGCGCCGTGGCTCAGATGCCCCCCATGGGCCAGGTCCATGCCCATGATGGTGTCCCCAACCTTGAGATAGGTAAAATAGACGGCCATATTGGCCTGAGTGCCGGAATGGGGTTGAACATTGGCGTAGGGTGCGCCGAAGAGTTCCTTAACCCGGCTGATGGCCAGGTTTTCCGCGGTATCCACGTATTCGCAACCGCCATAATAACGGCGGCCCGGATAGCCTTCCGCGTACTTGTGGGTGAGGATGGATCCCTGGGCCTCCATCACCGCGGCGCTGACAAAGTTCTCGGAGGCGATCATCTCCAGTTTCTGGAGTTGCCGCTGCCGCTCCCGTTCGATGACCGAATAGATTTCCGGGTCAGTATGTGCCAAATCGTCGCTCATGAATTACCCATGGGAGGCTGGGCCTCCCGGGCTAATTGTTCAAGAAGGTCCAGCCGTTCCTGATGCCGGCCCCCCTCAAAGGGGGTTTGGAGCCAAGTCCGGACTATCTCTTTTGCCAGGTCCGGGCCGATGACCCGGCCGCCCAATACCAAAAGGTTGGAGTCATTGTGGCGGCGGCTCATGATAGCGGTAAAGATATCATGACACAGGGCCGCGCGGATGCCCGGAAAGCGGTTGGCCACGATGCTCATCCCCAAGCCGGTGCCGCAGATCAAAATGCCCCGGCTTTTAGGCCGGGCCAGCAGCGCATCCACCACTTTTTTGCCGTAGAGGGGATAATGCACCGACTCATCCGCAGAGGCGCACCCCAGGTCATCCAGCGGCACTTCAAGTTCCCGCAGCAGATTGATGACTACGGTTTTCAAGCCGTGACCGGCGTGATCGCAGGCTACGGCGATGGCTGCCGGATCAACCGGCCCGGGCCTGGATGAAGCTGATGACATCCTGGACGGTCCTCATTTTTTCGGCTTCCTCGTCCGCGATTTCAAAGCCGAACTCTTCTTCCATGGCCATGATCAATTCCACCAGATCAAGGGAATCGGCGCCCAGGTCATCCACGAAAACCGCTTCCGGAGTCACCTCGGACCTCTCCACCCCCAATTTATCCACAATGATGTCTATCACCTTCTCTTCGTTTGCGCCCATGGGCACCAACCTCCTTTAATCTTAAACCATCAACATGCCGCCGTTTACGTGCAATACCTGGCCAGTAATGTAAGCCGCGGCATCTCCGGCCAGGAAGAGCACCGCCTGGGCCACCTCTTCCGGGGTACCAAAGCGGTTCATAGGAATCTGGGCCTGCATTTCGGCCTTAACTTTCTCGGGTAGGGCTGCAGTCATCTCGGTTTCGATGAACCCCGGAGCCACCGCATTCACGGTAATATTGCGGGAAGCCAACTCCCGGGCCACCGCTTTGGTCAACCCGATGAGGCCCGCCTTGGAAGCCACGTAATTGGCCTGGCCCGCATTGCCCATGGCTCCCACCACCGAGGAGATATTGATGATGCGCCCCCCCCGTTGTTTGATCATGGGCTTGGCCACGGCCCGGATACAATTATAGGCTCCCTTGAGATTGACCTCCAGGACCTGGTCCCAATCTTCTTCTTTCATACGCATCACCAGATTGTCCCGGGTGATGCCGGCGTTATTCACCAGGACGTCCAGGCGGCCGGCCTCCTTAATGATCTGGTCGATACCCTGCTGTACCGCCGCCTGATCGGCCACGTTGAATTGCAGCAAACGCGCGTCCGCGCCCCGGTCCGCCACCTCTTGGCGGGTCTTTTCAGCTTCTGGGCCCAGGACCACGTCATTGAGATATATGGTCCAACCCGGCTGGGCCAGGGCCAGGGCGATGGCCCGGCCGATGCCCCGGGCCGCGCCGGTTATCAGGGCAACGCGTGGAATGTCGGTCATCAGCTTGTGAAAGTATCCTTAATGTTAACGCTCCAAGGGGAGGGCCGTGCCCTTCTCCCTGCTAACTGGCTAAATTACATAAAACGATTTGCCGGAAATTGAAAGAGGTTTGTCACATTTTTTTCAATCCGGCATTTCGGCTAGACAGAGGGTTAGGAAAGCAGATGTCCTTTCCTGCTAGCCGCTCCGGGACTTTTTAATCTCCTGAATCAGCGCCGGCACAATTTCCAGAACGTCTCCCACCAGGCCCACGTCCGCTACCTGGAAGATGGGCGCGGCCGGGTCTTTGTTGATGGCGACGATGAAATCCGAAGACTGCATGCCCACCAGGTGCTGGGCCGCGCCACTGATGCCGCAAGCAAAATAGAGCCTGGGGGACACGGTCTTGCCGGTCTGCCCTATCTGTTGGGGATAAGAGATCCAGCCCGCGTCCACCGCGGCCCGGGTGGCGCCCACCGCGCCGCCAAGTAAGTCCGCCAGCTCTTCCAGGAGCTTAAAATTCTTGGCCTCTTTCAAGCCCCGGCCACCGGCGACGATCACTTCGGCGCCGGCAAGTGGCACCCGCTCCTTAATTTCCGCCACCGTGGCCAGAAACCGGCTCCGAGTCGCAGTTTCTTTAGGCGTGAATTCCACCCGGATCACCTGGCCGCCGCTGCCTGCCCCCGGGGCCAGGGGTTTGAAGGTCCCGGGCCGGGCCGTGGCCATCTGGGGATAGGTCCGGGGGGTGATGATGGTGGCCATGATGTTGCCGCCGAACGCGGGACGGGTCTGGAGCAGGAGCCGTTTTTCCTTGTCTATGGCGAAGGCGGTGCAGTCTGCGGTCAAGCCGGTCTTTAGCTTGGCCGCCACCTGGGGGATAAAGGCCCGGCCCGCATAGGTGGCCCCGGCCAGGATGATCTCCGGCTCAAAGCGCCGGGCCAATTCCGTCAGGGCCGCGGTGTAAGGCTCTTCCAGGAATTCTTGCAACAGGGGGTGTTCCGCCAGATAGACTTTTTGTGCGCCCGCGGCTTGGAGTTCCGGGACCAGGTGCTCCACTTGCTCACCCAACAGCACCGCGGCCACCGCGGCGTTAAGCTCTGCGGCCAGGCGGGTGGCCTCCCCCAGGAGTTCCCGAACCACCGGTTCCAGGACCCCGTGGCGCTGCTCCGCCAAGACCCAGACGCCGCCTTCGGGCACCCCGGGCCGGGGGGACGGGGCTGCCGCCTCCGGCAGGGCCAGAGCCCCGGCCTCGCAGACCTCGACGCAGGCCCCGCAGAGAGGGCAGCCCTCGCCGATGACCAGGTTTTCCCCCTCCAGGGATAAGACCCCGAAGGGGCAGGAATCCACACAGGCCCCGCAGGCCGTGCATTTTTCGGAATCAAAAATAAGGCTCATTTTTCGAACACTATCTTCCCGTCACGTTCAGCCAGCCGGTGCGTTTCTTGAGAAAGCGCACGCCCAGGTAGATGATGAGGCTGCCGCCGAACAGCAGGGCCCACGGCCAGGCAAGGTCCAAGCGGCCGTGGCGCAAAAATTCCTCGGCCAGTTTCAACAGGGTAAAGACCACCACGATGGCAAAAAAGGCGCTGTATTCCTTTCTGATGGCGGTTTTTATGGAGAAAGGCAGGCCCGGCTTCAGCCAATGCCCCCATTTGGGGATGAAGGCCGGAGTTTTTTCGGCCCAGGCGCTAAAATCATCCCCGAATTTCTCCCGCAAATATTCCTCTTCCGCAAACATGATCCTTTCATAATAAAGCCAAAGGATCAGGACAATAATCAGGCTGAACCACCAGAGCCCCCAAAACAGGGAAATTCCCAGCCAGATAAGAAAGTTTCCCAGGTACAGGGGGTGTCTCACCAGGGAATAGACCCCCGTGGTGTTCAGCACGTCCGCCACCTGGCCTTTGACGTTGCGCCCGGAAGTGCCCGCGGGCACATAGCCGCCGGTGAAGAGGCGGACGCCCAGCCCGGCAAAGGAGACGGCCAGACAGAAAATCTCCCACCAGCCGCCCCGGGGCTGGCTGTAATACGGGTGGCGCAAACCCGCACAGGCCAAGAGAAAGAGGACAATCAATAATAAAGGGAGATAGCTCCGCCAGCGGAACAGCCACTCCCCGGATTTTCTAAATTCCTCTCTCAGGGCCATTAAGGACGGTTTTCTGTTTTCTGTTTTCCGTTAAAAATTCTGAATTATCATCAAGTTAAGTTTTTTTGAAAAGGAAAACGGTACAACTTGTCTGGCTATTGAAAAATCATTTTGGCCAACCTGGGCCAATGGACAGGGGTTAATCCAGGGAGACCTGAGCAAAGGGCTTTTAAGTCCCCCTTTATAAAGGGGGATTTAGGGGGATTTTCACAGGCTGGTAAAATCCCCCCGGCCCCCTTTAGAAAAGGGGGAGAAATACCTCTTATTCCCAAGCCATTTCCTTCGCAATGAAGGTTATTCAAATCTTGGGCCTTTGCGCCTGGCACCTTTTTCGTAGGGGCGAACCTTGTGTTCGCCCAGCGGCCAGGGCGAACACAAGGTTCGCCCCTACGGCAGAAACAATCTTTAATGATGAATTACTGTGAAACCTTTTTCGTGCACCTTTGCGTCTTGGCGTCTTTGCGTGAGATTAAATTGCTGCCTTCGACATCTCTTGCAAACGATTCCACAAGCGAGCGGCCAGGTCTGCCGGAGTTCCTTCCCAAGTCTCCGAAGTCCCCCGCGCGGGCGGCGGGAAGACCTTCACCACCTGGGTGAAGGACCCGGCCAGGCCCACTTCCTCGGCCTTTAAGCCCAAATCATCCAGGCCCCAGACCGGAATGGGCTCTTTCTTGGCCTTAAGTTTCGCTTTAAAAGAGGGCAGCCGGGGTTCGTTGATCTCCTTGACCACGGAGATCAAGGCCGGCAGCATCACCTCCACCGCGTCGTAGCCGTGGTCCAGGAGGCGCTCCACCTCTACTTTGCCGTCAGTATTAAAACTTACCTTCCGGGCCCAGGACGCCAGGGAAATGTCCATGATCGCCGCCAGCATGGGACCTACCTGGGCGGTGTCGCCGTCGATGGCCTGCTTGCCGGTGAAGATCAGGTCCGCGCCGCCCATTTTCTCAATGGCCTTGGCCAGGGTCAAGGCCGTGGCCCAGGTGTCCGCGCCCGCGAAGGCCCGGTCCGACAGGAGCACCGCGGCGTCCGCGCCGAAGCCCAATGCCTCCCGCAGGGCCTCTTCCGCTTGGGGCGGGCCCATGGTCAGGACCGTCACCGTGCCCCCCTGGGATTCCTTGACCCTTAACCCCTCTTCCAAGGCATAGAGATCAAAGGGATTAATGATGGACTTAATCCCCTCCCGCTTAAGGGTATGGGTCACCGGGTCCAGGCGCACGTCCTGGGTTTCGGGCACTTGCTTTATACAAACTATTGTTTTTAGCATAGGAACGGAAATTACCGGGGTAAAAAGGGGAACCGGGGAAGCGGGTAAAAAGGAAAAGATTGTGGCAATTCGATTAATTTTTTCACTTTTCCCCTTTTAACCTTTTCCCCCTTCCCCCCTACTTCTTCTTCGAATATTCCTTATTCAGCGCCAACCCGATAATATTCCGCATAATCTGGTTGGTGCCCTCGTAAATCTGCAAAATCTTGGCGTCCCGCATCATCTTTTCCACCGGGTATTCCCGCATGTAGCCGTGGCCGCCCATGACCTGCACCGCGTCCACGGTGACTTCCATGGCCATGTCCGTGGGGAAGAGCTTGGCCATGGCCGCTACTTTACTGTAATCCTTGGGCTTGGTGTCGATGTAGCGGGCCACGGAATAGACCAACGCCCGGGCCGCCTCCACCTTGGTGGCCATATTGGCCAGCATGTGTTGCACGGCCTGGAAAGAAAAGATGGGCGCGCCGAACTGCTGGCGCTCCTTGGCAAAGGCCGCGGCCTCATCCAGGGCTTCCTGGGCCAGGCCCACGGCCAGCGACCCCGCGCCGGGCCGGGCCAGGTCCAGGGTCTTCATGGTGACAATGAAGCCCAGGCCTTCTTTGCCCAGGAGCCGGTCTTTGGGAATGCGGCAGTCTTCCAGGATGACTTCCCGGGTAACCGAGGCCCTGATCCCCATTTTCTGCTCTTTCTTGCCGAAGGAAATGCCGGGGTCGCTTTTTTCCACCATCAGAGCGCTGGCCCCCCGGACGCCTTTATTCCGGTCGGTGAGAGCGATGACCGTATAAAACTCCGCCTCTCCGGCATTGGTGATCCACTGCTTGGCGCCGTTCAAGACGTAATGATCCCCGTCTTTCACCGCGGTGGCGGCAATGGCGCCGGCGTCGCTGCCGGCCTGGGGCTCGGTGAGCGCGAACGCGGCCAGGGCCTCGCCTTTAGCCAGGGAAGGCAGGTACAGGCTTTTCTGGGCCTCCGTGCCGTACATCAGCAAAGGATAGGCCCCCAGAAAACTGGCCGCATAGGTAGTAGCCACGCCCACGCAGCCCATGGCCAGGGCCTCCAGGACCAGGCAGTTTTCCATGGTGCCCATCCCCAGCCCCCCGTATTCCTCGGGGATGATGGTGCCGCAGAGGTCGGCCTGGGCCAGGTCCTTGATGATCTCCGTGGGGAAGATCTCTTCTTCGTCCAGCTTGGCCCGGATGGGTTTAATGCGCTCCTCGGTGATCTGGCGGGCCAGATCCTGGAGCATCCGTTGCTCCTCGGTGAGCAGATAGTCCACGGGGGTTACTCCGCGGCCTTAGGCAGGACCAGCCTCCCCTTGTAGAAGCCGCAATGGGGGCAGGCGTGGTGCGGCAGGCGCAGTTCGTTGCACTTGGGACAGTTAGATAACTGCGGCAGGGTGAGATGATCGTGGGACCGCCGCATGTTCTTCTTGGAAATTGAGGTCTTACGTTTGGGTAAAGGCATGATCCGACTCCTTTGGATAATTCCCCTATATTCTTTCGTAGGGGCGAACCTTGTGTTCGCCCGATGCAGTGTGGGCGAACACAAGGTTCGCCCCTACTTACAGGTACAAGCCTCCAGATTAAGCACCGCGCCGCAGCGGGGGCAGATGCCTTGGCATTCCTCCGTGCACAAGGGCTTCAAAGGCATCAGGAGGATGATCTGTTCCCGGATAATGGGCTCCAGGTCCAGGACGTCTCCGGAATAATAGTCCACGTCCAAATCAGCCGCGGACAATTCCTCGGCCTCACCGGATACCCGACCGGGTGCGGGGGCCAGGAGGAGATCGAAGTCCCCCGCCACCGGGGCCTCATAGTTCTCCAGGCAGCGGCTGCAAGACAGTTGCAGCTGTCCCGTAAGGGTTCCCCGGACCAGAATGTCCCGGCCATGTTTCTCCAGGCGCAACGTACCCTTAATCCGGGCGGTGGAGAACTCCAGGCCCGGGTCTTCTCCCCGCCAGCGGGAGAACCACTCCGGCCCCAGATCGAGGCTGCGCTCCAGGCCCTTTTCGGGGATGGCCTTGATGGCGATCTGTAAGAATTTGTCTTTCATCAGGTGCTAATGGGTGCCATCAAATCCAAAATAATTTAATATATATAAAATTGGCCCAGTGTCAAGTTCTCAAGGAGACGCCTCTTTCCCGGCATAGATTCATGATCATCGCTCTCATCGGCCAGCCCAATTGCGGCAAAAGCACCATCTTCAATTATTTTAGCGGCTATAAGGCCATGGTCTCCAATTTTCCGGGGACCACGGTGAAATATACCGTGAGCCAGGTGGTCTTTCAAGGGGAGGAGATCACCTGTGTGGACCTCCCCGGGGTTTACTCCCTCACCTCCACCGATCCCGCGGAACTGGAGTCCCGGAATTATCTTTTGAGCGGCGCCGCGGATGTCATCCTCAACGTCATTGACGCCTCCTTGTTGGGCCGCAGTCTGGAACTCACCCTGGAGTTGATGAGCCTGGAGCGGCCTATGATCGTGGCCCTGAACATGATGGACGAGGCGGCCCGCAAAGGCATCCACATCGACCCGGACAAACTCTCCCAGATGCTAGGGGTGCCGGTGGTCACCACCGTGGCCGCCACCGGCCGGGGGCTCACGGAACTGCTGGAGACCGCGGTGACCGTGGGCCACACCGGGGTGCGCCCCTCTCAGATCATCTTCAGCCGGGATATCGAAGAGGAGATCGCGGAATTGAGCGACCGCCTGGACCGGGACCAGGCCCGGGAATTGGGCCTGCCCTACCGCTTCCTTCTGGTCAAGCTCCTGGAGGACGACCCCCATCTCCTGGAGGAGGTGGGCCGCCGGCATCCCGGTTGCCTGGCCATTATCCGCAACCACCAGAAAATCCTGGCGGAAAGCCACGGACGTTCTCCGGAAATCGTCATCTCTTCGGAGCGCCACGCCCTCACCTCCAACATCTTCGAGGCCGTGGCCAAAGTCACCCCTTCCCAGAAACCCTCCTGGCGGGAGCGACTGGACCGGGTGGCCACCCACAAGGTCTGGGGCTACCTGATCTTGGTGCTGATCTTAGGCATCTTCTTCCAGGTGGTCTTTCGCTTCGGCCAGACCACTGAGAATTTTTTGGTGGGCTACCTGGACGAAGCCCAGAAAATGGGCGCCCTCTGGCTGGGCAAGGAATCCCTCAGCTATCATCTCCTGGTGGACGGTCTCTTCCTGGGCATCTTCGGGGGGTTGGCCATTGTTTTGCCCTACCTGGTGCCTTTCCTCCTGGGCCTGGCCCTCTTAGAGGACAGCGGCTATCTGCCCCGGGTGGCCTTTTTGATGGATAACCTCATGCACCTGGTGGGGCTGCACGGCAAATCCATCATCCCCTTTATCCTGGGCTACGGCTGCAGCGTGCCCGCGGTGATCTCCACCCGCATCCTGGAAAGCCCCCGGGACCGCCTGGTGGTGTCCTTGCTGGCGGTGCTCATCCCCTGTTCGGCCCGCTCGGTGATCATCTTCGCCCTGGTGGCTTACGCCTTGGGCCCTTATTGGGCCCTGGGAGTCTATCTCTTTAATCTGCTGGTCATCGCCATCCTGGGCCGCATCTCCACCTGGATGCTGCCGGAGGTCTCTCCGGGGCTGCTCATGGAGATCCCCGAATACCGGCGGCCTACCTGGCACAATGTTTTACGGAAATCGTGGTATAGTCTCAAGGACTTTATCGTGGTGGCCTGGCCCATCCTCATCATCGGCAGCGTGGTGCTCAGCATCCTGAAGTTCTACGGCCTGGACGGGCACATCAACGAGGTCCTGATGCCGCTGACCGCGCTCCTGGGCCTGCCCCTGGAGGTGGGCACCACCCTGATTTTCGGCATCATGCGGAAAGAATTGTCTTTGATCATGCTGAACGAGGCCCTGGGCACCACCAACATCACCGCGGTGCTGAGCACTGCCCAACTGCTCACCTTCACCATTTTCGTGCTCTTTTACGTGCCCTGCGCCTCCACCATCGCCGCGCTCTCCCGGGAACTGGGCTGGAAACAGGCGGGCCTGGCGGTGGTCATCTCGCTGGGGCTGGCCTTGATGTTGGGATTATTGACCCGGAGTTTTGGGGCGTTGGTTTTTTAATATGGGTATTTTTAGGTAGGGGACTATTTACTAATGGCTTTCTGTTATCACCATTCAGATCAAGGTATGAGATTAATTAATAAATTTTAGGCTATAATATTAATATGATCCTTTTTGTTAGAAGGAGATATCGTATCCATGTGCCAAGACCAGAAAATCAATGACACCGATAACCAGGCAGTTCTGCTCGCCGAATACAACGCTGCCCAATCGTCAGCCCAACACCATGATCAGCTTGTGTGGACTGTTACCAGCATCGTATGAGTCGGCAGTCTCGTTCTGATGGGAATCATATTAAAGATCCAGACGACAGGCTTCTTTCGTGTCGTTCCTGTTTTCCTCTGTGTTCTCGGTGCCATTCTCTCTTGGTTCGTATGGTCTGCTCAGAGGGAATTCCAAAATTTAAAGAAGCAGAGATACGCTCGTTGCCAAGAGATCGAAGACCGTCTTCCTCCCATGAACCTCCACCGTTCGACCAAGTGGAAGGAAGGCACCCAAGGACGAAGATACACCGCTATCATGGTACTATTTCTTGTGGCCTGGTTTCTCGTTGCGATGTCTATTCTCTTATAAGTAATAATATATGAAAGAAAAGAAATAAATAATATCGCTTATCACCGTAGGGGCGAACCTTGTGTTCGCCCTGTGCGATATGGGCGAACACAAGGTTCGCCCCTACAACTTACTGTTTTTGCAATATTAACTAAACAAGGAAGACTCATGAAAGAAAAAAAATTCTTAGGCAAAATCCGCCAGGACCCCTGGGAGTCCCTGGCTAAAGGCCCCAGAGAGGTAATGGCCTCTTTGTGGCAGGAATATCTCCAGGAAATCCTAAACGCCACGCAAAAGAGTAAACGTTACCAGACGGTGCGGCGGCAGATCGAAGAGAAGGCTGATTTTCCGGAAATGTACCGGCAGTGGAACGACCTGGACGTGGAGGCCCGGGCCGCGGCCTGGAAGCGCCTCATTACTGCGGCCAAGGACGTGTTGTGGGCCGGCTGGGAAACCTGCGTGCGCTGCGGGGAATGCTGCGAACTCTCCAGCCCTACCCTGTTGGCTCCGGACCTGGCCCTGTTCCAAAAGGAAATTCTTACCTGGAACGAAGTCTACACCCTGCGGCCCGGTGAGCAGGTTACCAACCGGGAGGGTAAACCGGAAACCCTCCGGGAGGAGCGCTTGAAGATCAGGGAGGTTCCCGGCAGCCACCAGTGCTGGTTTTACCAGGCCGCCACCAACAGCTGCCGCATTTACGACGACCGGCCGGAGCAGTGCCGCCGCCAGGAGTGTTGGGGGGAAGAGACGCCGGAGCTGGATACCGCCGAGCTTCTCAACCGGGAAACACTATTGGCCGGAGTCCCGGAGGTCTGGGACTTGGTCACCGCCCATCAGGAGCGCGGCGGCCTGGACCGGGTGGGCCGGGCCTTGAAAAACCTGGAGGCCTCACCGGAGGCCGCCGGCGAAGCCCTGTTCGACGCCCTCCATTTCGACCACTACCTGCGCCAGATGCTCCAGGAGGAATGGGAATTGAGCCCGGCCGCCACTGAGTTCATCCTGGGCCGCCCCCTGACCCAATTCCTCAAGGACCACGGCATCAACGCCACCTTGACGCCGGAGGGGACTTTCCGGCTGCTGCCCCGGAGTGATTGAGTTCCTGGTTCCTGGTTTTAAACGCGGTCTACTCTTTGTCGATGGATATTTGTCGAAGGTTGCGGCATAATCTCGTTAAAATTACTTACATTAGCGGAGGCTCGCCATGCAGCAAGATCAGCGGCATGTTCCTGGCCCTATCGTGACTTACTGCAAAAGAGGGGTTTTCAAACTGTGGCTCGCGGCTTTGGTGGTGATGGGCATGATGGCCATCACTCAGGTTGCCTGCGCCTTCACCCTGCTATTTGACCAAAGCGCCTACTCCGGCGACGTTTGGGTTCAGGTTCAGGATGCAACTCAGAACTTTGCCGCCACTTATGCCAATGGGACGCAATCGCTTAATTTCATGGACGGCGGTAGCCGGGTATTGATGTCCGCGCCGGTCAAGCTCTCGGACATCGGGGCCGGCGGTTTGAATATCACCTTCTCGAGTGGCGCCATCATTTTCGTATTTTACGACGACCCCACCGGCAATTCCCGCACGGCTGCTCCCGACTTTAATGTTTCCACCCAGCGCTTCGTGCCGCTCGAGCTGACCATGACGGGAGGCGCAGGCGACCAGGGCAATCTGACCGCCATCAATTACTTTACCGCGCCGCTGAGCATCAGCAGTTACCAGAATAATCCTAGCCAGAATCCCGGTGAACCGGTGCTGCAGCAGACCGGCTTTGGCAGTGCCACCGCCGGGCAGATCGGGGCGCGCTTTGCCGCGGTCACCCTCGGTAATCCCAATGCAGTGGTAACAAATGCCCAAGGGCAGATTATCCGTTATCTCGGGCCCAGTAATGCTTTCCCCGGCACCAATCCCTGGCCCTCCTTCATTCCCTACACGCAATCCATCAACGCGGCCAGCCAGCCCACTACCATTCTGCGCACCAACAGCTTCAACTTTTATAAGATGGACAAAACAACCCCGGACGGCCCGGTATACACGTTCGGGACCAACATGACCGCCACGGCCAACGCCGATGGCAGCCTCACCATCACCGGCAGCATCACGGTGACGGTGACTGGCGCGATCAAGCGCGGCAATCCTGCCCCCCCCACCGGTGGCGCCTGGACCAATGCCGAATTTGATTTTTCCGTGTCAGATCCAAACGCCTTCAACAACGCCATCTATGGCCAGGTGCAGACCAGCGCCGTCAGCTTTACAGGACAAGCTTGGAACGATTTTATGACGTTTACCCAGACTACCTTGCAGGATCCGAGCAAGCCTCATGACCCGGTGAACAACCCCTCACTTTATGACAATCAAGTACAGGCGAATGGACTGGCGGGACTGAATGCCTATAACACCACCATCAACATGTTTATTGGCGAAGTCACCACCGGTCTGCTGGGCGGCTTCTTCAACAGTGATTACCAGCCCGGCGGTGTGCCCCCTGCCATCAAGAACATGACCAGCTCTCAATGGTGGTCCCTGAACCCCATCGTGGCCTTTTCCGAGATTCAGCCGCTTAATCCCTACTACAACATCTACGCCCAGGTGATTTTCGACACCACCAACAACACCGTGTACGGGGTGCCCTATAGTGATCGCTTTGGTAATGGCCCCCTGGTCAATTCCGTGCAATATAATGGTACCGATGTGAACTACTGGGTGCTAGGCGTCGGGGCGCCGCTCCCCGGGACTAAAGCCTTGTCCGGAATGCTGCTGCTGCAGTTGCTGAACAATTAATCCATGTTCGAAGCAATGGCGTGAGACGATATAAGGTCCTTAGCTGCTACTTGTGGGTTAAGACGAGGGGTGGGTCAAAGGCCAAGCCCTGGTGGAGAAATAAGTTGGCTGGGGAACGGCAACACCCGACATGAGAAAAATTTTTAGAACCCGTAAGCCTATTACCATCCGCTTCAGTCTGCTGCGCAGTTTTATGCTGCTCATTCTGGTAAGTTCCCTGACGGTGCTGCTCCTGACGACCATCAGGGCGTATCGCACAGAAAATGAACTGTCCGAGAAACTGATCACTGAAGGTACGCAGCAGGCCACCCAGGAACTGGACCGTTTTTTTCAGCCGGTGAATAAAAATACCTTGCTGGCGGCGCGCTGGGGCCTGGCGGGCAAGCTTAATCTGGCCGGGGTCGTTGGCGGTCCCCCGGGGAAAATTACTAAAAAGCAGCTACAGGCCGCTTTCCGCATCAATTCTTTGCTGCTGCCGATCATGCAGCTCTTTCCGGAGATGTCTTCCTTACAGGTGGCCAACGCCCGGGGCGACGGTTTTTTGATCATCCGCCTGGAAGGAGGGCGCATCCGCAACCGGGTGGTATCCCGGGAAAGATGGGGGACCCAAACCCTCTGGTTTGACCTGGACGAGCAAAGCCGGCCCCAGTCCCCGGAATGGAAAGAAGTGGACTACGAACCGCGCAAACGTGCCTGGTATGTGGGCTTGAAAGACCTGTCGGCCGGGGAAATCTTCTGGACCGAACCGTATATTTTCTTCACCACCAAAGATTTGGGGATCACCGCCTCGGTAAAGTGGAATGAAGGAGGCCTGGAATATGTCTTTGCCGTGGATATCCTGCTGAAGTCCATCACCGAATTTACCCAGCGGGAATCCAACCAACTCAGCAAAAACTCTCAAACCGCGGTCTATACGAAGACCTGGAAGGCAGTGGGACTGCCTCGCCACCAGAGGTTCCGGGACCCGGAGTCCATCCGCCTGGCCCTCCTGTGTTCGGTGGAGGAACTGCAGATTCCGGAATTGCGGGCGGCAGTCAAAGAAGGTGAAACCAATAAGGCAGTCGGCAAGGCCTTGGAGAAATCAGGCAAAGCGATCTTCAGTTATGACTCGGGAGGGGAAACCTGGTGGGCCGGGGTGACTGCTTATCCTTTGGGGAAGCGGCGCCATCTCTGGATCGGCATCCTGGTGCCCAACTATGATCTGCTGGAGGGCATCAGCCAACTGCGCCTTTACCTCCTGGCGGCCACCGCGGTGGCTCTATTGGCGGCTTTAGCCTATTCTTTTCTCTTGGCCCGCTCCTACAGCCGGCCTCTGGAGGCCCTGGCGATCCAAAGCCGCCGTATCGGGGATCTAGACTTCCACACCGATGCCAAAATTGAAGCAAAACTCCACGAATTCAAACAATTGGAAGAGGCCCAGGCCCAGGCCCTGGCGGCTCTACAGTCATTTTCCCGCTATGTGCCCCTAGAGGTGGTCAAGGAACTGGTAGGCAAGGGTGAGGTCGCCCGCATCGGCGGCCGCACGGAAATCCTGACCATCCTCTTCAGCGACATCGCCAACTTCACCCACATCTCCGAAACCATGTCCCCGGAGGCCTTGACCAACCACATGGCGGAATACTTCCAAAACATGATCGACACTCTGCATCGCCACGCGGCCACGGTGGATAAAATGGTGGGTGACGCCATTGTCGCCTTCTGGGGGGCACCGACGCCCATCCCGGATCAGGCGGACCAGGCGGTGCACGCGGTCCTGGAGGCCATGAGCCTGCTGGAGACCTTGAATGACGGGTGGCGGGCCCGGGGCTTGCCGGCCCTGCCCACCCGTTTCGGCCTGGCCACCGGCCCGGTGGTGGTGGGCAACATCGGGGCTCGCACCCGGCTGGCCTATACCGTTCTGGGGGACATAGTCAATCTGGCCAGCCGCCTGGAGGGTTTGAACAAGGTTTACGGCACCACCTTTTTGGTGGATGCCGCCACCCGGGAAGCCTGCTCTAAGGGGTACGCCTGGCGTCACCTGGACCGCATCATCGTGGCGGGCAGAACTGAGCCCACCGATATTTTCCAGGTCCTGGGAGTGGAGGGCATGGTTCCGGAAAAGATTCTGGCCGCAGCCGCCAACTATGAAGCGGCCTGGGGAAAATACCGCGCCGGTGATTTCTCCGGGGCCCTGGCGATGCTGGACGGTTTTGAGCCAGAGTTCGGACCGGACCTGGCGGCGCAGCGGCTCCGGAAGCTTTGCGAAAAATACCGCCACCACCCTCCGGCAGACGGCTGGGACGGAATTTCCCGCATGACTTCCAAATGAGGCCATCTGCCGAGGGCGTGTAAAATAACTCTCTAGGAGCCCTCGCCCCGCTTCCGCTTCCTGGGCACCGACAACAGACGTTCCTTGACCAGTTGCTGTTGGTAGGCCGCGGGAATGTCGTCCAGCCTCAGGATTCCCAGGACCTTTTTCCGATCATGGGGTAGAACCACCGGCAGGTAGGAAAAGTTATGTTCCTCAAATAAGGTGCGGGCGGTATAGAGATTATCCTCCGGTGTTACCGTGATCACGTTGGGTGTCTTCAGTTCATCGGCCACCACCAGATACCCCAACTCCCGGGTGTAGGGCATGGCATATTTGAGGTCCCATAAGGATAAGACCCCGTTCAATTCCCCCTGGTCATTAAGCACCACAAAAAAAGGATAAGGATTTCTTTGGGCCCGCACTAAGATTTCCGTCAAAGAAGTGGAATCATAAATCGACTCCACCTGGTGAATCATGGTGTCTCTGACCCTGAGGCTTTGCAGGATGCTGACCTCATGGCCCCGGATCAGATTGACGCCCCGCCGCCTTA
>JAQTXE010000022.1 GCA_028688935.1 Syntrophales bacterium
AAGATATCAACGGGATCTATCTCGGGTGTAACCAAAGCCTGGCGGAATTTTTAGGGAGGCCGAAAGACGAAATCGTCGGCAAGACCGTGTTCGATATCTACCCAAAGGAACGGGCAGGGAAATATTATCAGATGGACCAGGAGCTATTTGAAAATCCCGGCGCCCAGGTTTACGAGTTTCTGATGGAGAGGGCCGACGGAGCCATAAGGAATTTTATCTTTTCCAAAGCTACTTTTGTTGATTTTTCCGGGGAGGTTGCCGGATTAATCGGGGTGATGACTGATATCACCTTGCGCAAACAGACAGAAGAGGAGTTGATCCGGGCCAAAGAAGAATGGGAACTGACGTTTAATTCGGTTCCTCATCTCATCGCCATTCTGGACACCCAACACCGGATTGTGAGAGCCAACCAAGCGATGGTGGCCAAGTTGGGAATCCCCCTGGAAGAGGCGGTGGGGCGGAAATGTTTTGAAATAGTCCATAAAACGACGGTCTCCCCGCAGTTTTGCCCCCATACCAGGTTATTGGCCGACGGTATGGAGCATACAGTGGAGATTCTTGAAGAGAATTTGGGAGGTTATTTCCTGGTCACCGTTTCTCCCCTGCATGACAGTCAAGGAAATCTGTTAGGTTCCGTGCATATTGCCCGGGACATCACCGAACGCAAGCTGGCCGAGGAAGCCAAACTGAAATTTGAAGCCCAACTGCGCCAAGCTCAAAAGATGGAGGCCATTGGCACCCTGGCCGGGGGCATCGCCCATGATTTTAATAATATCTTGGGGGCCATCATCGGCTATGGGGAAATGATCCAAATGTTCCATACCTCTATAGACCCAAAGGTGAAAAAGGATGTGGACGAGATTCTCCGGGCGGCATTCCGGGCTAAAGATTTGGTGCAGCAGATCTTGACATTTAGCCGCAGAGCCGACCAAGATCGCAAGCCTATCCAACTGCAGATGATTATCAAGGAGAGTATTAAATTTTTAAGGGCCACTCTTCCCAGCACTATTGAGATTCGCCAATTTCTGGACCCTGAGGTCGGACCGGTCTTGGCTGATCCCACCCAGATGCAGCAGGTAGTTATGAACCTGTGCACCAATGCCGCCCATGCCATGCGCCAGGAAGGCGGGGTGCTGGAGGTCAGTCTCAGCAAGGTGGTGGTAAGTAAGGGTGAAAAAGAAACCTTAAAACTGGTAAAAGGGCCATATGCGAAAATGATGGTGAAAGACAGTGGCCACGGCATCCCTCCAGAGGTTTTGGAAAGGATTTTTGATCCTTACTTCACCACTAAAGGAATGGGAGAGGGAACCGGTCTGGGATTAGCAGTGGTGGAGGGCATAATCCAAAGCCATAGCGGGGCCATTACGGTGGAGAGCGAGCCGGGCATCGGCACGGTCTTTCAAGTCCTTATACCCGTGGTGGAGAGAAGTGAAATCACTTTCCCCTCCGAGACCCCCACCCCGATTCCTAAAGGAGAGGGACAGATTCTTTTTGTGGATGATGAACCGAGCCTGGCTCATCTTGGCCAGGGACTACTGACACAGCTTGGATTCGAGGTCGATGCCTTTAGCAGCAGTACCGCTGCCCTGGCAAAATTTTGCCAAAATCCTCAGCGGTATGATTTGGCCATCGTGGATTTGACCATGCCCCAAATGACCGGAGTGGAACTGGCCCGGAAGCTTCTGCAAATTAAACCGGACCTGCCCATAATTCTCTCCAGTGGGTTTGCCGACCAAATTAGCCACGAAAAATTAAGGGGAATGGGCATCCGGGATTTTATCATAAAACCCTGGAGTGTCCGCCCCCTGGCGGTAACCATAAAGAAGGTGCTTGGCTAATTTAACGGAAGAAGAAATTCTCCATGTACCACGTGCTTATTATCGACGATGACAAGACCATTTTACCTACTTCCATCCGGGCCGCAGGCGATAACTTCATGCAGCACGTGACTTAACTCGTTGATCTTATAGGGCTTGGCAATGACGCCGCTAAACCCGTATTTCTGGTAGTCCGCCATGGCCGGGTCGTCGGAGTAGCCGCTGGAGACAATGGCTTTGACCTGGGGATCGATGGCGATCAGCTTTCTGATTGCTTCTCTCCCCCCCATGCCGCCCCGGATAGTCAAATCGCAGATCACGGCGCTGAAAGACCGGCCGGATTCTTTGGCCTTGGTATAGGCCTCCACCGCCTCAAGGCCATCCCGGGCGAAACTGGCTTCGTAGCCGATGCGGCTGAGGATCTTATCCAGAAGAATACGGATACTCTCTTCGTCGTCCATGACCAGAATTCTGCCTTTACCATTGGTGGGCAGGAGAGGCGCCTGGTTGCAAGCCAGGTTTTTTTCCTCGGTGGCGGGCAAAGAAATGGTAAAGGAGGTCCCCTGTCCCGGCTGCGAGGTGACTTGGATACTGCCCCCATGGCTCTTGATGATGGCATAAACGGTGGCCAGCCCCAGGCCGTTGCCGGTATCTTTCGTGGTAAAGTACGGGTCAAAGATTTTCGGCATATTTTCCGGGCTGATGCCGACTCCCTGGTCCGCCACGGTGATCTTGACGTATTTACCGGGGGGGAGTGAGCCGGCGTTGCCGTTCTGCAGGAAGACGTTTTCCGCCCCCAAAGTGATAACGCCACCTTCCGGCATCGCCTGGTCGGCGTTGATCAGCAGATTGCCGAAGACTTGTTTGATCTGCCCGGCGTCCACCGCCACCGGCCACAGGTTGTCCGCAAAGGTAATTTGGCAGCGGGACCGGGAGCCGCACAAGGCCAGATTGGCGGATTCCAGGAGCAAGCCCGCCACCTGGTGCGGTTTTTTTATGGGTTTGCCGCCTTTGGCGAAGGTCAGCAGTTGCCACGACAATCCCTGGGCCTGCTGACAGGCCTTTTCTTCGTCCTGTAATCGTAACTTTACTTCCTCCATATCGGTTTCCAGATGGGCCAGGCTGATGTTGCCCAGGATGGCGGTCAACAGGTTATTGAAGTCGTGGGCCAGGCCCCCGGCCAAGACCCCCAGGGATTCCAATTTATCCAGCTTCAGCCGTTCCTCCTCCGCCCGCTTGCGCTCCGACAGGTCCACGTTGATCCAGAACAATTGCGGTGGCCGGTCTTCCAGGCAGACCACCGTGTGGATGGTGTAAACCGGGACCAGGGAGCCGTTTTTGTGGCGCAGCCGGTGTTCCCTGGGAGGCAGAATTTCTCCCGAAAGGGTGGCATCCTTCCCTTTTTCCAGCGCCTTAGTGAAAAGAGGCTGGAGTTCCGGAGGGACGATCAGGTCTCCCAGATTTTTCCCCACTGCCTCATCCGCCTGGTAACCATAAATTTGCACGCTCGCCCTATTCCAGTAACGCACTATGCCGTCAATGCCGTATCCCAGAATGGAGACCCCGGGAATATATTTCAAAAGATTGCGGAATCTGGCTTCGCTCTCCTGGAGGGCTTCCTCCGCCAACCGCCGTTCAGTCAATTCCCGGCGCAACTCCGCGTTGATCCGGCTCAACTCTTCGGTGCGTTTTTGGACCACGGTTTCCAGATTATCCTTGGCCTGGCGCAGAGCCTCTTCCGCCTGGATGCGAGTGGCATTTTCCTGTCTCACCCGGGAAAAGCTGAACAGAAGAATAAGAATACTGATAACGGTGCCGATGGAGGAGGTGAATAGAACCCCTTGATTGCTGCTCCTGGAATTCTCCCATTGTTGCTTTAAGAGAATGTGATCGACTTCCTCGGTATCGGCCTGATAAACGAGCCGGCGGATATTTTCCAGAAGCGTCAGCCCTTCTCCACTTTCCACCAGATGATTGGCGGCTTGGAAGTCTCCCTCTTTGGTCAGATCTATCCCCTTTTTCAGGAAAGAGAGTTGCTTATCAAGCCGTTGCTCCAGAGCTTGCAGACGTTCCCGGTACCAAGGTTTGTCTCGCGTTAACACCTTGAGAAGGGAGAGTTTGTTTTGAATATCGTTGACCGCTTCATGGTAGGGGATAAGAAATTGCTCATCCCTCATGGCCATAAAATTGCGCTGGCTCGTTCCCGCATCATTCAGCAAGTTCAGCAAGCTATGGAGAACGTTACGGATTTCGTAGGTTTGCAGAGCCGCCTCTTCCACCTTCAAACTCCTCCAGGTGTTCCTGAGGGAAAAGGCATTGGTAGTCACGATTAACACTAAGGCTAAGTAGAACCCGAAATTTATCAGGTCCATACTTCTCAACCATTTCACTGTCTTGTCCCCTCGCAGTACGCAGCCGCTTAAAAAGCCGAAACTTCAACTCACTAAGCAGACAGGCGGCAATTCCGGATTCGGGTTCTCAGCTCGCAGTGCCGCTAGTGTCACAGAAAAAGAGAGATACCAGCATGTCAATAAGTCAGCAAAGAGACGGTTTTCTTTCTAATGGGATGCCAGGGAGATTGCCGATTCCCCGGGTTGCCAGATCCCACTCCCATTGGCGGCCTTGATCTCCTTAGACCAGGTGTTCTCAATGATCCGGACCGCGCTGTCAGGCAGGGGCACATAATGTAGTTTGCGGGCGATTTCCTGGCCATGGTGGTAGGCCCAGTCGAAGAACCTTAAGGTGGCGAGGGCCTGTTCAGCATCTGGTTGATTGCTTTGCATCAAGATGAAAGTGGCGCCGACAATGGGCCAGCTGAACTTGCCCGGTTGATTCGTCAGAATCATGTAAAATCCCGGAGTCTTCTGCCATTCGGCCTTACTGGCCGCGGCCATGAAGGTTTCCGTGCTGGGATGGATATAATTCCCGTCATGGTTGCGCACCAGGGCGTAAGGAATCCTATTCTGAAAGGCATAAGCATATTCGACGTAGCCGATGGACCCCTCGATTTGCATAACCCGGCGGGCCACCCCCTCATTTTGTTTGGCGCCGATGCCGGTGGGCCAATCGACCTCTTTATCATTGCCCACTTTTTCTTTCCAAGCCGGTGAAATCTTGCTCAGGTAATTGGTGAAGATAAAGGTGGTGCCGGAACCGTCTTCCCGATGAACTACAGTGATCTCCTGGTCCGGCAGATTCAAATTCGGGTTTTCGGCGGCGATGGCCGGGTCGCTCCAACGGGTTATCTTCTTTAAGAAGATATTTACCAACACCTCGGGAGTTAGACGCAAACCTCCCGGACGGACTCCTTTAAGGTTTACTACGGGCACAATGCCCCCCAGCAACATGGGGAACTGCACCAGGTTGGACTTGTGCAATTGATCAGGATGCAACGGCACATCGGAACCGGCAAAATTGACGGCCCTGGCCTTGATCTGGGTGATCCCGGCGCCGGAACCGATTGACTGATAGCGCACCTTAACTTTGGTGAGTTCGTAATATTTGTAGGTCCACTGGGAATAGCAGGGATAGGGAAAGGAAGCCCCGGCCCCTTTAATGGCCACCTCGCCGCCGGCGAGGGACGCACCCAGGGGTAATAGGATTACCGTAACCAGGCATAAAACCAATCTTTTCATGAATCATTCCTCCAGGGCATGCACGTCTTTTAATTCGTTCAGATACTGTCCAGGGTAACCGTACCCCGCCAACCGCAGAGCCCCACCACCAGGGTAATGCAGCTCACCAGAAAAAAACCAGCACCAGTTTCCAACTCAATTTCATTTTCTTCCACATGTGGAGCCTCCATGGTCGCTAACGGAAGAGTCGCTTTCATCTTGGAAAAAGGGGAAGGCTTGTGAAAAATATCCCAATTTTTAAACCAATTATCGGTTTGAATTATTAGCAAATGGTTAATCCAGCATTAATTCTTGGCGAATTATTCAGGGCAAAGAAGGACCACCCTCAACGAGGGCGGGCGGGAGAGAATTGCAGATGGTGAGTGGGCGTTGAGATTTTTTGTCCGGGGGGAATCCGATCCCTGCACGAATCGCCGGCGGCGACGGCTCTAGACCGGGGAAATATTATCCGGCTTTCTCCACCGGCACCGAGAAAACCTTGACTGCTTTGGTCTTGCCTTTCAGCCGCACCTCCCCTTGCGGCACGACCTCAATTTGCCGGCCTAGGCCCTGGCAGGTATTTTCCTCGATTAGGATAGGTTCCCCCACCACCTTGGTGTGCGCCTCCAGACGGGCGGCGAGATTAACCGTATCGCCCACGCAAGTGTAGGTGGCCCGCTGCTGGGTGCCCACATAGCCTGCCACCATCACGCCGGAGGCGATCCCGATGCCGATACGGATCTGTACCCGGTTCAACCTGACCTGCTCTTCATTAAAGCCGCGAATAAGTTCCATCATTTGCAGAGCGGCGCGCACCGCGCGCTGGCGATGATCCTCCAGGGGCAGCGGCGCCCCGAAGATGCACATCAGACCGTCACCGATCATCTGGTTGACAATGCCGCCCTCATTGGCAATGACCTCGAACATCAAGGAAAAGTAATCGTTTAACAGTTCGATGGTATCCTGCGGCAATTGCGACTCGGCGATGGTGGTAAAGGAGCGGATGTCGCTGAAAAGCACGGTGGCCTCCACCAGCCGGCCGCCCAGGGAAAAACCCGAATTTAACAACTCGTCGGCCACCTCGTCGCTGGCGAATTTACGGAACAGGGCGCGTTGTTCGTCCCGCAGCCGTTTCTTCTCCAGGCTGGCGTCGACCCGGGCTTTCAGCAGCACGGGATTGAAGGGTTTGTTCAGGTAATCTTCGGCCCCCATCTCGATGCACCTGACCACGCTGTCGATCTCTTCCACTGCGGAGATCATGATGACCGGCAGCTCGCGCCAGCGGACATCCGCGGCTAACCGCTCCAAAACTTGATAACCGTTCATTTCCGGCATTTCGATATCCAGCAGGACCAGATCGAAGTCCTCTTCTGCCAGCATTTCCAGGGCCTGCCGGCCATGCTCGGCGAAGGCCACCCGGTGGCCTTGCTTTTCCAGGCCCCGGGCCAGCATCAGGCGGTTCATGCGATTATCATCCACCACCAGGATGTAGCCGGGGGCTTTGGGCTTATCCCTCGATTCGTCGCGGCGTATCATGCTCCGGCCAGCTCCTTGAGGGCTTGCTGCAGTCGCTGGTATGCCGTTTCGGCCCGGACCACCTTATCTCCGGCGCCGGCCAGGCTGCCTTCTTTGCCGAGCATCTCCAGTTCCCGGGCCAGCTCGGCCAGGGTTACCGCTCCGAACGAGGCGCAGTTGGATTTGAGGCTGTGGGCGGAACGGCGGAAGAGCTCGGCGTCGCCAACGTCCAGAGCCTGGCGCAGACTCCTGAACAATTCCGGAGCGTCTTCATTAAAGACTGCCAGGACTTCGCCGATAAAATCGGCTCCCATGGTCTCGCGAAACTCGGCAAACTTCTTGAGGTCGATCACCGGCGGTTCCTCCGGCTTCGTGTCCTCAGGCGCGGACTGCGGCCGCGTCCGGGCCAGGGCGCCAACCAGGGCCTCCACCTGAATCGGCTTGGTAATATAGTCGTCCATGCCCGCGGCCAGACACTTCTCCCGGTCGCCCTGCATGGCGTCCGCGGTCAGAGCGATGATCCGGGGAACTGCCGCGGCCTCGCTTCCCTTAATGCGCCTCGAGGCTTCCAGGCCGTCCATTTCCGGCATCTGCACGTCCATCAAGATCACGTCATAGGGCTGGCGCTTCACTGCTTCCACCGCTTCCAGGCCGTTGGCCGCCACGTCGGCCCGGTAGCCCAGCCGCGCCAGCAGGCGCAGGGCCACCTTCTGGTTGACGGCGTTGTCTTCCGCCAACAGGATCCGCAGCGGCATTTTCGCTCCCAGTTCCGGATCGATCTGGCTCTTGACCGCTCCAGCATCCCGGCGCATCGCCTGGGGTTGGGCGGCAAAGATGCTCATCAGGGCGTCGTACAATTGGGAGGGTTTCAAGGGCTTGGTGATCTGGGCCGCGAAGATGGAAGCGTCGGCGCCGATCTCCCGGCGCCCCAGGGAGGAGAACAACACCAGCGGCAGGCGGGGGCGTTGCGCTTTGATCTCCCGGGCCAGCATCACGCCGTCCATCTCGGGCATTTGCATGTCCAGAATCGCCACATCGAAAGGATCGCCCCGTTTGATCCAATCCAAAGCCTCTTGGGGCCGGAAGCTGTCCCGCACCAACATGCCCCAGGATTGACCTTGAAGGACCAGGATGCGGCGATTGGTGTCATTGTCGTCCACCGCCAGGAGGCGTAGACCGGTCAGTTCGGGCTGCTCCCGGAGCAATTCCTGGCGGCTGATCACCGGCATGGCCACCGGCTCGGTCCGGACGGTCAGGTGGAAGGTGGCCCCTTGCCCCGGCACGCCTAGGCTCTCCACCCAGATGCGGCCGCCCATCATTTCGCTGAGGCGTTTGCAGATCGCCAGCCCCAGGCCGGTGCCGCCGTACTTCCGGGTGGTGGAAGTATCCGCCTGGCTGAAGGACCGGAACATGCGGTCCAGCCGCTCCGGGGGAATGCCGATGCCGGTGTCGGCCACGGAAAACCGCAGCAGCAGAGAACCGGGAGGCAGGTCTGCGGCTTCGGGACCTTTTTCTACCCTGGCCGACAGGGAGACTTCACCCTGTTCGGTGAATTTCACCGCATTATTGAGCAGATTGAGCAGGATCTGGCGCAGGCGGGTGACGTCTCCGGCAATGGTGGCCGGCACCCCCTCATCCACCTGGTAGGCCAGTTCCAGACCCTTATTCCCCGCGGCGGTGGCCACCAGATCGAGGGCGCTTTCGATACACTCCCGCAAGTCGAAGGGCTGGCGTTCCAGGTCCATCTTGCCGGCTTCGATCTTGGAAAAATCGAGGATATCGTTGATGATGCCCAGCAGAGCCTCGCCGCTGCTGCGAATGGTCTCGGCAAATTCCCGTTGCTCGGCGCTGAGCGGGGTATCGAGCAGTAAATTGGTCATGCCGATGACGCCGTTCATGGGGGTGCGGATTTCGTGGCTCATGGTGGCCAGGAAGATGCTCTTGGCCGCGTTGGCGGCCTCGGCGGCTTCCTGGGCCGCGGCGGCGTCGGCATAGAGCCGGGCATTATCCAGGGCCAAGGAAGCCAGTTCGGCAAAATTCTCCAGCAATCCCTTTTCTTCCTCGCTGAAGGTCCGGCCGCTCTGCCGATGGCAGGCCAGGCCCAAGACCCCGGTCACTTGCGAGCCCGATTTCAACGGCACTGCCATCACCATCTTGAGGGCCTGGAAATCCAGGTTCAGGTCCACGGCCCGTCCGTCCCACTCCCCGTAATCTTCGATGAGCAGGGACTGGCCGCTCTCCCAAACCTTGCCGGACAAACCCTGTCCCGGCTTCAGGTTGACCCCGATGATCCCGGCAAAGACCCCGGTGCCCACCTGACATTCCAGGACCTGTTTGTCGGGGTTCACCAGGTGAATGAAACCATGGGGTGTATGCAGCAACTGGCCGGCGCGGCTGATGAGGGCCTGGAGCAAATCCTGCAGGTTCAAGCGATTGATGAGTCCCAGGGTGGTTTCGTGCAAGGCCGCCAGGTATTCCTTTTGCCGGTGCAGAGATTCCTGCAGGTGTTTGCGCTCAGTAATATCCCGGATGCTCTCGATGGCGCCGGTGAGGTTTCCGGCGGCATCGTAGAGGCCGCCGGCCGTGGCGGTAAGATAAGCCCCGCCCGCCCGCAGGTTGGGCACATAGGTCTCGCCGCAGAGGATTTCCCCCCGGCGGCTCACCTGGGCATATTTGGCCCGGAACTCCTCTTCTTTTTGAAAAATATAATCGATCAGGATCGGCCGGCGTTCGCCGTAAAAAGGCAGGGCGTACTCAAAGTTTCCTTTTCCCAAGATATCCCGGGCCTGGACCCCGGTCAGGGCTTCCATGGCCCGGTTCCAGGCCAGCACTTTGCCCTCCCGGTCAATGACCAGAGTGGCGTCCGGCAGGAAATCGATAATATTCTGAAAGCGCCGCTCGGATTCCCGCAGGGCCTCTTCGGCCTCTTTCCGTTCGGTAATGTCGATAAACGCGCCATAAACGAAAGAAATGTCGCCGCCGGCGTCCAAAATGATCTGGCTGCCTTCCTGAATCCAGAGGATTTGGCCGTTCCGGTGGCGGATGCGGTACTCCCGGATGTAAGACTTATCGCCTTTCAGAGCGGAGATGACGGCCTGCCGCATCCGTTCCACATCCTCGGGCACCACCAGGTCCAGCCATCTCAGCCGCCGGGAATCGAAGTCTTCCTTGAGGTAGCCGGTCAGGGCCTCGATCTTGTGGTCGATAAAATCCACCGACCAGTCGCGATAGCCTTTGAAGACCACATTAGGCAGGTTCTTCAAGAGGAGCCGATAGCTGGTCTCGCTGTCCAGGGCCGCGGCATCCGGGGCGTCAGCGTTCCCCGGGGTCCGCAACCGCGCCAATTCCCGGTGCAACCGGCTTAACTCGCTGAGCAATTGCTCCCTGGTTTGGTCTTCATTCATTTCAGATCCCATCCGGCTGATCCTAAATAACCACTGCAAGGCCAATCGGCATTGGGAAAATTTACTTATTTATCCCGAGAAACCAGCTTGCGAAGCGATTTTCTATTCTAATAATATCCGGCCCAATTCTCAAGCTCCCATTCTCCGGCCCCCAGACCGCTGGGACCAAAGAAACCGGATCGGGCCTTTTTTACAGGCTTAAATACAAAAACGCGGGTCGCTATTCATGGATAATTTCGTGGCTAAAAATTTCCTCATATGGCGTCATCACTTTCCAGGAGCGAAATTATCTCTTGAGTAGGAAAAAATCTAGATATATTTTAGCTAGGAGAAGTTTCGCCCTCTTGCTAGGGTGCCATTCGGGTTACGAAGGCTTGAGACCGGCAGCACTAGATGCCGCTGACCTATCGTCGTGTTGCGTCCCTTTTGCCGTAAAAAATTAACACCTGGAAGGATCAAAGGCGATGTCTTATGATTCCCTCGTTTTCGAAGTCAAGGATGGCGTTGGGCTGATCCGCCTCAACCGCCCCGAGGAAGGCAATTTAATTACCCTGGAGATGGCCAGCGAATTACTGGATGCGGCCCTGCGCTGTGATGAAGACCCTCAGGTCCGGGCAGTGGTGCTGACCGGCAGCGGCAAGATGTTTTGCGCGGGAGGAGATCTCAAGACCTTTGCTGCCCAAGGCGACAGGGTTTCCTTCTATCTGAAAAAGGTCACCCAGGTCTTTCACGCCGCAATATCCCGATTTAACTGGATGGATGCGCCGGTGGTAGGGGCCATTAACGGGACCGCGGCGGGGGGAGGCTTCAGCCTGGCCCTGACCACCGATATCGCCATTGCCGCGGAGTCGGCAAAATTCACCATGGCCTATACCAAAATTGGCCTGGCGCCGGATGGCAGCTCGAGCTATTTTTTGGCGCGCCTGGTGGGGCTGCGCCGTGCTAAAGAGATGGCCTTATTAAATCCGGTGTTGTCGGCCAAGCAGGCCCTGGAGTGGGGACTCATCAATCAAGTAGTGGCCGATGATCAAGTTCTGCCAGCCGCACTCGACCTGGCGCATCGTCTGGCCAAAGGACCAACTTTAGCTTTTGGTGAAACGAAGCGTCTAATCCTGGCCGGTGCGACTGAGAGCCTGGAATCCCAGATGGAGAAAGAATCGCGCGCCGTTGCGGCCATGGCCGGCAAAGTGGATGGCCGGGAAGGGGTGGCTGCCTTCATCGGCAAACGCCTGCCCAAGTTCACGGGGCAGTGAGGTTCTCATAAACGCTTATAATTTTAATAGTTATCCTCCCGGTAAACCAGGACGGGGCGAGTGGTTAGCCTCACCAGTTCCAGGACTTCGTCACTCATTACCTTTAAATTTTTCGGCAGCTCAGGTTCATAACCTGCGAGAACCAGCAGATCATGGCGCTCTATGGCCACCGCCTTGAGAATTTCTTCCACGAACTCACCCTTGACACTCTTCTTTAGGGGAGCATGTCCATACCGCCGCAGGGTCTCCTCCCCGGTCCTCAGGCAGGCCTCGACAAACTCCTGGGACTCCGCCTGCCCCATTTCCTGGACATGCAGAACCGTAATTTCCGGCTTCTTTTTGGTAAACAGCGGGGCGATAAACTCCAGGGCCCCCGGGTCGCATTGGGAGCCGCGATAAGCCACCAGGATCTTTTCGATAGGACGGAATTTTCGCAGGACTAACACCGACTGCTGGGCGCGCTGGAGGATCTTGGCGGGCACCGTCTCCACCAGGAGGCCGCGGAGCAAAGATCTGCCTTGGGAACCAAAGATGATCATATCGTAGTAATCCCGATCGGCAAAATGGAGTATCTCCTCCGCGGGGTCTCCACTGGCGACGAAGGGGTTGCAAGGAATGCGCTTGCCCACGCAGATGGCGCAAGCCTCGATGATCTCTTCCACCGTTTTCTCCGTCTCTTTTTCAATTTCCCGTTCCACCTTGCTTCTCATGGTGAAAGGAATGTACCCGCCTCCTCCGGTCACGGTCTCCACGACATCCGGTTTGACGTAAAGGGCGTCGACAATGGCAATAAAATGCTCCATCAAATGACAAGCATAGCTTAGGGCCACCTGGGATTCTTTGGTTTTATCTACGGCAACCAGAATTTTCATTTTACCCCTATTTTGGGAAGTTAATGCCTAAGCAGCACCGGGTCCAGTGAAAGTCCGGATAACGGCGCAGTTCCCGGACGTTTGGCCACAGACCGCCGCTGAGCTCCGGAAATCGCCGGAATGAGATGGAGATCTAGTTATGAAGCCTTAACAATATCAGGAGCTTGTAGCTAGGCCAAGGAAAGATTTCAAAGGAGATTTATACCGAGTCGAGCAAGTTATACCAAGTTTGGTTTCTGTTGCAACAAATCAGAGTATAACTCATTGATAATTGGAAATCATTTTACCGAAAACCGGAAACGGTATTATCTGTCAAGGAGGGATTAAAATCGGATCATTGTTCTGAACTACCGACATTAACGCTGGCAGACCCTTGAATCGCCCCAATCTTGGCAAGGAATTGGGAATCCCGATGATGCCTCACCTCAATGGCCTTGCGGGGGCAGGCGCTGGCGCAGCTGCCGCAGCCTTGGCAGGCCGCGGCGTCGATGGTAATGACGCCTTCGGCCTGGTCCACTCTGGGTACCCCGAAGGGGCAAGTGCGCAGGCAGGTCAGGCAAATGGCGCATTTTTGGGGATCAACCACGGCCACGGCGCCCCCTACGTGTATAACTTCCTGAGCCAGGACCCCCAGGGCCCGGGCCGCGGCCCCCTGGCCCTGGGCGATGGACTCCTCGATGAACTTGGGGCTGTGGGCCAGGCCGCAGAGAAAGATGCCGTTGACCGCAAAGTCCAGGGGCCGTAGTTTGAGGTGCGCTTCCATGAAAAAGCCGTCGGCGTCCAAGGGCAGCTTCATCAAATCGGCGATCTCCCGGGCTACCGGATGGGGCCGGATGGCGGCGGAAAGCGCCAAATAATCAGCTTGCAGATTGATGGTAGCCTTCAGGTTTTGATCAAAGACGGACACCTTAAGCCCGTCAGCCGCCGGTGTCACTTCGGGCGGCCTCTCCGGCTCAAAACGGAGAAACCGCACCCCCAAGTCCCGGGCCTTTTTATAATAAAGCTCCTTTAAGCCATAGGTGCGCATATCCCGGTAGAGGATGAAAACTTGGGCTTGAGGGCGGATTTCCTTAATTTTCAGGGCATTTTTCACGGCCTCGCCACAGCATATCCGGCTGCAATAAGGATGCTCCGGCTCCCGGGACCCCACACATTGAATCATGACCACCGTGGGAGTCTCGCCCAAATCCCCCGGTGAGTCCGCTAACAGGCCTTCCAACTCGATTTGGGTCAACACCTTGGTGTGCTCCCCGTACAGATAACCCTGGGGAGAGCATTCCTGACCGCCGGTGGCGACCACCACCGCGCCGATGTGCACCGACCACTTGCCCCGGGGAGACTCCAATTCGCACCGGAAATTCCCCTGGTGTCCGGAGAAGCCGATGATCCGGGCCTCTTCCCACCAGCGGATATTGGGGTGCGTCTCCACCCGGGTCACCAATTCGTGCAGAAAGGGTTGGATGGCATGGCCTTCCAGGCTGTGGCGCATATAATGGGCCAGACTCCCCCCGAAACGCTCTTGCAGGTCAGGAAGATAGACCCGGTAACCCGCGTCGGCGATGGTTTGGGCCGCGGTCAAACCGGCGAGGCCGCCGCCCACCACCAGGGCGCGTTGATTAACCGGGACCGGCAGTTCCCTCAAGGGCTCCAGCATCGCGGCCCGGGCCACCGCCATTCTCACCAGTTCTTTGGCCTTCTCGGTGGCCAACCCGGGGGTTTTCTGGTGCACCCAAGAGTCCTGGTCCCGGATGTTGGCCATCTCGAAAAGGTACTTGTTGAGACCGGCCTTGCGCAGGTTGTCCTGGAACAGGGCCTCGTGCGTCCGGGGACTGCAAGAGGCCACTACCACCCGGTTGAGACGGTGCTGGTCGATCACCTGGCGCATGGCCTCCAAAGAGTCGGCGGCGCAGGTGAAGGTGTAGTGATCGGCATAAACCACGCCGGGGAGCGTTAGGGAGTAGTCGCTGACCTGGGCCACATCCACCACCCCGGCGATGTTGATGCCGCAATGGCAGACAAACACCCCGATGCGGGGTGCCGCTGTGGAAATATCCTGTTCCGGGGGATATTCCTCTTTGGACAGCAGAGTGCCCCGGACCTCGTTCAGCAGGGTGGCCGCAACTCCCGTGGCTGCAGAGGCCTGGCCCACGGTTTCGGGGATATCCTTGGGCGACTGGAAGACCCCGCAGGTGAAAATGCCTCTACGGCTGGTCTCCACCATCTTAAGGGGGGGGCTGGCCACGAAGCCATATTTATCCGTATTGATGCCGCAGACCTCGGCCAGTTGCCGGGTGGCCGGGTGGGGGTTAAGGCCAACCGAGAGCACCACCAGGTCGAATTCTTCCACCTGGATGCGGTCGTCTGCGTCCACGTAATGCAGCTCCAGGTTATGGGACCGGGGGTCCTGGGCCACCCGGGAAATCATGGCGCGGAGGAAACGCACCCCGTGTTCGCTCCGGGCCCGCTCGTAGTAGCGGTCGAACCCCTTGCCCTGGGCCCGGAAGTCGATAAAAAAGATGGTGGGCTCAATGTTGGGGGCATGCTCCCGGGCAATGATGGCCTGCTTGGCCGCGTACATGCAGCAGACGTAGGAGCAATAGTCCCGTCCCAGGGAGGCGTCCCGGGAGCCGACGCACTGAATCCAGGCGATTTTTTGGGGCTCTTGGCCGTCGCTGGGCCGCTGCACGTGGCCGCCAAAAGGGCCGGTGGCGGACAGCACCCGCTCGAACTCCAGGGAAGTGATGACGTTGGGATAGCGGCCATAGCCGTACTCAGGTTTCGCATGGGCGTCGAAGGGCCTAAACCCCGGGGCCAGGATCAGGGCGCCCACTTCCAGGGTCTGAGTCCGGGGCGTCTGTTGGTGGTCTATGGCCCCGGCCTGGCAGGCCTCCACACACTGCATGCATTCGGAACACCCGCCGCAGTTAAGGCAGCGGCTCGCTTCTTTCCGGGCCTGCTCTGCGGTAAACCCCTGGGCAATCTCGTCGAAACAGGAACAGGTGTACTCCGGGGGCAGGGAAGGCATTATTTCCCGGGGCTGGCCCTCGAGGTCCTGGGGAATTTCCGCCCAGCGCCGGTGGGCTTCTTCGCCTTGGCTCCGGCCGGAGGCCAGGTCTAGACCCTGGAGATAGCGGTCAATGGACTCCGCGGCCTCAATGCCGCCGGCCACCGCCTCAATCGCGATCCAGGGGCCGGTATGCACGTCTCCCGCGGCAAAGACTCCCGGCCGGGAGGTCTCGTAAGTTACTGCATCTACGTCAATGGTCCCCCGCCGCGACAGCTTGAGGCAGCAGTCCTGCAGCGGCCCCGGGGCTGCTTCCTGGCCGATGGCCGGGACGATCATATCCACCGGCAGCTCGAAGGCGGCTCCGGGAATGGGCAGCGGCTGGCGGCGCCCCGAGGCGTCGGGCTCGCCCAACTCCATCTTCTGGCAGAGTAGGGCGGAGACTTTGCCGTCCTGACCCGTCACCACTTCCAGGGGCGCGGCCAAATAAATGATCTCCACCCCTTCGCACAGGGCCTGCTCGATTTCATGGGCGAAGGCGGGCATCTCTGAACGTCCACGGCGGTAGACGATGGTCACTTGCGCCCCCAGGCGGCGCGCGGTGCAGGCCACGTCCATGGCCACGTTGCCGCCGCCGATGACCGCCAACCTCCGGCCCACCGTTAAGGGCTCTCCCAGGTTGTGCCGCCGCAGAAACTCCACTCCCTGCATGACGCCGTCCGCCTCCTCTCCGGGAATGCCCAGGGGCTTGCCCACATGGCAGCCGATCCCCAGGAAGACGGCCTGATAGCCTTGCTCCACCAGATCGTCCAGGGCGAAATCCCGGCCCAGAGCGGCATTGGTCTTTAGTTTCACTCCCAGCCGCAAAATATGGCCGATCTCCCGGTCCAATACCTCCTTGGGGAGGCGGTAGTCGGGGATGCCCACCCGGAGCATGCCCCCGGCCCGGGGGAGAGCCTCGAAAATGGTGGGCCGGTAACCTCGCCGGGCCAGATGATAGGCGCAAGCCAACCCCGCGGGGCCGGAGCCGATAATGGCAATCTTCTCCTTCCTAACTGCCACCAGGGGCGGGGAGATGGCGCCCAAATCCACCTGGTCCGCGGCAAAGCGCTTGAGCCCGCAGATGGCCACCGGCTCATCCACCTCCCGGCGGCGGCATTGGTCCTCACACGGGTGGGGGCAAACCCTCCCCAAGACCCCGGGCAGCGGCAGGCGCTCCATAATGAGTTGCACCGCTTCCTGGTATTTGCCGATCTTGATGAGCTGCACATAACCCTGCACGTTGATGCCGGCAGGACAGGTGAGGCCACAAGGGGGGCGGTCGTATTTCTTGATGGCAAAGGTGGAAGGCACCGCCTGGGGGAAATGGCGGTAGGCCGCCGGACGCACTCCCAGGCCCTCGTCGAAGTCGGAAGGCAGTTGCACCGGGCAGGCTTCCGAGCAGGCGCCGCAGGAATTGCACTTGGCGGCGTCAATATAACGGGGTTGCCTTTTTAAGGTCACGGTAAAATGTCCCGCTTCCCCTGCCAAGTGCATGATTTCTGCTTGAGTTAAGATCTCGATGTCCGGATGCTTGGCGATTTCGATGAGCTTAGGGGAAATGAGGCAAGTGGAGCAGTCGTTGGTGGGGAAGGTCTTGTCCAACTGGGCCATTACGCCGCCGATGGAGATGTCCCGCTCCACCAGATAGACTTTAAACCCTGCGGCGGCCGCGTCCAGGCTGGCCTGCATCCCGGCAATGCCGCCCCCCGCCACCAGGATGGCGCCCACCTTCCTCCCGGTCCCATTACCCATGCTATTCCTCCCGAACCCGTCAAGCGGCTTTGAAAGTCAAATCCCTGGAGGCTGCTGCCGGGACGTTATCCTTCCAAAAATGCCAGGGGTTATTTTTTGGTTTTGAGCAAGGTTTATGCCATGAATTTGGTTTTCCCTTCCCGGAGCAGCTTACCCGGCGCCGGAAAATCAACCACTACGGGCTCATCCCTCCCGCCAAACCCGGAACGGGGAATGATCCGGTTCCCTGAGTCCGGCTTTTCTGCTCAAAACCGCTCCCCGCTCTTCGTTTACCGGGATGGAGTCAAAGTCTATTTGCGGATAATTAACCCATTACTAAGGAGGCAATATACGCCCTTTATTGCTCAAATAGGGAGCATTTTGGTCCTATTGGCTCCTCCATCATGATAAAAGCCCGCATCCCTGGCGCACCTCCGTCTGGCATAGTCTTTGATTAAGATGTTTTTACCATCCGGAAAGGAGGAATGATGAAAGAAACGGAAAGCGGCGGCCTGCTTGACCAGACCGGCCTTGCTTTGGGTTTGATTCTAGATGCCGATAGTGGATGCAAGAGAGAATAACAGCTGCGAAATGTTAGGGCTCCGGTAGAGAAAAGTTCTCCCCGATAGCAGGGTAAGTCAAGTTGAGCAGGCGCACCAGTCTCATCCTGTGCCAGGGTGGAGCGCAATTAACCTCTCAATTGGCAGTTCCCCCAAGGAGGGCTAATTATGAAAACCGTAGCCATTAGCGCCAGTGGCGCCAATCTCGACTCATGCGTCGAACCGCGCTTCGGCAGGGCCCGGTTTTTTATCCTGGTGGACCCCGCCACTGGAGATTGGGAACCGCTTGATAATCTAGCCAACCTCTCTTCCCTTCTGGACGTGGGGATCCTCACGGCCAAAAATTTGACCAAGAACCGGGTGGTGGAAGCCGTGGTGACTGGACACTGCGGACCCAAGGCATTTAAAGAGTTGCAGCACGCGGGGGTCAAGGTCTTCCTTAATGCCCGGGGATCGTTGCGCCTCGTGTTGAACAAGTTGCGCCAGGGCGAATTGCAGGAGGCTTCTGGACCCAATGTGCCCGTATACGGGGGGCACGAACGGTAACCGGGGATAGGAGAGCGCCAGCGGGTTAATCCGCCGCCCGCCCCGAGGTGAGAATTTTGGAGGCCATGGCTTCACCTCCGGCGCGGCGCTCTCGTCTGAAAGTGATTTCCATTTAGTGAGACTGTAGTACCGCTCAGGAAAAACCCCCTAAACCGCATGGGGTTCAGGGGGTCGGAGGTTCATCTTCTCTCGCCCCGACCAGTAAAGGTCAGGGATTACAAATGGTTGTCCATCGAGAGATTGTCAGCCTTTAACTTTCCGTTAGACGGCCTTCTTTTCCAGTTGTTGATGATATTCAGCGGCGGACCGCTTTTTCTTGTCGGACCATTCCAGGATCTTGGCCATGGCCTGGGGCATCATGTCGGGATTTTCCCGATAATTGTACAACTCGAGATCTACTCCCCGGGCATTGGCCAGGATCGCCCGCCCCCGGGCTGAGCGAATGATGATAGTGGTCCAGCCCTCGGGGGCGCCGAGACCTCCGAAGGAGAGGTCGGCAAATTCCGCGGCATAATCGTCGCAGAAGCGGCAGGCGTGCCGTTTCATGAAATCAAGTTGATTCAAGGAGAGAGAGCGGATTTCCCCATTATTTAAGTGGATCAACAGCTCTTCTTTGAGGTTGATTTTCTGGACCTCGGCCCAGGTGAAACGGCCCATCTGTTCCAGGAGTTGCCGCTGCTCCTGGTCAAACTGGAAGTTGCCGGCGCAGAATAAACCGAAATGGAATTTTATGGCGTCCGCGGGCACCACCCCCAGCACTTCCATGCGCCGTAAGGCGTTAATCTGGCAAGGCGTCCCCACGAAGGCCACCCTTTTCAAGGGTTTTCGGGCCACATCGCCCAGTCCGAAGATGGAGGGCGAATAGGTGGTATAGACATCGGAGAAATGTTTAATACTGGGAAGGGTATCGAAGTGGAAGCCGGCGGCGGCGACGATGTCTTCCCGGGAGAGAGCCAGCCAGGGCCGGCGCTGGAAAGGGCCGACGGTTTTGCTCACCACCGCCGCATCGATGCGGCCCCGGTCAAAGAGGTGGAGCAAAAAAGCGGTTACCACCCCGCCGTCAGTAGCCACGGCCCGCACCTCCGGGTTGGTGGCCCGGGCCACGGCGTTCCCCATAATATGGCCCATGGGGGCACTCCAGGATACCAGTTTTTTGGTGTCCTCTTCCAGTTCCTGGATAACCGGACAGATGGAATGGCAGATGCCGCACTCGATACATTTATCCTTGTCGCGATAGCGCGGTCTGCCATCCGCTCCCAACTCCAAGGCCCCGTAATTGATGGCGGTGCAAAACGCCACACATCCACCGCATTGGTGGCACAGGCCCGGTTCTTGGACCTCATGGATCAGATCGGCAAAAGTTTTCATAATGCCCTCCTACCCTCTCAACCCAAGTTCCAGCCATTTGCCCACCTGATTTCTCCGGGCTGCTTCAAGCCACAAGCAGCCGGAACTTGGGTCTGGGACCTTTGATCAAAGTGTAATTCCCACCAATCATTTCTTCCCCAAACCATAGATGGGATAACCTCCTTCCCAGCCCTGGAGCTTGATACGGCCCTCTTGAGCCATATCCGGCAACAAAGGGGTGATGCTTTTCACCGGTTCACCCATGGTCAGGGCGATTCCCGGCGGGTTAAGGGGTTGGTCGCTTATGGCCTTAATGATTCTGGCAGCTAAAAACTCTTCCCGCAGGACCTCCAGCATGGTCTCGTCCGCGTCCACGGCGTTGAACTGGGAGCCGGGGAACTCTTTCTCCGTGGGGCGCCGCAGGCTCGTCCCCAGGACCCAGCGCACCCGGGGACGGTGGAGCGTGGCGTGGATGGCCCAAAGCCGGGCCTTGGTCTGATCATCTTGGGGCAGAGGCGGCAGTTTGTCCAGAACGTCCATGTTGGCTTCCACCATGCGCACGAAGGATTCGGGCTCATTGACCTCCACGTAGCCTATGGCGATCCGGCGCCGCTCCAAGCCGGCCAGGGAGAGGAGCTTTTTCATGGCGTTGACCCGGTACCAGCAATGGTCCACCCCGTAATGGTAATGACAGGAATGTTTAGGGGTGCAGCCGGCCAACATGATGCCCTTGGCCCCATTCAGAAAGGCCATGGAAAGGATGAAGGGGTCCAGGGATCCCAGGCAGTTCACCGGGGTCAGATAAATGCCTTTCGGGTAGGTCAGCCCTTTGACCGCGGCTTGTTCCGCGGAGGCCAATCCTCCCCAGCCGCAGACGAAGCCCAAGATCTCGTTTTCTTTCATCCGCGAGAGAATGGCCTTGAGGCGGGCTTCCAGTTGCTGGGTGCTGTTATTGAGAACTTTGATGGCTTCGTAGGGACAGGTGGCCGCACAGGTGCCGCCGCCGCTGCAAAGATGATTGTCCGTTTCCCGGGCTATGGGGCCGCTGCCGGGTTTGACGTGTTCAATGCCGCCGCAGGGACAGATTTCGGTACAAAGACCACAGCCCTCACAGAGGTCTTTATCCACATGCACCACCACCGGGCTCACCAGTTTGCCCTGGAGGGCCTTTTCCCGTAAATTCAAAACCCCCCGGGCCGCCTTTTTGCCCTGTTGGATAACCTCGTTTAAGTCACAGACGCCCCCGGCCGAGCCGGTGAAAAATAGGGACTCGTCGGGAATCTGATCCGGCCAGAATTTGATATGGCTCTTTTGGAGCCGGCCGCCGTTTTCCGGGTAGATGGGCAGCCAGCGGAGCAGTTCCTGGGCTTTCTCCACCGGGTCTGCCGGCGCGCCCGGCACCACCAGGGTGTCCCACTCCACTTCATGCTCCAGGTTGTCCCCGGGACTGACAAAGCTCAAGAAACCGGACTGGACCACCGGATGCACTTCCGGAGCGTAGGACATGAGCCCGATGCCTTGGGTCCGGGCTTCCCTTAAGTCGTTGCCGCTTAAGGGGAGAGTAATGTTGGCCGGATAAACGACCATGGGTTGGACTTGCGGGTGTTCCCGGGCCAGGACCAAACTGTCCCGCCAGGCGGCCATCGCCGCCAGTTCCTGGGCGGCCTGGCCGTGCTGGGGGCTGTTCACCCAGAAGACCATTTTGCCGGGGCTGATATCACCTGCTCCCAGCTTTTCTTCCAGTTCCAGGAGGTCGCAGACTCTCTCGCCGCCGCCGATATAGTCGATGTTCCCCGGACCGTACTCCCGGTCCAGGGCGGTGATGATGGCCGCGCCGGCCACCTCGGTGACACTGCCGTCAGGCTGCTTCAGCCCTACGTGGTAATCGCCCACGCCGCCGACGATGTAGTCAATGGGCTGATCCGGCATCACCTTGACCCGGGGATGAGTAAAGACCTCCCGGAGGAGGTCCGCCAGATCTCCACAGAAGATACGGCAGCCGGGAAAGGTCCAATGGAGCTCATCCAAAACCCGTTCAGGGCTTTGCGCCTTGGAAAACAAAACGCTTTCCATGCCGTGGCGGGCCAGTTCCCGGGCCGCAATAAAGCCGGAGAAGCCGCCGCCCAAGATAAGAGCCGGTCCTTCGAAGGTCAAAGATACGGGTTCAAAGGGCTCCAAAAGCCTAAGGCTGGCCATCCCTCCGGCGATCAAGGCTGCAGCTTTGTGGGCCAACTCCTGGGGGGTGGCTTCGTGCACCGCGGCCACGTGGTCCTTGAGGTTGATCATTTCCACCTGGTGCCTCTCTAGGCCCAGCGGCGCCAGGGCCTTGGTGAATCTTTTTTTCATGACCCGGGAGGAGCAGCCCCCCACCAGGATGCGGTTCAAGCCCTTGGCCTGGACGTCCTGCTTTATGGCCTCCAATCCCGGAGCCAGGCAGGGATAGGGATAGACGCCCAAATGTTCCCAAGGTTCGTAGCGCAGCAGTTCGCTCACCTGGGGCAGGTCGATGCGGTTACTGATCTTGCCGCCGCACTCGCAGAGGAAGATCCCGATTCTATTTTCAGGTTTCATAGTGGTCTCCTTCTCTCGCCTGCGTCCTAGGGGGCGCTGACCTGGGGAAACAACTGTTCCATGGCCCCGGTAGGACAGATATACAGACAGGTCCCACATCTTATGCAATCCGCGCTTCTTTGGTGATAGGGCGCGGTGACCTCTTTAAATACGCCCCGGTTGCCCAGGGAGATGGCCCGGATGCCCACAATTTCATCACAAGCCCGAACGCAGAGGCCGCAACGGGGGCAGGCGTCTTCCGGGTGTTCCGTCTTAAAGCGGGTGGAGGTCACCCCGTATTCCTTGGCCAATTCCCTAATCTGGTGGGACGCGGGGCAGTGGGCCAGAAGCATTTCCAGGACCCAGCGCCGCACGTTCTGGACCTCTTCCGAGTCGGTCAGGACATCCACGCCTCCCTGTACCGGGGTGATACAGGAAGCCGCCACCCGGGTGTGGCCATTTTGCTGAATTTCCACGACGCAGAGACGGCAGGAACCGATGGCTTCCACTGCTGGATGAAAGCACAGGGTGGGGATCTTAACGCCGTTCTGACGAGCCGTCTCCAGGATGGTCCAGCCTTCTCGAGCCTGCACGGGTTGGCCGTTGATCTTAAACCGGATCAAACCATCGTCCTTTTCCTTTTTGGCTTTTTTTCCTTCTTTGGTTTTTTTCCCTTGTTTGGTTTTTTGGGCGCTCATGAACCCACCTCCTAGGCCACCATCACCGCGCCCACCGGGCATTCGTCCATACACATGCCGCAGCGGATGCAAGCGCTGGTATCGATGGTGTGAGGCTTCTTTTTCTCGCCGCTGATGCACCCCTGAGGACAGGAGCGGGCGCAGACGCGGCAGCCGTTGCAGAGTTCCGGGTCAATGGAGTAGGTGATCAGATCTTTGCACACACCCGCCGGGCATTTGTGGTCCACCGCGTGAGCCAGATACTCGTCTTTGAAATATTTGAGGGTGGTGAGAACGGGGTTGGGAGAAGTCCCTCCCAGGGCGCACAGAGAGCCTTTCATGATCGCCCGGGCCAGGCTGTGCAGATCGTCAATGTCCTGGGGGGAACCCTGGCCCTTGGCGAACCGGTCCATATACTCCAGCATGGCCTTGAGACCCAGCCGGCAGGGGAGGCATTTGCCGCAGGATTCTTCTTCCAAGAAATGGAGAAAGTAGCGGGCTACATCCACCATGCAGTCCCGCTGGTCCATGACGATCATGCCGCCGGAGCCCATCATGGCCCCCACTTTAGTCAAGGAATCGAAGTCCACCGGGGTGTCCTTGAGTTCATAGGGTATGCACCCGCCGGAAGGACCCCCGGTCTGTACTGCTTTAAAGCGGTCCTGGCCGGGAACGCCGCCGCCGATTTCGTCGATGATGCGCTCCAGGGTAATGCCCATGGGCACCTCCACCAATCCCACGTTGTTTACCTTGCCCACGAGGGAAAAGATCTTGGTGCCGGTGCTATGAGGGACCCCAATGCCAGCGTACCATTTAGCCCCTTTTTCTATGATCTGGGGTACGTTCCCCCAGGTCTCCACATTGTTGATGATAGTGGGACGGCCCCTCAGCCCTTTTTCCGCAGGGTAAGGGGGCCGGGGAACCGGCTCTCCCACCTTACCCTCCAGGGAGGCGATTAGGGCGGTTTCTTCCCCGCAGACAAAGGCGCCGGCGCCCCGGTTGATCTGGAGGTCAAAGTTGAAGCCCGTGCCCAGAATGTTTTCTCCCAGTAACCCTAAGTTCCTGGCCTGCTCGATGGCGATACTGAGGTGCTTGATGGCCAGGGGGTATTCCAGCCTTACGTAGATATAGCCTTGATGGGCCCCTAAGGCATAAGCCCCGATGGTCATCCCCTCCAGAACCGCGTGGGGATCACCCTCCATCAGGGTGCGATCCATGAAAGCTCCGGGATCGCCTTCGTCGCCGTTGCCCACCACGTAAACCGGCCCCGGGTTTTTGCGGGCGTTCTCCACGGCAAAACACCACTTGCGGCCGGAGGGAAAGCCGGCCCCGCCCCGGCCCCGCAGCCCCGCTTTTTCCACCGCAGTAATCACTTCGTCCGGCGTCATGGTGGTCAAGGCTTTGGCCAGAGCCTGATATCCGCCCACGGCGATGGTGTCCCGGATATCCGTAGGATCAATCTTGCCGATATTCCTGAGCACCACCCGTTGCTGGTATTTATAAAAGGGGATGTCGTGATCGTGGGCAATGGGCTCACCGGTCTTGGGATCGGTGTATAACAACCGCTCCACCGGCTTGCCTTCCACCAGGGTGGTATTGACTATCTCCTCGACGTCGCTTTCTTTGACTTTTTGATAAAAGAGTCCGGCGGGCTGGAGAATCACCAAGGGTCCCCGGGAGCAGATTCCGTGACAACCGGTGGTCTTGATCTCCGGGATTACCTGGGCCTGTAAACCGGCCGCGGCGATGGACTTCCGCAAAGCCCCGGCCACCGT
>JAQTXE010000260.1 GCA_028688935.1 Syntrophales bacterium
CAAATATGGCATTCGGGCCATCCCTACCCTGATTATTTTCAAAGGCGGCCAAGTGATGGAGCAGATCACCGGCGCCGTGTCCCGTTCCCTGATCGAGAATGCCCTGAAAAAAGCCCTGTAATCCCGTGGACCGGTATGCCTGCGTGGGATTATGACATCGTGATCGTGGGGGCCGGCCCCGCCGGCCTCACCGCCGGCATTTATGCCGGTCGCGCCCGGCTGAAAACCCTGCTGCTGGAAAAACTCATTCACGGCGGCCAGGTCATGACTACGGACCTGGTGGAGAATTACCCCGGTTTTCCGGAGGGCATCTCCGGCTTTGAGCTGAGCGACCGCATGCGGAAGCAAGCCGAACGCTTCGGCCTGGAGTTCCGTAGCGGAGAAGTCCTGGAGCTGGTACCGGGGCCGGATCATCATCTCTTGCGGCTGGAAGGGGAAGAGCTGCGCGCCGGCGCGGTGATCATCGCCAGCGGCGCCGGCTACAAAAAGCTGGGAGCCCCGGGGGAAAAAGAATTCACCGGCAAAGGCGTCAGCTACTGCGCCACCTGCGACGGGGCCCTTTATAAGGGGGATACCATCGCAGTGGTGGGCGGCGGCGATACCGCGCTCACCGACACGGTATTTCTCAGCCGTTTTGCCGAGAAGATCCACCTCATCCATCGCCGGGATTCCTTCCGGGGGGAGAAGGTCCTCCAGGAACAGATTTTCGCTCTGCAAAAAGAGAAAAAAGTGGAGATTCACTGGGACACGGTGGTGAAGGAAATCCAGGGCACTCAAGCGGTGGAGACTATACAGCTAAGAAACGTGAAGACTAAGGAGTTATCCTCCTTGCCGGTGGCCGGCGTCTTCATTTTCGTGGGCATCGTCCCCAACACCGCCTGGCTCCATGACCGCGTGCCTTTGGACGAATGGGGTTTTATCTTTACCAATGCCCAAATGGCTACCTCGGTTCCGGGCATCTTTGCCGCCGGGGATGTGCGCAACAAACTTCTCCGGCAAATCGCCACCGCCGTGGGAGACGGAGCCACCGCGGCCTTTTTCGCCGGTAGTTATCTGGACGAACAGCGTTCGAGGTAAACCTATGAAGATGCAAAAAGCCACCCGATTTTTGCTGATTCTGACCCTGGCCGCCTTTCTCGGCGGCTGCAGCACCATCAAAGGTTGGTTTAAATCCAAAAAACCGGAAAAGCCCCCTGATGTTATGGCCCAGGAAGGCATCACTCAACTAAAAAAGAAAAAATACGATGATGCCATCGAGACCTTCGAAAAGGTGCGGGACCGCTACCCTTACAGCGAACAGGCCATACTGGCGCAGATTAAGGTGGCGGACGCCTATTTTTATAAAAAGAAATACGACGAGGCCCTTCAAGCTTATAAGGAATTCGAAAAACTCCACCCCACCAATAAAGCCGTCCCCTATGCCATCTTCCACCAGGGATTATGCTATTACCGCCAGCGCTCCACCATCGACCGGGACCAGACTTATACCTTTAAAGCCCTTCAGGAATTTCGCCGCTTAAAGAAGAAATATCCTAAGTGCGAATATATCCCCAAGGTGGATAAGTATATGCAAAAATGCCGCAACGATTTGGCGGCGCATGAGTTTTATGTGGGGGAATTCTACTTTCGCACCAAACATTATAAATCAGCCCTGGACCGCTTCCAGGTGGTGGCCCAGGAATATCCCGAGTTTTCCAAAGTGGGCGAAGCCAAGAATTATATCAACCAATGCCAGGAGATTTTGACCCACAAGGACGAAAAACCCAAAAGCGGGTTTCTCTACAACATTACCAATCTCTTTGACGCTCGCTGGTGATTCGTTCTTTCCGGGGACCCGGACGCAACTAATACCGTTTTCGGTTTTCGGTTTTCGGTTAAAAGATTAAAGATTATCAACAAGTTATTTGTTTGATTTGTTGCGGCAGAAACCGAACTTAGTATAACAACCACCGGGAGTAGAGGTGAACCCTGGAGGTCACCTCCCTTCTTCCAAGAAGTTGCCCAAGGCGGAGCTTAAGCTCCGCCTTATTATTTATGCAGGTCGATAAACCGGGCTTTGGTAAGCGGCGGGGCGTATTTCTGGCGCAGGTGCTGGCAGAGGTTGAGGGTTTGCAGGCGTTCATCCAAGGCTTCCCGCCAGGATTGGCAGAAGTCCATCAGGGATTGATCCAGGTTTCGCAGTTTCTCCAGGTCTTCCCCCAGGTCTTCCGCGGGGGTGGACCAGTCCAGGTGTTGCAGCACCATGCGGCGCTGTTCCAGGAGGCTGGCGGCCCGTTCCAGATCGTCCTGGAGCACCGCAGCAGTGACGGCCCGGGTGAGGTCTTGCAGCAGGGCCACCCGGCTCCGGGTTAATGGTGTGAGAGTTGGGAGAGAATCTTTTGCCATTGCAGCACCATGGGTAAGAGTTCGTACTCCATTAAATCCGCCAGGAGGATGTAGTCTTCTTCCTCATAGACTTGGAGCATCTCTTCCAGGAGGTCCTGAAACCGCTTGAGGAAATCAGAGACATCGCCGATCTGGGGGGTGTTCATGCGGCCCAGGTCCACTTCCAGGACCTGGCAGGCCCCTTCTCCGGTCTGGAGCAGCCAGCGCAGGGCCTCCAGCACCTGGGCAAAATAGTGGTTGGCCTCATCTTCGGCGGCCAGACGGAAGAGCGCGGCGCTCTTTTCCAGGGCCTGTGACAGGGTATCCGCTTGCTGCGAGGCGTCGGCAAGGATGGATCGGGCCAGTTCCTCGTCGGACACTGTCTTCAAATCCAGCCTGGAAACCTCTCCCAAGCGAACGTAGCGGGATTCCCGGGGGTAGCGTTCCGTGAAAAACTCACCGTTCACCTCCACCTGGAAGAGTTGCTGCCCCTGGGGGATGAATTTTTCGTTCAGCTCCAGCAGGGCTTCCTCCAGGTTCCGCAGGTGAGATAAATCCACCGGTAGGTTCTGATCATTGAGGGTTATTTCCATGCGGCCACCTCGAGATTTTGATGAGTATCTGTCTTTGGGGAATATCTTTGCACAAGATGTGCCATGGCAGGTAATAAGTTGATATATTGAGCTAATTCAGGGAAACTGCCCGCCATTTCCCCCATGGTCAGCAGGCAGATTTTACCGGCCCGGTGCAAGCTTTGGTAAGCCTGGGCCAGTTGCCGGGCTAAAAGATTGACCTCGGTTTCCGCCACCCCCCGTTGTTCCTGGAAATAAAACTCAATAAAAGCCGCGATTTCCGGAGAACCCACGGCCAGACGGTGTAATTCCGGGTCGATACCCTTGACGGCCTCCGCCTGCTGCCACAGATAGGAGGGGGCCAGGCCCTCCCCGGGGAGAGCCTGGAGATGGCGGGCCAGCCGCTCTCCTTGGCCGGTGAGGTCCAGGAGTTCGTTGAGGTCCCGGTGGCCGGCGGCCAATCCCAGGTCGTCCTCCGGAGGTAGGAAGTGGCGGTGGGCCACTTCCAGGAGCCAGCGGCTCAAGGTGTCCCCCGGAGTTCCAGCCCCTTGCAGATACCGGGTCCAGGCCGCCCGGTGCATCAAAGTCCAGAAGTGTTGCCGGTCCAGGGGACGGCGGATCAGCGGCAGATGGGCATGGTGCCCCGTAGGATCGAAAGTGGAGAGATAGACCTGGAGGCCGCGCCAGCGGGCGGCGTCCGGGACCGGGGCCAGGGGCCGCTGTTCCAGGAGGTGCAGAGCCCAGGCGGCCACTGCCTCAGGCGTGATGGCGGCATGGCATTTAAACAGGGAGCAGGAATCCGGATAATGGCAGGGGTGGCAGTCCAACCGGGGTTCCAGGGCCAGGTTCCCCTCCCCCACCGGCCCGGTGTCGTGCACCCGGGCGCCGGCCAGAAAGAAGGCCAGGACCGGGGTTTTAACCGCCGCGGCCAGGTGCATGGGGCCGGTATCGTTGGTAATCATCAGGTGCAGCCGGGAAAGCAAGGCCGCCAACCCGGCGATGGAGGTGCCGCCGGCGCACAGGGTCGTGGTCCCCGGCGGCAGGAGGGCAGCCAGTTTCTCCCCCAGGGGCCGCTCCCCCCGGCTGCCGAAGATAAAGAAATGGCAGGGCCGGTTAGCCAGAAGCCTGGAGGCCACCTGGGCATATTTTTCCGGGGGCCAACAACGCTGGGGTTGAGAGGCTCCGGGGAGGAGGCCCACCAGCGCTGCGCCCGGAGGGATGGATAATCCGGAGAGAAAGGCTCCGGCCTGCTCCTGGGCATCCGGAGGAATCTTCAGCTCCAGGTCGGTTCCATCCGGCTCGAACCCCGCGCCTTTAAGAAAGATGTCCACCAAGTTGAAGGGATTGGCCCGCCGGGCCCGGGACACCACCATGAGATAGCTCATCCAGGCGGGCTCGGTGAGGAAATACCTGGTGGAGTGCACGGTGAAGCCCCGCACTTCCCTGCCTCCACACAGAAATGAGAGAATGGCCCCCAAGATGGTGGGAGTGAGATTAATCACCAGGTCCGGCCGGGGCTCCAGATGCGCCGCCAGCCAGTCGGCCAAAAAGCGGTAGCCCCCGGGCCAGCCCTCTTCCTGGTCCAGCAGAGGGGCCAGTTGCAAGGTGGGCAGAGGCAGCAGCTCATCGACATGGGGCAGAAGGCCCGCAGTTTCCTGGAAGATATCCTGAACCAGCAGGGTAATATGGGCTTCGGGATGGCAGGCCCGCAAGGCCCGGAGCACCGGGGAGCATTGGACCAGATCCCCCAGACGCATCAAATTGATCACCAGGATGTGCATCAGCCCCCTCCATTGGCACCGCGGCGGTGCATGTTGCTATGGAACTCCTGGAGAAACCAGAGAATGGCCTCGGGTTCGCTGAGGGGCTCGCTGCTTTCCTTGATCTGGCTCACCAAACCCTCCAGGTCAGGAGAAACTCCCTCCGATAGTTTATCCAGGAGGACCTGCACGGGGTGATCCGCAGGGAAAGAGGTCTGGACGCCGAGGGCAGCGCTCTCCTGGGGCTGCCGGTGGGGCAGGGCCCCGGGGTGGAGGTCCTGGATGATCTCCAGAGCCGTAGCCAGCCGCCGGGCATAGGTATGCTCCCTCAGGACCCGTTCCCGGGAGGCCGCGGCCAGGCGCCGCCGCTCCTCATCGTGGGACAGGTAATACTCGATCTTCTCCCGGGCTTCGGTCAGAGAGGTGAAAACGGCCACCTCCTGATCGGGCGTAAAGAATTCGAGCAACTGGGAGCGCCAGTCCACCAGCTGGAAGGCGCCGCAGGCGGCCAGGTCAAAGACCCGGGGATTGAGATAATCCCCCTGGGGGTTGATCCCCGTATGGAAGGGGGATGAATGGAGGTTGAGATTGATGCGGCTGGCATTGAAGATCTTCATGGAGTCCTCTTCGGAGACCCGGGCCGCTTCGTTCTGGATGTAATTACCCAAAGAGGAGTTAAGGGCCCATTCCGAGCCCCAGATCTTAAAGTCGAAGTCCAGGAGACCCTGGAAAAACTGGCGGCGGTTGAAATAGCCCGCGCCCACAAAGGACAAGCCCGAGCCGAAGCGGCGTTTTTCTTCCGGGGTTAACTTCAGGGGATGGTAGGCCTCCAGGTCCGCGGCCAGGGGCAGGCAGGCGAAATTCTTG
>JAQTXE010000261.1 GCA_028688935.1 Syntrophales bacterium
GTATTCCCGGTCGGTGAGGGTCTGGGCCGGGGCCACGGTGATGGAGTCGCCGGTATGGATGCCCATGGGGTCCACGTTTTCGATGGAGCAGATGATGACCACGTTGTCCGCGAAGTCCCGCATCACTTCGAGTTCGAATTCCTTCCAGCCCACCACTGATTCCTCCAGCATGACCTCGGTGATCATGCTGGCTTCCAGGCCCTGGGAGGAGAGCTCCCGGAGGTCCTCCAGGTTATAGGCGATGCCGCCGCCGGTGCCCCCCAGGGTAAAGCTGGGGCGGACGATGATGGGATAGCCGATCTCCGGGGCCGCGGCCAGGGCCTGGTCCAGGGTGCGGACAATGGCGCTCTTGGGCACCCTGAGGCCGATCTTGGTCATGGCGTCCCGGAAGAGTTCCCGGTCTTCCGCTTTTTTGATGACCTGGGGGTTGGCTCCGATCATCTCCACCCCCAGCCGCTCCAGGATGCCGGTATCGGCCACAGCAATGGCGCAATTGAGGCCGGTTTGCCCCCCCAGGGTGGGGAGGATGGCGTCGGGACGCTCCCGCTCGATGACCTGGCAGACCATCTCCGGGGTGATGGGCTCGATGTAGGTGCGGTCGGCCATCTCCGGGTCGGTCATGATGGTGGCGGGGTTGGAGTTGATGAGCACCACTTCAAAACCTTCTTCCCGCAAGGCTTTGCAGGCCTGGGTGCCGGAGTAGTCGAATTCGCAGGCCTGGGAGATAATGATGGGCCCTGAGCCGATGATGAGAATTTTCTTAATGTCCGTGCGTTTGGGCATGAGGTTGGTTCGTTAAGTTTTTCTATTTTTAATATTTCTTCAGTAACTTTGCTGTGAAAATCCTTATAAAATCCCCCTAAATCCCCCTTTAAAAAAGGGGGACTTAAAGACACCGGTTGCAACCCCCCTTTTCTAAAGGGGGGTGGGGGGGATTTTTCCCCGCGGGGTTAGGCATTCACCTGGTTCCTGGATGCCTGGCAATTATCCGGAGGAAGCAGAGACCTGGGGCTACTCTCTGGCCGGAATAATCCTCGCATTACCCGCATTAATTTAGCGGTTTTCGCGGGGGTATTCAACGGTGATTTTTTCCGGTACTCCTCTGGGGATAAGCCATAGTCAAGGAGGGGGTCCAGGCCGGATCAGGTTTTGCATAAGTGTTGTTCTTTATCCGCAGCTTCTCTCCTCCTGTCAAATTCAGCGCCAGGCCCAGGGGCCAGGGGTTACCGCCTGGCCCCATCGCATTTTCCCTGAGACTCCTCAAGGATGGGGCCCGGGGGTTATGGGTGATGTAGGTGTCTGAGGCGTTGCTGGATGGACCGGGCTGAGACTGGGCGCGTACGGAGAGGTGATAGACTCCGGCACCCTGATCTGCTCCACTTCCGGCGGCATGGCGGCGCCTCCCAAAATTTCCGGGGGAATATTCACCGGGCCGGTGTACATCATGCGCCGCAACGCGCTCAAGATGGCGGGGGTGATCTCCTGGGCCGGGCCCGGGGGCTGGTTGAGGCGCACCTCCCGGTATTGCAGGGTCTGGAGGAGAATGGTCCCGGCGATCAAGGGGTTGCTGGATTGCAGTTGCAGGAGACCCTCGATATTGTAGACGTTGGTGCGGTTGGGGAGGATGAGGGTGTACCATTCGGTGCCCCTGACGCCGATGGCGACGGTGTGGGTGTGCATGAGGAAATCGGGGCCTTCCAGGGCCAGGATCTTTCTGACCACGGTGTGGGCCAGGCCCCGGTAGAGCTGGAGGAGGACCCGGCGGCGGTTATACCCTTGGTCATAAAAAAAGTCCGCCACCGCCACCCGGGATTCCGGGGACAGGGTGAGGACCGAGTCGTCCACGAAGAGCAATTGGGCCCGGGACTTGGATTTAGTGCGGATCACATCTCCGATATCCACCGGCACGGTGATCTTGGCGGCGACTGCCGGAAGCTTGCCGTTCTTCAGGACGTCCACCTGTCCCTCCAGCATGAGAAAGCGGCCGATGGCCTTGGCCTTGGCGGCGAAGGCCGCGCCCGCCCACGCCAGCACGAGAGCGAAGATGATGCAGGTGATCCACAGGTATTTCCGGGTCATGGTGTTGCCCTCCTCGGTTTTGAGAAGTTCAAAGTTCAAGGTTCAAAGTCATTGTGGGGCGAGATAAGGGTTAATATTAAGCTTGCCAAGTTATGGGTGAAGAATCAAAGTTAGGCATTGTTCACCCTACAGTTTTTTGGGTGGCACAGGCGTCTCGCCTGCACGAGCGTTATATTATCTGAGTTTCGCTAACTTCCTGTTGATTTCTTCAAGTTCGAACGTCTCCGGATCGAACTGACCGCCAACCCACTCTAAAATTCCTTCGTGATCGGGATGCTTGGGATCGCCAATAGCTTCAAGGAATTCAGCGTATCCCCAGATGCCGCCTATGTCTTCAGGGGGGCAAGCCCTTCTGCCTTTAAGGCAAACCGGGGGTTTATTACCACCAGTAACAGTAATTATCTTTTCGACCAAAATCTCGTGCTCCCAATTGTCGCCAAAATCATAATCGTAATAAAATTTCATTTTTTCCCGCAGAGGCAATTGAGACAATTTGACCCGGTTTTCATTGACGTTGTCGGAACCGAATTCCGGGTCAGGTTCCGCATAATAGGTTTCGCCGATAAGAAAATGATGCAAATGGCTGTCCGTCCAGCCCATGGCGACTTGCAGGATTTGATGCAGCTTGGAGAGAGTAATCTGGTTGGAAACTTCAATCCTCCTCCAAATCGGCGGTTTGATGCCTTTTAAAGTAACCTTGAGTCGATATGTTGAATTTAACCCCAGGGTTTTTTGTTTGGCCTTCATTTCCCTATCTCCGATGTAAAGCCTTCACCGGGTGATTCCCGATGAGCTATGCCTACTATAAAGATTAGGCAGCACGGGCGTCTTGCCTTTGCTTGATGGCGTAGGGGCGAACCTTGTGTTCGCCCTTGAGCGCCCGGGCGAACACAAGGTTCGCCCCTACGGTAAAAGAAATCTTTGATAATGAATTATTAGCATCAGGCAGCTTCATAGATCACTTTCCCGAATTTGTGGGCCGGATAGGCGAGACCGCCGATGACCTCTTTGCTTTCCTCGAAGCGCTTCTATTTAGCCTACTTTTTAGTAAATACCACCCGATACACCACTCCCGCCTTATCATCGGAAATATACATTTCGCCGTTGTTTTTAATCAGGATATCCGCGGGGCGGCCCAGGGCGCCTTTGGGGGTCAGCCAGCCGGTGATGAAGTCTTCTGTTCCTAAGTAGTTGCCTTTATCGTCTAGTTTGATACGCACCACTTTGTAGCCCGTGGGTACGCTACGGTTCCAGGAGCCGTGAAAGGCCACTAATAAGTTATGGCGGTAATCTTGGGGCCAACCCGTCTCCGGGAAGAAGGCCAGGCCCAGGGGCGCGGAATGGGCCGGCAGATCGATGTAAGCCGGGACGGTCTGCTTACAGAAAGCCTTTTTAGTTCCTTGGGGGTCGAACTGGCTATCATGCACCCTGTTACCATAACAATAGGGCCAGCCGTAGTCTTTACCCTCTGCTAAAATATTGATTTCATCCGGGGGGAGGTTGTCTCCCAGGAAGTCCCGGCCCATTTCCGTGACCCAGACCTGTTTGGTCAGGGGATGGAGGGCCATGAAGACCGCGTTCCTTAAACCAGAAGCAAACACTTTCAGGTTGCTGCCATCAGGGTTGGCCACCAAAACCTTGGCGTGGCGCCAGTCTTTCTCCAAACAGGTATCACAAGAAGAGCCCACGGAAATGAGCAGCCGCCCGTCCGGCAGGAAGGCCATGGTCCGGGTCCAGTGGCGGCCGGCTCCGGGGAGGTCCAGGATTTTTTTCTTGCCGGAGGCTTTAAAATTCCGGCCATCGTAATCGTAAACCGCGAGCTGCTCCACTTCCGCAATATATAGCCGGGTCTTACCGTCTTCCCGGCGAAAGATCATCCCGTGGGGGCGCTGCAGCCCCCGGGCCACGATGATTACCTTATCGGCGATACCGTCCTGATTTTTATCCGGTAAGGCCACTACCCGGCCCTGGCCCGGAATACTGGCGATGAGCGTACCACCGGGGTCCTGGAGCAGCACCCGGGGGTTGCCCAGGCCCTGGGCAAAGATGGCAATGCTGAAACCGGGGGGCAGTTTTAAGGGGAATTTGACCCTCCGGGGGGATTGATCCGCGCCGTTGGCCTCCGGGGTCAGCAGCCGGGCGATGTCTTGGGGCGGGCTTTTCAGCGCGGGGCCGAGGCCGCGTAAATTACGCCAATAGAAGGCCCCGGCCCAGAAGAGCGCGGCGGCTACAATGAGGCTGGAGACGATGATTAAGGGTTTTTTCATCTCCGGGGTCCGGGTGGGATGACCCACCTGAGAGGTTTAAGTGTGAGGATTTTCCCCCTTTTCTAAAGGGGGCTGGGGGGATTCTATAAGCGCCTGAAAATCCCCCTAAATCCCCCTTTAAAAAGGGGGACTTAAGAGCCGGGATTAAAGAGCGGTTTTGGCAAATTTAATTACGTTATTGAAATAACGCAACAAAAAGATCAATCTTTCTCAACCGCGCGCAGAAACTCATCAAAGAGATAATCCGCATCATGCGGCCCCGGGGAGGCCTCGGGGTGGTATTGGACGGAGAAAGCCTTAATTTTGGGGTGGCGCAGCCCCTCCAGGGTGTTGTCATTGAGGTTCAAGTGGGTCAGCTCCACTTCCGGGTCGGGGATGGACTCCAGGTCCACGGCAAAACCGTGGTTTTGGGAAGTGATCTCCACCCGGCCGCTGACAAGATTTTTTACTGGCTGGTTGGCGCCCCGGTGGCCGAACTTGAGCTTGAAGGTGCGGCCTCCCAGGGCCAGCCCCAGGATCTGGTGGCCCAGGCAGATGCCGAACAGGGGCGCGGCGCCCAGGCACTGGCGCACGTTGTCGATGGCGTAAGTGACCGCGGCCGGGTCTCCGGGGCCGTTGGACAGGAGAATGCCGTCGGGATTGAGCTTCAAGATATCCGCCGCGGGTGTGGCCGCGGGCACCACCAGCACTTCCAGGCCCCGGGCCTTGAGGCTGCGGATGATGTTGAACTTGACTCCGTAGTCGTAGAGGACCACTTTTTTGCCGGCCCGCTGTTTCCAGAGGTCTGTCAGATTTTCAGAGGAAACAGCCGGGGGCGGCTGTTCCACATTCTCCTCCCACCAATAGGGGGCCTGGCAGGTGACCAGGGGCACCAGGTCCTGGCCGTTCATGTCCGGGACCTCCTCCCTAACCCGGCGCACCAGGCGCTCCGGGTCCAGGTCCTCGGTGGAGACGATGCCCCGCATGGCCCCCGCTTCCCGGAGGCGCTTGGTGAGGGCCCGGGTGTCCAGGCCCTCCACCCCCAGTTTGCCCCCGGCTTTGAGGTAGTCGGCCAGGTTGCCTTGGGCCCGCCAATTGGAAGGGTAGGGGTGGTATTCCTTGACGATGAAGCCTTCCACCTGTACGCCCCGGGACTCCAGGTCCTCGGGATTGACGCCGTAGTTGCCCA
>JAQTXE010000023.1 GCA_028688935.1 Syntrophales bacterium
CCCGGCCCAATGTGGAGGAGATCACCCGGGCTTCCCAGCGGGCCGCCGACCTCTGCCGCCAGATGCTGGCCTACTCCGGCAAAGGCCGGTTCGTGGTGGGTCGCTACGACCTCTCGGAGGTTGTCCGGGAGATGACCCAGATGCTGGAAATTTCGGTTTCTAAGAAAGCGACGCTGCGCTACTCCTTCGGGGAAGACCTCCCACCGGTGGAAGCCGACGCCACCCAACTGCGCCAGGTCATTATGAACCTGATCACCAACGCCTCCGAGGCCCTGGAGGACCGCAGCGGCTACATCTCCGTCGCCACCGGCGTCATGGACTGCGACCGGGCCTATCTCTCCGGAAGCTACCTGGATGAACAACTCCCGGAGGGCAGGTATATTTACCTGGAGGTGGCGGACACCGGCTGCGGCCTGGATGAAGAAACCCGGCGCCGCATCTTTGACCCGTTCTTCACCACCAAGTTCACCGGGCGGGGGCTCGGCCTGGCCGCGGTGCTCGGTATCGTCCGGGGGCACCGGGGGGCCATCAAAGTCTATAGCGAACCGGGCCGGGGGACGACTTTCAAAATTCTCTTACCGGCCGGGAAATGGATGCCGGGCGACCGGGCGGCCCACCAGACCCCCCATCAACAGGCCCTGCTGGAGGGAACCATCCTCCTCATCGATGATGACCCCGGCGTGCGCCATGTGGGCTCCCAGATGCTCGAGCGTTTGGGCTTCAAAGTTCTGACGGCCTCCCATGGCACCCAGGGGCTGGAAGTTTTCCGGGCCTGGGGGGAGGAGATCGACTGTGTCCTCCTGGACCTCACCATGCCCGAGATGAGCGGCGATGAGGTCTTCCGGGAGTTGCGCCGCCTGCAAGGCGATGTGCGGGTGATCCTCTCCAGCGGCTACAACGAACAGGAGGTGACCCAGAGGTTCGTGGGTAAGGGCCTGGCGGGCTTCATCCAGAAGCCCTACACCGTGGCCAAACTCCAAGAGGTGCTCACCAAGGTGCTCGATAAATAAAATAAACCCGTCAAACCGGCATAGAGCCGGACATTAACCGCTCCGGTATCAGCCTCCCGTGATCATTTCTCCAGATAGACTGATACCGCGGTGGGATTGACGAGGGTACTAACTACCGGAGAGTATTTCTGGGCCAGTTTCACCAGCTCTTCCTTTTCCGCCTCGGAAATATCCGCATCAATGGTCATATACACCCTTATTTCCTTAAAGCCTACCTTCACCTCCGGGGAGATACCCAGAAAGCCCCGAAGATCGAGATCTCCCTCATACCTGGAGGCCACCCCTTTCAGGACGATACCCTTGACGGACGCCTGGGCCACCAGGGTGGTGGTGAGACAACCGGATAGGGCCACCAACAGGTACTCCACGGGATTGGTGCCCAGATTCTGGCCCAGGAGCACCGGCGGTTCGTCGATCTCGAAGACCACTGGTTCCCTGGAGGTGTCCTCCTTACCCGGTCCGTAAAAATCCTTAACCGTGGCCCGGTTGTGGGTGCCCCTCATCCATTTGTTCGTAGCCCGGAACTTGAACCCGGCCAGCTCCGGCTTTTCCTTTAAAAGCTCCACCGTCTTCATTAACTGCTCCACGTTGAGGCCGTTAATCATCTTTTTCTCAGTCATCCGTCCCTCCCTCCTGGATAAAGGTTTGGTACCGCAGCCCTTAACCTAATCATCCCTATCCAGGATTACCACCGTCTGCTTCCGGCATCTTCGCCGCCTCCATACAAAAAAGCCCGCCTCCCTTAAGAGGCGGGCTTTCTCTCAGAAAATCAATCCGGCGGCGTCCTGCCTACCCTGGTGGCCAGGCTTTCCAGCCTGTGGACTTGCATAGTATCATCGGCGCAGGTCTTAACTATCGAGTTCGGGAGGGGAGGGAGTTTAGAAATTATCCCATTGTATCCGAGGTCCATTCGGGGGTTGGAATCTCGATGGTGGTCATTTGGGCTTCCGCTTCCAAAGGAACGGCTGTATTTAACAGGTCTTCGGCACCGATCTTTAAAGATTCCAGCAGATTATCCCGGGTCTTCTCTTGGGCATTAACCCCGGGAAGATCGATTAGCCACCCGATCCACCAATTACCGCTTTTTTTTATCATGGCCCTGAATTTCATTCATTCACCCATGGGATATCCAGGTTTTGACGCTGTTATATGGATAGAGCCTACTCATAATGAGACCACATACGGATGACCTTAACCACCCTCTCTTTTTCCAGGATTTGGTAGACCAGGCGATGCTTGATGTTGATGCGGCGGGAATAGGCCCCGGCTAAATCACCCACCAGCTTTTCAAAGGACGGGGGAGTTTGGAAAGGATTTTCTTGCAGGATTTCTAATAACTCCACGGCCTTCGGTTTGAGTCCGGCCGCGGCCAGTTTCCTGGCGTCTTTCTGGGCCTGCTTGGTGTAGACAATTCCTCATGTCACCAATCAAGCTCCTTGGCGCACTCCTTCACCGGCGTCTGCAAGCCTTCCCGGATGGACTCACGCATACCGGGTATAGACAGGAGATATAAGGTCTCCTGAATGGCCCGCCAGTCTTCTTCGGAGATCAAGACCGCATTGGCCCGCTTCCCGGTAATGAGAACGGGCTCGTGGGAGGCCGCCGCCTCATCCACCAGCCGCCCCAGCTTATCGCGTGCCTCACTGACTTTAATGGTAGTCATAATTTCCTCACTATCATGATCATGCCGCGGGAAACAAGATATTACAATATATTGATGGGTTCCGCCAGCATCTCCCCGTGTTCCAGGCGCTCGGCCAAGACTCGCAGCGCTAAAGCCTGGGCCTTGGCCAGTGCTTCCTGGCGGGTCTGGCCATAGACCATGACTCCGGGCAGCTCCATCACCTCCGCCAGCCAGCGGCCGTCTTCTTCCTGCTCGGATTCGATAGTAAATTTCATAACTTTAACCTCGACATCATCATATCAAATCATCCCTGAATGAATAACAAAAAAAACCCGCCTCCCTCAAGGGGGCGGGGTTGGTACTATGAAATTAAATCCGGCGGCGTCCCGCTTGCCCTGTAGGGTGGGCACTGCCCACCATTTCCTTTGGTGTGGCCCAGGCTATCCAGACTGTGACCCCACAGGGTATCATCGGCCCGGCAGGGCTTAACTACCGAGTTCGGGAGGGGAGCGGAAAACAGTATGCTTCAATAGACTTCGTCGTGTGTGCCAATGGTTTCCAAAAAAGCTACTTCTTGATCCAGAAATTGAAAAACTACTCTTAGATCGTAGCTTAAAGAGAAGGCATAATTCCCCTTTAGAGGACCTCCCAGTTTGTGCGTTTTCAAAATTGGATGGAAGGGGTCTTTGACAAATAATTTTAGAGCGTCAGATAATTGTTGTTTAATTTCCGGGTGATGTTTGAGCTTCCTCTTATAAACCCTCTTGAATTTAGGGCCCCAGACAATTTCAATCACTGTCCAGGTCCCTCATTAAATCCTCCACCGTGCCTCTTTTGGTCAGTCCTTTCTTATACTCTCTCTGGGCTTCTTTGACTTCCCGCACGATCCGCATCCTTTTTTGCTCAATATTGCGCTTTTTCAGGAGGTCCAGGAGCATTTCCTGATCCTCGATGGAAAGGCGGGAGAATTCATCCAGGAAATTATCTAAGGATTGACCGAGGGGCGCCATGGCATAAAACTCCATAATTTTTCTACCAAAATAATAAAAAACCCCGGATTTGTCAATCTGACCTGACTGCGAAATAAAAAACCCCGCCTCCGTCAAGGAGGCGGGGTTTCCACTTATGAAATTAAATCCGGCGGCGTCCTACTTTCCCACGCAGTCGCTCGCGTAGCATCATCGGCGTTGCCGGGCTTAACTTCCGAGTTCGGGATGAGGAGGTGGCGTAGCCCTCCCAGATAAAATCGGCAAAGCGCAATCTATGCTTATCTTCATTCAAGCAATAAAAACATACCAGGGCCACCAGTTGGCGTAAAACCTGGACCTAAGGTGGTATAGGTTATCTGGATATTGTCATAAGCAGCTATTGCAGGTATTCCTGAGTAGTTATTAGCATAGGGCCCGATATTCATACCCACCCCAACCCTGCCACCCAGGCTGGTATCGGTTTTGGATCCCACTGATTGCCAATTAGCGCCGTCCCAATAGAAAACTTCCATGGTATTGCCCGTCCTGAGCAGCCGCAGCGTGCCGCTCATGGTCGGCCCGGTAACTCCGGTGCTATTATAAGCACCAGAAAAGATGGAGAAATATTGTTCTTTTTGAGTCGGATCAGTAGGAACATTGGCCCGCGCCACCTGAACCTGCATTGTCTGAGGCGGGTTAAAGGGGTATATGATAATTTGCGTGCCATTGTTCGTAGGCCAGTTGATCAGGGTAAAATCGACCCTCATATCAAAGTCGCCTATGAGAGTAAAGCCGTAACCGTAAAGCCCCGCGTAGCCGGGGCCCGCCACGGTGACCTCAGCGCGATCATTGATGACCTCGACGGTGGTCCCTTGACCCATACTCTGCAAGGTCCATAAGGAGGTATTGAATTGATTGTTAGTGAAATTTTCGCTGATGGTGCCGCTGCCGTAAGCCGGGGAAAGCCAAAGGAATAAAACTGCCAGCAAAAAAACCGCAGCAGACCCTCCATAATTCCTTTTTTGGCCAGTACTCATTAGCCCATCTCCCTTAATTTATTATCTTCAATCTTAGTAAAACTTACTAATATTTTATCATAGGAATCAGTCAGAAGGTCAATCGACACAAAAAAACCCCGCCTCCCTCAAGGAGGCGGGGTTGCTAGGAAAATAAATCCGGCGGCGTCCTACTTTCCCATGCAGTCACCCGCATAGTATCATCGGCGTTGCAGGGCTTAACTTCCGAGTTCGGGATGGGATCGGGTGTGACCCCTGCGCTATGGCCACCGGAAACTTTTAAAGACCGTTTTCCGTTTTCGGTTTTCCGTTTTCCGTAAAAACAAAAAAGGTCGTTTTTTGTCTTTAGCTGACTGCTGAAAGCTGATAGCTGACAGCTTCTAATTAAGTGAATCGTGAAGAGAGTAAATCCTTAACAGTTTCCGAAGGCAAAGGCAAAAATGGTCAAGCCGCACGGCCGATTAGTACCAGTCAGCTCCATGTGTTACCACACTTCGACCTCTGGCCTATCAACCTGGTGGTCTACCAGGGGCCTTTAGGGATCTTACGATCCGGGAGATCTATTCTTGAGGTCGGCTTCCCGCTTAGATGCTTTCAGCGGTTATCCGGTCCGCACATAGCTACCCGGCGCTGCGCCTGGCGGCACAACCGGAACACAAGGGGTGCGTCCATCCCGGTCCTCTCGTACTAGGGACAGCTCCTCTCAAATCTCCTACGCCCACAACAGATAGGGACCAAACTGTCTCACGACGTTTTAAACCCAGCTCACGTACCGCTTTAATTGGCGAACAGCCAAACCCTTGGGACCTTCTTCAGCCCCAGGATGCGATGAGCCGACATCGAGGTGCCAAACCTTCCCGTCGATGTGAACTCTTGGGGAAGATCAGCCTGTTATCCCCGGCGTACCTTTTATCCGATGAGCGACGGCCCTTCCATACGGGACCGCCGGATCACTAAGGCCTACTTTCGTACCTGCTCGACTTGTAGGTCTCGCAGTCAAGCTCCCTTATGCCTTTACACTCAACGGCTGGTTTCCAATCAGCCTGAGGGAACCTTCGCGCGCCTCCGTTACTCTTTAGGAGGCGACCGCCCCAGTCAAACTACCCGCCAGGCAATGTCCCCGGCCCGGATAACGGGTCAAGGTTAGAATTCTAGAACAACCAGGGTGGTATTTCAAGGTTGGCTCCCCTCCGGCTAGCGCCGGAGGTTCGTAGCCTCCCACCTATCCTACACAAGTTGTCCCAAAATCCAATGCCAAGCTGTAGTAAAGGTGCACGGGGTCTTTCCGTCTTGTTGCGGGTACACGGCATCTTCACCGCGACTACAATTTCACCGAGTCCCTGGTCGAGACAGCGGGGCAATCATTACGCCATTCGTGCAGGTCGGAACTTACCCGACAAGGAATTTCGCTACCTTAGGACCGTTATAGTTACGGCCGCCGTTTACCGGCGCTTCGGTTCAGAGCTTCTCCGGGCGAACCCGAATGACCCCTCCCCTTAACGTTCCGGCACCGGGCAGGCGTCAGACCCTATACGTCGTCTTGCGACTTAGCAGAGTCCTGTGTTTTTAGTAAACAGTTGCCACCCCCATTTCTCTGCAACCCCCTTCGGCTCGGGGAGCAAGTCCCTTCACCTAATGGAGGCGCACCTTCTCCCGAAGTTACGGTGCTATTTTGCCGAGTTCCTTAACCAGGGTTCTCTCGAGCGCCTTAGGATATTCTCCCTGCCTACCTGTGTCGGTTTGCAGTACGATCACCTGATGAACTACCTAGAAGCTTTTCTTGGCAGCGTGGGATTAACCAGTTTGCGGGGCAAAGCCCCTCCTCATCACTTCTCGGGGTTAAGGAGCGGCGGATTTGCCTGCCACTCCCCCCTACCGGCTTGAACCGGGACGTCCAACACCCGGATGGCCTACCCTTCTGCGTCCCTCCGTCGGTCACTGCGCATCAGGTGGTGCAGGAATGTCAACCTGCTTTCCATCACCTACGCCTGTCGGCCTCGGCTTAGGGATCGACTAACCCTGGGAAGATTAACTTTACCCAGGAAACCTTAGGCTTACGGCGAAGGGGTTTCTCACCCCTTTTTTCGTTACTCATGTCAGCATAAGCACTTGTCGGACCTCCAGCGCTCCTCACGGTACGCCTTCGCAGGCTACGACAACGCTCCCCTACCGCTCAAGGAAATACCTTGAACCCGCAGCTTCGGTACTAAGCTTGAGCCCCGTTACATTTTCGGCGCAGACCCACTCGACCAGTGAGCTATTACGCATTCTTTAAAGGATGGCTGCTTCTAAGCCAACCTCCTGGCTGTCTGAGCGGATCCACATCCTTTCCCACTTAGCTTAGATTTGGGGACCTTAGCTGGCGGTCTGGGCTGTTTCCCTTTCGCCTACGGATCTTATCACCCGCAGACTGACTCCCGCACTAAAGACACCGGTATTCGGAGTTTGGTTGGGTTTGGTAATCTTGTGAGACCCCTAGTCCATCCAGTGCTCTACCTCCGGCGCTCAACATGCGAGGCTATACCTCAATATATTTCGGGGAGAACCAGCTATCACCGAGTTTGATTAGCCTTTCACTCCTATCCACAGCTCATCCAATAACTTTTCAACGTTAACTGGTTCGGGCCTCCAGTCGGTGTTAACCGACCTTCACCCTGGCCATGGATAGATCACCCGGCTTCGGGTCTACTCCCGGCGACTAATACGCCCTATTCAGACTCGCTTTCGCTACGCCTTCACCTCACGGCTTAAGCTCGCCACCAAGAGTAAGTCGCTGACTCATTATGCAAAAGGCACGCAGTCAGACGAGTAGCCTCGCGACTACTATCGTCCTTCCACAGCTTGTAAGCGATCGGTTTCAGGTTCTATTTCACTCCGCTCCCGCGGTTCTTTTCACCTTTCCCTCACGGTACTGGTTCACTATCGGTCGTTGAGGAGTATTTAGCCTTGGATGATGGTCCACCCGGATTCCCACAGGATTCCACGTGCCCCGTGGTACTCGGGAACCGGTTCCAGAAAGCCATCCCCTTTTCGCTTACAGGGCTGTCACCTTCTACGGCGGGTCTTTCCAGACCCTTCAACTAAAAGGATGGTTGGTAACTTTCCGAGGCGGCGGCAACCGCCTCCAAACCGGCCCCACAACCCCCAAGCGGCAACGCTTGCCGGCTTACACCGCCTGAGTTTGGGCTCTTCCCCGTTCGCTCGCCGCTACTGAGGGAATCTCTGATTTGATTTCTCTTCCTAGGGGTACTGAGATGTTTCACTTCCCCCCGTTCGCCTCGTACACCTATGGATTCAGTGCACGATGACCGGGCATTACCCCGGCCGGGTTGCCCCATTCGGAAATCTCCGGATCACAGCCTGTTTAGCGGCTTCCCGAAGCTTATCGCAGCTAGCCACGTCCTTCATCGCCTCTCAACGCCAAGGCATCCACCGATCGCCCTTAGTAGCTTGACCATAAGCCTTTGCCTTGGGAAACTCCTAAGGACTACTCTCTTCACTTACTATTCACTTGTCAAAGAGCAACGAGGATTAGCTAAATCCCCGGAAAATCTATGGGAACTTACCAGTCAGCCGTCACCGCTTCTTAAAATATCGGCTCACTAGCTTGCTGACCTGGTGGAGGTGAACGGATTCGAACCGATGACCTCCTGCGTGCAAAGCAGGCGCTCTTCCAACTGAGCTACACCCCCTTTATGAAGTGGTGGGCCTAGTTGGAATTGAACCAACGACCTCACGCTTATCAGGCGTGCGCTCTGACCGAAACTGAGCTATAGGCCCTCCGTAGAGAAAGAAAATCAGCCTTCAGGCGCACGCCTTTAGACTGAGGCATAAAGCTCGCTAACTGGCCTGCTTTCTTGCTTTGCTCCCTCAAAACTAAATAGTGAGTGAGTGCGGGTGGAGTTGCTTTTGTTTAAGGTTTGCACCTTAGAAAGGAGGTGATCCAGCCGCAGGTTCCCCTACGGCTACCTTGTTACGACTTCACCCCAATCACCGACCACACCTTAGGCGCCTCCCTCCCGAAGGTTGGGCCAGCGACTTCTGGTACCATCGGCTTTCGTGGTGTGACGGGCGGTGTGTACAAGGCCCGGGAACGTATTCACCGTGGCATGCTGATCCACGATTACTAGCGATTCCAACTTCATGGAGTCGAGTTGCAGACTCCAATCCGAACTGAGGACCGGTTTCTGGGATTGGCTCCCCCTCGCGGGTTGGCTACCCTTTGTACGGTCCATTGTAGCACGTGTGTAGCCCTGGGCATAAAGGCCATGAGGACTTGACGTCGTCCCCACCTTCCTCCGGTTTATCACCGGCAGTCTCTCTAGAGTGGCCCAACTAAATGATGGCAACTAGAGACAAGGGTTGCGCTCGTTGCGGGACTTAACCCAACATCTCACGACACGAGCTGACGACAGCCATGCAGCACCTGTCTTGAGGCTCCCATTGCTGGGCACCCCCAGGTTTCCCTGAGGTTCCTCAGATGTCAAGCCCAGGTAAGGTTCTTCGCGTTGCGTCGAATTAAACCACATGCTCCACCGCTTGTGCGGGCCCCCGTCAATTCCTTTGAGTTTTAACCTTGCGGCCGTAGTCCCCAGGCGGGGCGCTTAATGCGTTAGCTGCGGCACGGAGGGATTAAAAACCCCCCACACCTAGCGCCCATCGTTTACAGCGTGGACTACCAGGGTATCTAATCCTGTTTGCTCCCCACGCTTTCGTGTCTCAGCGTCAGTTTCGGTCCAGGAAGCCGCCTTCGCCACCGGTGTTCCTCCGGATATCTACGAATTTCACCTCTACACCCGGAATTCCGCTTCCCTCTCCCGAACTCAAGCCGACCAGTTTCAAATGCACTTCCGAGGTTGAGCCCCGGGCTTTCACATCTGACTTGACCGGCCGCCTGCACACCCTTTACGCCCAATAATTCCGAATAACGCTTGCACCCTCCGTCTTACCGCGGCTGCTGGCACGGAGTTAGCCGGTGCTTCCTTCGATGGTACCGTCATACCCCAAGGATATTAACCATAGGGCTATTCTTCCCATCTGACAGGGCTTTACGACCCGAAGGCCTTCTTCACCCACGCGGCATCGCTGCGTCAGGGTTTCCCCCATTGCGCAATATTCCTCACTGCTGCCTCCCGTAGGAGTCTGGACCGTGTTCCAGTTCCAGTGTGGCTGATCGTCCTCTCAGACCAGCTACCCATCGTCGCCTTGGTAGGCCTTTACCCTACCAACTAGCTAATGGGACGCGGGCTCATCTCGATCCGGTAGCTTCCAGGGAGAGGCCACCTTTGCCGGCAAATCCGAGGATTCGCCGGATTATGCGGTATTAGCGCGCCTTTCGGCGCGTTATCCCCCAGACCGAGGTAGATTACCCACGCGTTACTCACCCGTGCGCCACTGTACTCGCCCCCCGAAAGGGGCTTTCTCGTGCGACTTGCATGTGTTAGGCATGCCGCCAGCGTTAATTCTGAGCCAGGATCAAACTCTCCAATTGAATGGAGTTATTCCCGCACTCTTTTAATCTCACTATTTAGTTTTCAAAGAGCAAAGTCGTCTAGATTAAATTATAGACAATTTTGTGCCGCTGTCAAGGAGTATTTTTTTCGTTAACTTTTACTCCCCCGCAGCGGCAACTGTTTTTGTAACCGATCCCCTTTTCCCTGTCAAGCACCTTTTTGCTTTTTTTTCACCCAGGCGCTAAATTCCGGTCAAGGCTATTTTCACAAGCATTACAAGAACATAGTCACAAAAGAAAAGCCAAGCCCTTAAGGCTTGACTCCCCCGGGGCCACCTACCTGCCCGGCCCCAACGTTTAGCCAATTTATGATACCAGATTAAGGACCATGCGCAACCCATTTTTCAAAAAAAGTGGTCAGGGGTCAGTTTTACCCTTACCTGTCCAAGGGGAGGACAAACAATTGGTGGCACAGGCGTCTCGCCTGTGCATTTTTCCGATAACCAATGTAGGGCGGATACCGCCCATCATCCGCCATAGGGGCGAACCTTGTGTTCGCCCTTCTCCCGGTGTGGCGGACCTCCCCGCCCGCCACGCTTAGCATCCAATATATTATTCTGTAAAATAGCTTTCAATTATTTCCTTCCAGGCATGTGAATCATCTTGATTTGATGGAAATACGTCTAACAAATTATAAGGATAATATTTATTAATTGACGATCTTATTTGCTCACCATATTCTACCGACTTTATATTTGTCATAAACTTCGTAGGGTCTTCCGGTGACAATATATATAGCTTGAGTCCGTGGTTAATAGCTGAATCAGCTATTATCTTATTGATATGGCTATCACGGAAACTATATCCAATTGTGAAAAGCTTTCGCTCCTTTGATTCCAGCGCCTCTTTAAATAATTCAAAATACCATGATAATAATGGTTCATCTTGTATCTGTTTTTCCTTATCCCTGCCAATCACTAATCTTTCTTTGCCATCGGAACTTTGCCAACCGTAAGAACCATGCAATTTTATATAACAAATTGTCTGACCAGAAATATAGCTATTTAGATCTCTTTGCAGCATATCTTTGGTTGGCAGAGAAATATAATTAATTTTTTCTATTGGAAGCCTTAAGTTAATCATATATTGATCTATCAATCTTCTAATAGCAGGCTGACCTAATCCTGTTCTTATATCGTTGAAATGTCTCTCTATGAACAAATCTTGGTTCATAGTGAAAAAGAATCCAAATTCTCCATTCTTACCAGCGAATCTTCTGATAAAATTATTTACTCCATAGATATTCACTGGATAAGGAGCCCCTTGCCTAAATGTCCAGTTTCGAACGACATCATCAAGGCTTACATATGCAGCTAAAATTGCATTGGTTATAGCACCCTTCTCTTGAATACTGAATTCACCGCTCAAAACTTTATGATAAATCGATTCGTAATCGTAATCGTCGCAGAGTAATTTTCTCAGCTTTTGATATTCTTCAACCAAGCGATGGTTAAAAATCTTAGACCACATTTCTTTGGCGAGAAAGCCGCCGAAATTCTTGGTAAAACCAGCACCTGTTAATAAAATGGTTTTTGTAGCTTTCTTTTTCATAATATACCTCATAAAATGCTCTACTGAAGGCGCAACGATTCACTCCTTGCCCCTCCCATACCTCGCCTTGGCCCTCCTGATGACGTTAACCTCTTTCTTCATGGCGTCTTCCATATTAGCGAATTGCTCGATTTGGACCTTCACGCCGGGAACCTTGTCCAGGTGTCCGGAAATTCTCTCCCGCACGTAGCCCTTTTGCGCCACCCCCACGTAATTCATTCTCCCGGACTCGTCTACGATCCGGTAAAGGACCGGCTGATCATCGGGGAGCTTACTAATGCCTTTCCGGTTGTATTTGACCGTCTTGGTAGCCGTTATCTTTTTCTTTGCGATACTCCCACTGGGCCGCTTTTTTCCCAACGCATCTTATTCCCGGATATTTTCTTTTAAATCATAGCCCCGGCCTTTAAGCTCCGACCCTTCCCCTTCACCTTCCATTTGGTATCTGACCTCGCGCTCACCCTGGAGACCTCCGGGATAACGCCTGATCTTCTTATTCTCGCTCTCGATATAGTTCTTCAAGACCTCATTGATCATGGTCTGATAATTGCCGCCTCCGGCCTCATCCACTCGCTGCCAAAACCATTTTAATATTTTAGTATCAAGACGGATGGTAATCCGCGTCTTTCTGGGGTCTGGGAGCTCGATGGCGCCGCGCCTGGCGCCGCTGAAATCATATTCTTTGCGCATACTTTCGTTCCTCTTTGCGGGTGGCTTTCCGGGCCGATATCAATCGTACTGTTTCTTCTCCCCGGCAGGTGAAAACGACTACCAAGAGCCTTCCCAAAGAATCCAGGCCCAAGGTAATGAATCTTCGTTCTCCTTCGGCATCCGGGTCTTCCTTGGTCATCGCCAATTCGTCCCCGAAGACTCCCACCGCCACGGCAAAGCTAATCCCATGAACCCTGATATTCTCTCTCGCTTTAGCCGGGTCCCATTCAAATTCCACAGGTTTAATTGTATGTACATTTAGAATTCTTGTCAAGAGCAACAATGTATGTACGTTAAAGCTCGTAGGGTGGGGGTTTTTGCCCGTTGACAGAGGCAGATAGCGGATTATTATAAGTTTAAATTTCAATTAGGGAGAATCCCATGCCCAAGCTCAATCCCGGGGACCAGGCGCCTCCCTTTGCCTTAAACGACCAGGAGGGGCATCTGGTAAGCCTGGCCGACTTTCACGGAAAGAAGCTCCTTCTGTATTTCTATCCCAAGGCCGATACCCCGGGGTGCACGAAACAGGCGTGCAGCGTCCGGGACGAACGGGAGGATTTAGCGTCTCTGGGCTTGGCGGTGGTGGGCGTCAGCCCGGATGAACCCAACCGCCAGAAAAAGTTCGATGGCAAATACGGCTTGGGGTTCCCCCTGCTCTCCGATGCGGATCATGCCGTCGCCCAGGCTTACGGGGTGTGGGGGGAAAAGACCATGTACGGCAAAAAGGTTAAAGGGATCATCCGCTCCTCCTTTCTGATTGACGAAGGGGGCAAGATCATCGGCGCCTGGTTCAAGGTCAAACCGGAGGACACCGTACCCAAAGCCAGGCTGGCGCTGGATATTGCGGCTTGACGCCCGTTGCCGCCTCGTGCTCTTTTCTTCTTTTTCCCCAGTCGCTCCTTATGGTACTATGATATAAATGAAGCCCCAGAAATTGCTAAATAAACTTGTCCAAGGCGATTTGCACAATGTTGCCTTTGGGGATATGGTAATCTTAATAAAAGGGTTTGGCTTTTCCCTCCAGCGCACCAGAGGGAGCCACCATGTTTTTGCGCATCCGGGTATCCCGGAATTGATAAACCTTCAGGAAGTTGCCGGAGAAGCTAAACCTTACCAAATTCGGCAATTTCTGCGCCTCGTGGAGAAGTACAATATTTCTTTGCAGGAGGCAAAATGAGCGACTATCACATTAACATCTTCTATAGTGACGAAGACGGCGGTTATATTGCTGATATTCCCGACCTGGATTCCTGCTCGGCCTTCGGGGAGACACCGGAGAAGGCCCTGGCGGAAGTGGAGCAGGCCAAGCAAGCCTGGCTCGAAGCCGCCCGCCAGGCCGGTAAACCCGTGCCGCCGCCGCGCTATCGCCCCGTAATTTATCAGATGTCCCGTTAGCCCCCGCTGTAGCTTCTTCCTTTCCTTTGAGATTTTTCCAGGCGGGGACACCCGCCAAGTGTCTTCTTCACAACTTCGCTTTCGCCTTCCCCTCTTCCACCTTTTCCCCTTTTCCCCCTTTACCCCCATGTGCTATCATCAGGAACCCGCTGGGAAATCATCTCCCGAGGAGGCACCATGGAATCTTTAAACAGCCTCGAACCCATCTTTAAGGCCAAGAGTGTGGCGGTCATCGGCGCGTCCACGGCGCCGGGGAAGCTGGGCCATGACATTTTAGCCAACCTGAAGAACGGCGGCTTCGCCGGGCCCATCTATCCCGTCAATCCCAAGGCCGAGGAGATTTTGGGCCTGAAGGTCTATAAATCCATCACCGAGACCCCCAAGCCCCCGGACCTGGCAGTGGTGGTCATTCCCGCCCGGCTGGTGGCCGGGACGTTGGAGCAGGCTGCGGATCATGGCGTTAAAGCCGCGGTGGTCATCACCGGCGGCTTTGCCGAAGCCGGCGCAGACGGGGAGCGCCTCCAGGACGAGCTGGCCCGGGTGGCGCGCCAGACGGGGATTAGGGTCATCGGCCCCAACTGCCAGGGGGTGAATCTCCCCCACCACCAGATGTGCGCGTCCTGGCCCCTGATTACCACCAAGGGGAAGATTGCTTTCGCCTCCCAATCCGGCACCGTGGGCGCGGCCTTTTTGGACCTGGCCGCGGCCGAGAAATTGGGGGTGAGTGCCTTCATCAGCCTGGGCAACCGGGTGGACGTGGACGAAGCCGAGATCATCAGCTATTTCAACACTGACCCCCATACCCAGGTTATTGCCCTGTATCTGGAAGGGGTCAAGCGGCCCACTTATTTTCTCGATGCCCTCCACGAGGCGGAAAAGCCGGTGGTCATTCTCAAGGCGGGGCGCACCCGCCGGGGCAGCCAGGCCGCGGAGTCCCATACCAAGTCCCTGGCGGGCACGGACGCGGTCTATGACGCCTTATTTGAAAAATATAAAGTTTACCGGGCCGACACTTTTGAAGAGCTTTTCGATTTCGCCAAGGCCCTGGCCTACCTGCCTGAGCCTAAGGGGCCCCGGCTGATGATCACCACTTCTTCCGGGGGCGCGGCCATCCTGGCTATTGATGAAGCGGAAAAATGCGGCCTTTTAACCCCGGACCCCAGCCCTGGCCTGGCGAAAAATTTACGGCAGATGGTCCCGGCCCATTGCCCGGTGGGCAACCCTGTGGACTTGACCGGGGACGTCATGGCCGACGCCTCCTTATATAAAAAGGTGATAGACGCTACCCGGAGCGAATTCGACACCCAGGTGGTGATCTTCGGGGACCCCATCCCCGGATCCTGTGAGCAGGTGACTCCGGGAGCCTCGGAACTGGTTATTTTCATGGGCGGCGCGGAAGTGGAGCGGGAGGAGCGGGAGAAGTTCTATGATGCGGGCATCCCCGTCTTTCCCACCCCGGAGCGGGGCATCAAGGCCTTGTCCCAGTTTTTCCGCTTTAAAGCCTCCGGGGCCGCAGCCGCTCAGGCTCCAGTCGGCATCCCCGGGGCTCCTCCTCTGGCCCCGGGCCTGGAACTCATCCCTGCTTTCGAAGCCGCGGTGATGATGTCCAAGGCCGGCATCCCCACGGCCTCCGCGCCTTTAGCCGTGACCGCGGACGAAGCCGTGACCCTGGCTGAGAGCTTCGGTTACCCGGTGGCTCTGAAAGTGGCCTCCCCGGATTTCCCTCACAAGACCGACGTGGGCGGAGTGTATCTTAACCTCCAGGATGAGGCCATGGTGCGCGCCGCGTATCAGGCCATCAAAGACTCGGCCCGCTTCTATAACCGGGAGGCGGCCCTGGAGGGGGTCACCGTCTCTCCCATGGCCAAACCCGGGGCCCTGGAAGTCATTTTGGGCATCATCACTGACCCGCAATACGGCCCCGTTCTCATGTTCGGGCTGGGGGGCGTCCAAACGGAAATTTACCAGGACGTGGCCTTTTGCTTACTGCCGGCGGAGGATGAGGAACTGGTAGCCTTGATGAAGAAGGTCAAGGGCTATCCCCTCTTGGCCGGGTTCCGGGGCCGCCCCAGACTGGACACGGAGGCGCTGCTTGAGGCCATGAAGGCCCTGGCCCGCTACGCCTTCAAACACCCGGAACTGGACCAGATCGAACTAAACCCGCTGCTCCTCTACCCCCAGGGCCTCTTCGCCGTGGACGTGCGCATCTTTTCGCGGGTGTAGGGTGCGCCCTGCGCACCATGAATACGGAGGGAGGATTTTGGGGAAGGCGGCCGGGAGTGTGGAGCAGGCGCCCCCGCCTGCTCGGAAACAGCCGGGGGCGGCTGTTCCACATCCCCCGCACCCCCAACCTGCATATAAGATGTAAGGGCGAACCTGGTGTTCGCCCTTAAGTCGCCGGGGCCAACATAAGGTTCGCTATGGAAAAAATATGTTTGATGAAGAATTGTTATAAAAGCCTGAATACCAAAGAAGGACATCATGGCCACTGCTTTGCTGCTCATTGACCTTCAAAACGACTACTTTCCCGGCGGCAAGATGGAACTGGAAGGCAGCCTGGAGGCAAGTCTACGCGCCCGGGAGATACTTACCTTTTCCCGGGAGAAGGGTTGGCCCCTGGTTCATATCCAGCATATTGCCGCGCGGCCGGGCGCGACTTTTTTCCTTCCTGGCACGGAAGGAGTGAAGATACATCAGCATGTAGAGCCTCTGCCGGGAGAAGTGATATTTCCGAAAAACTACCCCAACAGCTTCCGGAATACGCCTCTGTTGGACCATCTTATAAACCAGCAGGTGGGTAAAATTGTGGTATGCGGCATGATGACCCACATGTGCGTGGACGCCACCGTCCGGGCCGCGTTCGATTACGGCTTTAACGTCACGGTGGTGCACGACGCCTGCGCCACCCGGGACCTTACTTTCGGGGACCAGACCATCCCCGCGACCCAGGTGCACGGGGCCTTTTTGGCGGCCCTGGGTTTTATCTATGCCAAAGTAGTCAGCACCGCGGATTTTCTGCGGAACTTCCGCTAATATTTGAGAAAATATAGGGCGGTCACCGACTTACCTTAAAAACTCTGGTGGCATAGGCTTTCAGCCTGTGCTATTTTATTTTCAAGTAATGAAGAACTGACAAACCATAGCTGTGAGAAGTAGCAGGGGACTTCATATGAGGCAGTTCAAGATCATTGTGGAAAAGCATCCGGATGGTTACGTGGCCTATCCCCTGGGATTAAAGGGGGTGGTGGTAGGACAGGGCGATACTTACGAAGCAGCCCTGGCCGACGTGAAGTCCGCCATCGGCTTTCATATCGAGACCTTCGGGCCGGAAGTCCTGGAGCTCGAACCGCCCATTCTTAGTGGATAATAACCAATCGAATAATCAAGTTTTAACGAACATAACCTCCTAAAATATAAACTATTCTTGGCAACGCCTTCAGAATGACCTATTGCTACACGCAATATAATTAAAGTAATTACTATGGTAGATGATAAAGCATTTTGGGGAATAATAGGAACTGTACTGGGTGTTATAATAGGATTCTTCTGTAATGTTGCTCATACATATTATTTGAAAAGGATGCGAACATGTGAGCTTAAAAAAGCCTTGAAAGATGAATGCATATCATTGAAAAATCAGCTACCTATGCTTATTGATATTTTTGAACAATGTATCCAAAAGTTAAGTCAAGGGAAGATACTTCCTGGACCTGCTGTTCATAGCCTCTCAACGGTTTATCGTTCATCGATTTCTGAAATTTACCCTTATTTATCTTTAAAAGAACGGAATCTTCTTCATGTCGTTTATGAGCGGCTTAGAGTCGGAGATGAAATATTAGAAAACTATGTCTCAATATTAAGTAGGGAATTGCAAGAAGGTCTTATTAATGATCCAATCCAAGGTTGGATTATCCGAATGAAAGATCAAATTGATAGCTATAGAATTGTTGACAATCTTTTGAAATCATACATAAATAAGAACCCCATAGATGTATTTAATATTGATGCTAAACCCCTCTCAGATTAAATGGCGTTATTAGAATTCTTCCGCCTCCAGACCCGGGAAGAGGTCCTGGCCCTTTATCCCCGCTTTGCGCCCGCGGGCGTGGAGGAAGTGGACCTATCCGCGGGTTTGGGCCGCGTCCTGGCCGCGGCGGTGCCCGCGCCCGAGGAGGTGCCCGCCTTTCTCCGGGCCTCCATGGACGGCTACGGGGTGCGGGCCGCGGATACCTTCGGGGCCAGCGTGGGCGCGCCCCAATACCTGGAAATCAAAGGGGACGTGCCCATGGGCGTGGCCCCGCCCCGGGCCGTGAACCCGGGGGAAACCCTACGGGTCCCCACCGGGGCCATGCTGCCTCCGGGCGCCGACGCAGTGGTCATGGTGGAATATACCGGGGAGCACCCGGACGGCACCCTGGAGGTTAGGCGGCCCGTGGCTCCCGGGGAAAATGTTTTGCAGCCCGGAGAAGACGTGGCCCAGGGAGAGGTGCTCTTTCCCGAGGGGAGCCTCCTAAGGCCCCAGGATCTGGGCCTGTTGGCGGCCCTGGGGGTCTCCCGCCTCCCGGTTTATCGCCGCCCCCGGGTGGCGATTCTGTCTTCCGGCGACGAGATCGTGCCCATCACCCAAAAACCCGCCCCCGGCCAGGTGCGGGATTCCAACGCCTATCTGGCCGCGGCCCAGGTGGCGGAGGGGGGGGGCGTCCCCGGGCTTCGGGGCATTATCCCCGATAACTTTGACGCCCTTAAAAACGCCCTGGCCGCGGCCCTGCAGGAAGCCGACCTGATCCTGATTTCCGGGGGTTCTTCCGTGGGCGTCCGGGACCTGACCTTGGAGGCCATCAAGGCCTTGCCGGCCGCGGAGGTGCTGGTGCACGGGGTAGCCATCCGCCCGGGCAAACCCACCATCCTCGCGGCCCTGGGCCAGCCGGCCCTGCCTTTACTGGGCCTGCCCGGACATCCTGCGTCCGCGGCGGTGGTCATGGAAGTGCTGGGCCGGCCCTTACTGGCCCGGCTGACGGGGCAGGCTGGCTCCCCGGCCTGGGGAGGGGAGGTGACGGCCCTTCTCTCCCGGAACCTGGCCGGGGCCTCCGGCCGGGAGGATTACGTGCGGGTACGCTTGCGCGCCGAAGGGGAGACCCTGTGGGCCGATCCGGTCCTGGGGCCTTCGGGGCTGCTCTCGCCCCTGGTCAAGAGCGACGGCCTGGTGATGATTCCCCTGGGGGTGGAAGGTCTGTTCCGGGGGGAAGCAGTAGGAGTGCGCCTTTTTTCTTCTGGCCATTAAAGCCGTTAAGTGCCTTATTTCCCTTATACAGAATAATATCTTTTTGAGATAGCGAATTTGCAAGGAATGGGGTCCGGAACCGGCATAACGGTGTTCGGCTAAAAGATGAGAGTCGTCAGCGCCAGTATTCCCCGCTTAAGACTTGCCTTCGAGAATCAGTTTCTTCTCATAGGCCTGGCGCATCTTTTCCAGTAATTCATCCAGGGCCACCGGTTTCATCACGTAATCGAAGGCCCCCAGTTGCATGCCCTGGATCCCGGACTCCACCGAGGCGTGGCCCGTGAGCATAATCACTTCCGTTAAGGGCTTTTTCTTTTTGATCTCCCTTAAGGTCTCGATACCGTCCATCCCCGGCATTTTCACATCCAAAACGATGACGTCATAGTCCTGTGCCGCTAAAAGCTCCAAGGCCTTGTACCCGCTTTCCGCGCCGGTGACTTCAATTTTCCTGGCTTTGAGCCGTTTGATAATGGTCTCCAGAAAATCCATCTCATCATCCACTACCATGACTTTGAAATCATCCATCACCGCGTCTCCTTGGGGTCCTCCTTGATGACCAACGCTCCTCTTCCATCTGGGCATCCGCGGGGAGATTTTTTGCCAGCGCCCCCCACCAGAATAAGGAAAACCCAACATTTGGCACAAAGTCAAACCCATCCTACGGGCGCGGGCCTGAGATGTCAAGGCTAATCCTGCTTCGCCGGGAGCCCTCGTTCCGGACCCTACCAGGAGCCCGGAGGATGATTAAGTTATAGGCCTGATGCCAGGAAAACCCAGGCGTTAACTGCATTTATCCTTGAATATCGGGCCTAACTAAGCTAAATTTTTAAGAGGAAATCAACATCCGGGGAGGCCGGCTGCCCGGTACCCCGGGGAGGAGTTAGTGTCTAAAAAACGCTTTGATGACCCCAAATGGGCTGCTTCTCAAGCCCTTACTCTGGATTTTAACCATTGCCTGGCTGAATTCGCCGGCGCCCAGGGTCTGGCGGACTCCGACCTGGAAGCTTTGGCGCCCAGGTTGGCCGCGGCCCACCAAGCACTGGCCTCGGCCCGGAGCGAGGGCAACCTGGCCTTCATGGAGCTGCCCTATCAAACCGCGGCTCTCGCTAATATCCGCCAGGTATCTAAACCCCTCTTGGAATGGTGCTGGGAATTTGTGGTCCTGGGGATCGGCGGTACAGCCCTGGGGGCCAAGGCCCTGCACCAGGCTTTGTGCCACCCGCAGTATAACCGCTTTAACATGGCCCGGCGGCAACACCGCCCCGCTCTGTGGGTGCTGGACAACATCGACCCGGATTACCTCTATGGTATGCTCGACGGCCTGGAGTTGCGGCGCACTGCCTTTAATGTTATAAGCAAATCAGGCAGTACCGCGGAAACCCTGGCCCAATTCTTGTTTTCCTACCACTTTCTTAAAGGACGGGTGGGGGCGGCCAAGGCCCGGGAGCGCTTCGTGGTCACCACTGATCCGGAGAACGGGGATCTCCGGCGTCTGGCGCAGGAGGAGGGACTTCCCTCCTTGATGATCCCGCCGGGAGTGGGGGAGCGGTTCTCCATGTTAACGCCGGTGGGCCTGCTGCCCGCGGCCATGATAGGTATCGACTTGGAGGAGCTTCTGGCCGGGGCCCGGTTTATGGACCAGCGCCTGCAATCTCCAGAATATCAGCAAAATCCGGCCTATTGCCTGGCAGCCCTCTACTATCTTTTTGCCCTTAAAGCCCGGAACATCTTGGTAATCATGCCATACGCCGCGGCCTTGACGGGCATGGCGGATTGGTTCTGCCAGCTTTGGGCCGAGAGTCTGGGCAAGAAACTGGATCTCCAAGGCCGGGAAGTCTGGACGGGAACCACCCCGGTGAGGGCCCTGGGAGCCACGGACCAGCACTCTCAACTCCAGCTTTATCTGGAAGGTCCTCAGGACAAGTTGATCACCTTCCTGGAGGTGGGAAAATTCCAAAACCGCCTGGAGATCCCCGGCCTCTTTCCGGAGATGGAAGGTCTGCATTACCTGGGGGGTCATTCCATGCATGAACTGCTCCAGGCGGAAAAGAAGGCCACCGCTTTTAACCTCACCAAGGCGGGCCGGCCCCATCTCACCCTCCACCTGCCGGAGATCAACGCCTTTACCATCGGCCAATTGATCTACCTGCTGGAGGTGACCACTGTGGCCACCGCCACCCTCTTGGGGGTCAACCCCCTGGACCAACCGGGGGTGGAAGGCGGCAAAGAGACCACCCACGGCCTCATGGGGCGGCCGGGTTTTGAAGCCCAGCGCCGGGAAATTGAGGCAGCGCCGTCCCCCATGGAGGAGTACCGCATTTCCTGATCACCTATGAAACGTCTGCAACTCAGAGCTCCCTGGTGGCCTCCGGGCAAAGACCTCCAGACTTTCCGGCTGGTGAAATTCTTCTCTCTCACCAGTTTCGTGGTCATCCTGGTGTTCACTGTCATCCTCACCCTGATTCTGACTCAGCGGGCCCAACGCCTGGCTTTGAAAAAGAGTGAGGATTACACCCGGTTGTTGGCCTCCAACCTCAACCACCAGGTCTTTCAACTCTTTTTGTTGCCCACCGCCATTGAGAAGCAGGGGCGCATCACCATCGCCGACCCGGAGCAATACAAACGCCTGGACGCGGTGGTGCGGAACACCATCCACGGTTTGCACGTGGAACAATTGAATATCTACGACCAGGTGGGGGTCTTATCTTATAGCACCAGCAAAATCCCCCTGGGTAAGGATTGCTATGAGGTCCCGGGGGTCAAAATGGCCCTGTACGGTGACTATTTTTTTGAACTCCCCGGCCATAACCCCTTATGGGGTCTCCTCTGGTTTAGCTCCAATCCCCAGGCCCACCGCCTCAAAGCGTACATCCCCTTCCGGCTGGAAGAAAAGCTGGGGCCCCAGGTAGGGCCGGTGGTGGGCGTCTTTGAAATCACCCAGAACATCTCCAACGATCTGGCGGAGATCAGCCAGTTCCGGTTGATCATTCTGGCCACCCTGATCATCGTCATGGGCCTGCTCTTTTTGGTGCTGCGCCAGATAGTCAAACAGGCGGAAGTCATCCTGGAGCGCCGCCAGGAGGAGCAACGGTCCCTGGAGGCCCAATTACACCAGGCTGAGCGTCTGGCCGCCCTGGGGGAAATGACCGCCGGGGTGGCCCATGAAATCCGCAACCCCCTGGGGATTATCAGTTCCACCGCCGAGCTCTTGAAGCAGCGCCTGGCCCGCTACGAACCCCAGAATCGCCTGGCCCAGATCATTGTCGAAGAGTCCAACCGCCTCAACGACAAGGTCTCGGAATTTCTGGATTTCTCCAGGCCCAGGGTTCCCAGCCTGCGGCCCTGCGACCTGGAAGGGGTGATCGACCGCAGCCTGGAGTTGGTGCAACCGGAGATTGAGCGTTTGGGGATCACCATCAGCAGGGAATATCAGTTAAACGGCCAGGCCCAGGCCGCGGACCCCGACCTGCTGCACCAGGCCTTCTTAAATATCCTGCTGAACGCCATCCAGGCCATGCCCGCGGGCGGCCACCTGACGGTGTCCACCGCCAGGGGTCTCCGGGGGCAGGGCGAGGAAATCCGCTTTACCGATAGCGGGCAGGGCATAGATCCGGATACCCTGAAAAAAGTCTTCAATCCTTTTTTCACCACCAAAGAGAAGGGCAGCGGCCTGGGGTTGCCCATTGTCAAAAGCATCATTGAAAGCCACCAGGGCGCCATCAAAGTCGACAGCGCTCCGGGAGAAGGCACCACGGTGACCATCACCCTGCCGGAGCTGAAAACCAAGTAAAAATTCTCACGCCAAGACGCAAAGGCGCAAAGACGCAAGACAGAATGGAAAAAGGAACCAGCGGTTCCGGAAGGCATATTAAAACCGAACACCAAAAACTAAAAACCAAAAACTAAAAACTGATCATGGATACCATCTTAGTCGTTGACGACGAAATCAATTATCTGACGGTCATGGAAGCCCTCTTGGGGGAAGCCGGCTATGAGGTGCTCACCGCCCCCAACGCGCCGGACGCCCTGAAGATCTTGAGCGGCGCCGATCTGGACCTCCTGCTCACGGATATGAAGATGCCCAAGATGAGCGGCATCGATCTCTTGGAAAAGTCCCACCAGCTTTATCCCCATCTCCCGGTGATCATCATGACCGCCTTCGGCACCGTGGAAAAAGCGGTGGAGGCCATGAAGAAGGGGGCCTTCGACTACATCCTCAAGCCCTTTAAAAACGAAGAGATCCTGGTGACCATCGCCAAGGCCCTGGAACACCGCCGCCTGCTGCTCCAGAACCTCATGCTCACCCAGGAGTTGGATAAGAAATACGGCTTTCCCAATATCGTCGGCGACAGCAAGGTGATGCAGGAGATCCTGGCCCTGGTGAAGCGGGTGGCCCCGTCCCGGGCCACGGTCCTGGTCACCGGGGAGTCCGGCACCGGCAAGGAACTCATCGCCCGGGCCATCCACCAGTGCAGTACCCGGGCGGCCAAGACCTTCATTTCCGTGAACTGCGGCGCGCTCACCGAAACCCTGTTGGAAAGCGAACTCTTCGGCCATGAACGAGGGGCCTTCACCCACGCGGTGGCCATGCGCAAAGGCCGCTTCGAACTGGCGGACGGCGGCACCCTCTTCCTGGACGAAGTGGCGGAGATGTCCCCGTCCCTCCAGGTAAAGCTCCTTAGGGTCCTCCAGGAGATGGAATTCGAGCGGGTGGGGGGCACCCGCACCATCAAAGTGGATGTGCGCATGGTGGCTGCGTCCAACCGGGACCTGAAAGAAGAAGTGGAGGCCGGGCGCTTCCGGGAGGACCTCTTTTACCGCCTCAACGTGGTGCATTTGCAGATGCCGCCCCTGCGCCAGCGCCAGGATGACATTCCGCTGCTCGCCGCCCACTTCATGCACAAGTACGTCACCGAGAACCTCCGGGGCAAGATGCGCATCACCCCCGAGGCCTTAAGGCTGCTGGCCCAATATGCCTGGCCGGGCAACGTCCGGGAACTGGAAAACGTCATGGAGCGGGCGGTGATCCTCTGCCACGACAGCCTCATCACCCCCCAGGACCTGCCCCAGGAACTGGCCCCCCCCTCCGAAGAGACCGCGCTGGATATCGACCGCCTCGTCCCCGTGGGCATCCCTTTGCCCGAGGCCCTGGAGCGCATTGAGGAGCAGATGATCCGCCGGGCCCTGGACCAAAGCGGCAACGTCCAAGTCCGGGCCGCGGAAATGCTGGGGATTACCAAGAGCTTGCTGCAATACAAATTGAAGAAATATCACCTGACCAACTGATGTAGGGTGGGCACTGCCCACCATTTTCCTGAAA
>JAQTXE010000262.1 GCA_028688935.1 Syntrophales bacterium
CACCAACATGCTGAAACGGGAAAATTCCCTCAAGGGCGGCATTCAAGCTAAACGGCTCAAAGCGGCTTGGGACCATGCCTACCTGCTCAAAGTCCTTTCCACTTGATTTCTACACGCGATTGCCCTGGGGAGAGTCGAGGGAGGTGTATGGAGAGAATCGCAAAGCTTCCTGGATATCCGCCAATTCAAGGTCTGGGTATGCCTCCAGGATTTCCTTATCGGTTATCCCGTCAGCAACCATGCTCGCGATGGTGGCCACCGGAATCCTTAACCCCCGGATGCAAGGTTTACCGCCCCATTTGATCCGGCTTTACTGTTATTCTCTCAAATTTCATGAGGTAAATCCTTTAATGGAGGATATAAGAGAATTAATAAAAAAAACGCAATGTCACAATGTCTTTTTCCAGAGGCCACCAATAGTCAAGCTGTCATAGCAGATATAACACCGGCTTAAGTGCTTGCGAAGACCGTTACTTCAGTCCAAGGAATTAAGCCAACTGCTTTTGCATCCACACCACATCAAAATCTTCCCCAAACTTGCGGCCTACCCGGAGGAACCTGCCACATTCCCGAAAGCCATTCTTGAGGTGAAAGCTGAGGCTCTCCGCGTTACGTGAGGAAATATTTGCCAGTAAAGAGTCTATTCCTTTTTGCCTGGCTTCTCGCAAGAGTAATCCCAACATGGACGTTCCTATCCCTTTCCGGGTATAGGCCGGCAGCAGGAAATAAGAGATCTCCGCGGTCCTCTGGAAAGAATCTGCAAAGTGGTGGGGCCGCATGGCTCCAAACCCAATTACTCCCTGGTCAGGCGCCTTAACCACCACCTTAGGGTAACCCGGGGACATTTCCAAAAAACGGTCGAAGAAATCGGGGCCCACTTCTTTTTCAGGGAAGGCCGCGTAACTGTGCTTGATAAAGTAATTAAAGATATCGATTACTGCCTGGCGGTGGCTGGTCGACATCTCTTCAAAGCTATAGTCCATACTCTTAACTCCTGTTGGATTCATCCCCGGAACGGCGGAATACTGGTGGGCGCCGTGGGGGTCGCCGGCGTCTCCAACTCGGTAAACGCCAGATGCCGCAGGTGCGGATTCTTGAGGAGAATGACGCCGCAGGTGATCCCCGCCAGCAGGCTGCCCCCGGCAATGGCCAGCCCCGGCCCTAAATAGTGGGCGACGATGCCGTAAATAATACTGCCCACCGGCGCCAAACCCATGACTATGAGACCGAAAAGGCTCATGATCCGGCCCCTAAGTTCATCCGGCACGTTCATCTGCAACAGGCTGTTGCCGGTGGACAGCAGCGTCACCATGCCAAAACCGGCCATGAAGATGAAAACCAGGGCCAGGTAGTAATTACCGCACAGACCCAAACCCATCAACCCCAGGAGAAACACCCCCATCCCCCCTATCAGGGAAGGCATGGGGGGGCGCCGCTGCAGGCGCCGGGCCAACGTGAGGCCTCCCAGGAAGGCCCCCAGGCCGCTGCCGGAGCTGAGCAAACCGAAGCCCTTAGGTCCTACGCCCAGGACATCCCGGGCCAGGATGGGCAGCAGCACAAAATAGGGCATAGCCAGGATGGCGATGGTCGTCATAATGTACAGCACCAGCTTGAGTTCCTGGCGTTCCAGAAGATGATCCAGCACCTGCCGCCAGGCTCTCCGGAAGGGCGTCCAGGTTGTGGGTTGGGCCGGAGGCAGATTTATCATAAACAGGGCCACCAGCACCGCCAGGAAGGAGACGGCGTTGAGGAAGAAGCAATTGGCCATGCCCACCAAGGCGATGAGCACCCCCCCCACCGCCGGCCCCATTACCCTGGTGAAATTGAACAGAGTGGAGTTCAAAGCGATGGCGTTGGGAAGATCCGGCCTGCCCACCAGATCCACGATGAAGGCCTGGCGCACCGGAATATCGAAGGCCATCACCGTGCCGGAAAGAAAGACGATCACGCACAACAAGGAAACGCTGATTATTCCCTCCACCACCAGCATCCCCAGGACCAGGGCCAGGACCATCAACGCCGCCTGGGTGATAAAGAGGAGGCGGAGTTTGGAGGTGTGGTCCGCCACTACCCCCCCTAAAAAAGAAAAAAGCAGCACCGGCAGGGTTTGCAGGGCCCCCACCAGTCCCAAATAAAAAGAGGAGTCGGTGAGCACCAGGACCAGCCAGCTAAAAGCCAGGGCCTGCATCCAGGAGCCGGTCAGGGAGATCAACTGGCCGGTGTAGAACAGACGGAAGTTACGATGCCGCAGGGAGGCGAAAGTGGGGAAATTAACAAAATTCATCTTTAAATCTTGACCGATAATTTGGGGGCCGGAGGACGGCCTTAAATAACCGTCTCCCAGCCCCGCTTATTTGCCGGATTAAAATCGGGCCTGATGCCAGCTTGTTTAATTGTACTGAAAAGCCGCAACCCGCGCAATAAAGGGAAATAACCAGGATTTTTGCCGCATCCGGCCGGTATCGAGACGGCGTCTGGCCCCTGCATCCGGCGAAGTCGCAGACAATCGCAGACGCAACCCCGAACTCTGCCCTTTTCCCCCGGAATTTGTGACAAATTATGCCAAATACTTTTCCTCTCGCCAGGTTACCCCTTGACACTTCTCCCCAACTGGTCATACTATCCAAACAATACTCTTGGGAGTCTGGATAGTGGGAACAAGTGTCTTAAGAAACCTTCTCGTTGCCTTAGCCACCATTTTGGACCTGGTCTTAAACATCTATATGTGGCTGATCATCGCCCGGGCTATACTCTCCTGGGTCAACCCCGACCCTTATAATCCCATTGTCCGCTTTTTATATAACGTCACCGAACCGGTGTTGAGTTACCTCCGGCGGCGGGTGCCCATGGTCTTCGGGGGCCTGGATCTCACCCCTCTGATAGTCATCGCGGTCATCATGTTCCTTCGCATCTTTCTGGTGCAAACCCTGCGCGATTGGGCCCTCATGATCGGTTGACGTTCAGCGGCAGACCGATGCCCCCCTTCTATCTGACCACCAACCAGGGATATCTTTTGCGTCTGACCATAGTCCCGGGCGCTTCCCGCACCGAAGTGGTGGGGCTTCTGGGGGACCGCCTGAAAGTGCGGGTCGCCGCCCCCCCCGAGAAAGGCGCGGCCAACCGGAAGTTGCTGGAGTTTCTGGCTGCCCGCCTGGGGCTTCCCAAGAAAGCGGTCAGCCTCCGCAGCGGCCCCCAAAACCGGGAAAAGGTGGTGGAAGTCTTGGACCTTTCGCCCGAACTGGAGGCCCGCCTGCAAAATTTACTTTCCCAGGAAGTCCAGGGCTAATCTTGACAAGCCATTTGCCGATGATAACCATAAGAAAAAAGTAAAAGGGGAAACGGGGGAGTTCCACTATGGGTTTCCTGCGGGAGTGGGTCTGCTAGGATGGAAGATTATTACGAAATCCTGAGCATCTCTCGCACTGCTACTCTGGAGGAGATAAAAACCGCTTATCGCCGCTTGGCCTTAAAGTACCATCCGGATAAGAATCCCGGCAGCCTGGACGCGGAAGAGAAATTCAAGCGTCTGTCCGAGGCTTACCAGGTTTTATCCGATACGGAAAAGCGCCAGCTTTACGATCTTTACGGCCATGCGGGCTTGGCCGGGATGGATGTGGGTGGCTTCGGCGGCTTTGAAGACATCTTCTCCAGTTTCGGCGAGGTCTTCGAAGACTTCTTCGGCTTCGGGCGGCGGCGCAGCAGCCGGCCCCGGCCCCAACCCGGCGCTGATATACGCCAGCGGGTGGTCATGACCCTGGAGGAGGTGGTCCGGGGCATCGACACCACCATCGAGGTGGAGCGCCGGGTGCATTGCCGCACCTGCAAAGGCACCGGCCTCGAGCCCGGCACCCAGCCCCAGACCTGCACCCGCTGCGGCGGCCGGGGCCAGGTGGGCCAGTCCCGGGGTCTCCTCAAGATTTACACCACCTGCCCCGAATGCCGGGGCGCGGGCAAACTCATCACCACCCCCTGCCAGGAATGTAAGGGCGCCGGCGCCATCCGGGAGAAAAAGCAGGTGCAGTTGCGCATCCCTCCGGGGGTGGATAACGGCACCCGGCTCCGCCTCCGGGGAGAAGGCGAGGCCGGCGCGGCCGGCGGTCCGCCCGGCGACCTGTACATTGAGGTACAGGTCGCACCCCACGAACTCTTCACCAGGGAAGGTAAAAACCTGCAATACCGGACCCAACTTTCCTTCGTGGAAGCCGCACTGGGCTCGGAAGTGAACATACCCACCCTTAACTCCCAGGCGCGCCTCACCATTCCCTCGGGCACCCAGAACGGGGCCACTTTCCGCATCCCCGGGGAAGGCGTACCCAGCCTCCGGGGCAACTCCCGGGGCGACCTGGTGGTGGAAGTGGAGCTGAAAACCCCCACCAACCTCAGCCCCAAACAGGAAAAACTCCTCAAAGAATTCCTCAAGCTCTCCGCCCAGGAAGCCGCCAAAGAAACCACCAAAACCAAGTAAGATTTTTTGTCGTTTGCCGTTTTCTGTTTGCCGTTTGGATAAGGGCAGGGGTGTGCCGCCACTGTGCCGGTTGGTGACAGGCCGGTAATGTGGTTAAGTCCTACCTCCTTCCTTCCTTGCCGGGAAGGCTTGACTTTGGGTGGTTATTCACCTAAGTTCTTAACGGTCAGCGGAAGTTCCAGAAATTATCGAGGTCAGAGTCAGAGCCCATGGAAACGGCAGCGGGGATGTATGCCGGTCTCCCCTATATCACCCTGTATTGGCTGTCCGGATTTGGCGATCCCAAGTACGAGATCTGGGAGTCCAAGAAGGCCAGTATCGCCGCCACTCCGGAAGAGTTGAGTTTTACCGTTTATCTGGCCTTTCCCCTGGAGGAGGCGGAGGACTGCCGGATTACCATCCGCCGGAGCGACGGGGGCCTGGTCTTGGCCACGGACTGGTTCCCCGAGGAGGAGTTTGAGCTTAAGTCCTTTGCTTCCCAGGCGGACGGCTCCGTCCTCTTGCAGAGCAAGTATCTGCGGGAGGTTTTTTTTATCCATCTGCGGAAAGAGTACGAGTAGCCAGTGGCCAGTGGTCAGTGATCAGGTTCCAGGTTTCAGGTTTTTTCCCTTGGCCGCCAGACCCCAGCCCCGCCAAAAGCGAGATTCTTCGGTCGCTTCGCTTCCTCAGAATGACAAAACGTTGCATTTTTAGGTATGGGATAAGGAATTTGGTGGGCAGTCCCCACCCTACATTTTCTTGAAAGAGGGAGCACAGGCGAGACGCCTGTGCCACCGGTGAAAAAAGAACAGCCGGGGGCGGCTGTTCCACATTTTCAGTGAGCAGTAAGCAGTCGCCAGTGACCAGTTTTTTTACTGGCCCCTGACCCCTGACCCCTATTCCCCAAGGAGCGTCTCCCCGAATACCTAAATCTCCGCCAGCAACTTCCATTCCATCCTACGCGTACTTCAACTTGGCTTCTTCCAGGGAGCGGATTTGGTCCCGGAGCTGG
>JAQTXE010000263.1 GCA_028688935.1 Syntrophales bacterium
AGGGGTATGAGTATGTGCCGTATTCTATTGATACTGCCGGATTGGTTAGCTTTGAAGTGGCGGGGCAGACATTGTGGTTTAAGCCGCCAGAAGAGGAGGAGGAATTGTTGAGCGTAGCTGAAGCTAAGTCGTTGGGCGTTCCTTATGGGACAACAAGGAAAGAGGCGGCGGCGATGGGGAAGATTCCGGGGGGAGGAGAAGACGATACAATATACACAGAGAAAAACATCCCACCCACTTTAATACAGGACGTAATTGATACCCTGACCGATAAAGAGGGGGCTAAGAGTCTTGGAAGGGAGCTTTCTCTAATTGATATGATTAAATTGTTCCCAAATGTTGATAGAAAGTTACTCCAAGATTATATGGATGAATTTTATGATTATGAGCAGTTGCAGGAAGACATTGAAATGGAAGAAAAGGTTTCTCCTGAGAACGAAGAAAACGTAGGGAAGTTCGGCTATAACAAATATGGCGAGAAGTCTTGGTTTAATTTCTGGGATTGGGAATAAAAAAATATGGCAAGCAGATTAGGACAAATCATAAGTGATATTGATAAAAAGAAAGAAAATATCGTTTCTGGTGTTGGCAGCAGGTTGAAATTGCTCTTGGGCGATGAGATACGAGATGAAAAACCTACCTTGTCATTGCCTCCAATCGGTATTCTTAAAAATCCAGAGACCAAAGAGGAATTTGATTTTGCTGAAATGGCTTCTCTCGGTGTTAAAAAAGCCAGCGAAGACCAGGCATCCAATAAAAGCGGTTGGAATAAGTTTACTGATACCGTAAAGACGATTTTGATGGCCAATCCATTGTTTCCGACTAACTCATTTCAGAAGCAAGTCGAAAAAGTATTACAACCTGTCTTAGAAAAAGTAAGCCAGCAACCAGCAGTCAAGAAAACGATAGAAAGCGTATCTGACTTCACTTCGAATGTCATCCCGCTGGTTCAGTCTCTCGGAGCGGACAAAACTTACGAAGAAGCAGTCAATGCTTGGGAAGAAGGTGGCCGCAATCCCAACAATTCTAAGGTTCAGCAATTTCTATATCAGTTAGGAGAGTCTGGTCCGCAAACGGCGTTGGGAGTAGGATTATCTTTTGTTCCTTATCTTGGAGCTCCATTGTCTACATTATACTGGACAACTATTTCCGCAGGCGAGCAGATAGAAAAAACTGGCAAGGTGAGCAGTGCCACAAATATAGCAATAGATGTGGTGTTGGACAGGATGCTAGGGAATTCGTTAGAAAGTTTATTCAAAACGCCAGCGAAAACCCTCAAGAATACCATTGTTAAGTCCTTCGGAGTGGAAGGTGGAACGGAGGTAGCCCAAGACATATTGAAAATGGCTAATGATTATCAAATGGCGGAAACAGAAGAGGGGAGGTCTGCGGTTAAAGACGAAGCCAAGAACTATTTCACAAGTGGGCAGATTTTGATGACAGCAGGGGTTGGCGGTATTGTTGGAGCTGGAATAGCTGCTCCTACCTATGGCATGTCAAAAATAACTGGCAAACCAGTTGTCGAAGAGACGAGAGAGGAAGCCATCCAGCCAGAGATATCCGAGGAAACGACACTAGAGCCTCAAAAAGCCCCGTCTGAGGCTGTTTCGGCCGAAAAAGGCATAATACCCCAAGAAGCTCAATTATTACCTAGAGAAGAAACGAAAGAGGTCATAACCGAAACCAAGCCAACAAAAAAATACATAGAAGTTCCGAGGGGTCAGTTGCCAGTCAAAACTGGCGGCGAAAAAGCGGTTAGCTCCTTAGAGGCTAGAATGAAGGGTATTTTTGAAAGACAAAATGTCAAAAAGGTTGAGGCCGAGGCAAAGGAGAGAAACCTTGACATTTCTTTCTATGAGAAGATGAGCAAACCGGAAGTGTTGAACGCCGCCGCTAAGTTTGTTGCCAAAACATCACAGGCAAAAGTTTTAGAAATCTTAGAAGGGAAAGCAGAAACTCCCAAAGGGCTGCTCAACAATGCCATAATGTTAGCCTTGGAAGAAAAGAGTTTGAGAGATAAAAACATAGACACGGCAATCAAATTAGCATCTCTGCGGTCAACCAGATATGGACAAGAGCTTAGCATATTGACTGAAGTTGCCGAGTTAAGCCCTATCTCAGCTATGGATTCAATAATCAGAGCGAGAAGAGATGTCGCAGAAAAGAGATTAAAAGTTGGCGAGGATATTAGAACTAAAAAAAGCGAAAAAATCAAGGAAATTAAAAGAGAACAAGCCAAGTTAGAAATGAAAATGAGCGAAGTAGAGAAATTATTAGATAGTATCGTTTGTTAAATATGGCTATTACTTGTCTTATTAAAACCAATAAAGAAGCGTTGCTTAAAGCTTTCAAAAACGGCGAACTTACGATAAAGAAACTTTATAGCCAGTCGGAGGCAGAGAACAGAAAAGATTTTGCCAGATATGTCGGGAAAGAAAACGCCTCATTTGTCAATGCCAAATTTGAGCAGGCTAAATTATCTAAACAAAAGAAAGCTTTTGCCAATTTTATTTTAAGAAATACGACTCCCTCAGACCCCATAAGAAAAGATATGCTCAGCAAGGTTGAAAGGGTGGAGAAATTTCTCAGACCGAGCGAGGAGTTTGGCTTTATGGAAGACTTAGCCGAAATGAAGTTGGGGATGAAGGTGTCGGAGGAAGAAGCCAAATTTCTGCTTGATTCTAAAGAGAAGATAGAAGAACTTAAAGAAAAAATACCAGAAGGGAGCCCCGATGGAAGCGAGGAGAGAATGGCTTATGGCTATGCGCTAGACGCTTTCAAGGAGTTCGTGGCTGAAAGAAAATCTGGGGCGATGTCTTTGAAGATAAGCGAAAGATTGAAGCCGGCTAATTTTGCCAGAAACATTTATGATATTGCTGGGATTACCAAATCTTTGGTAGCTACGCTAGATAACAGCTTTATCGGCAGGCAGGGATGGAAAACATTGCTTGATGGCAAGTATAAAATATGGGGGCAGACAGCTTTGAAGACATTCAATGTAATCGGCAATACCTTGTTCAAAAGAGGCAATGGCTGGTTCAAATCGGCCGGTGATGCACAGATGAGGGCGATAAGAGCTTATATTTATTCTTCTGAAAATGCCTTGAATGGAAAGTATAATGCTGCCAAGAATGGTTATGGGTTAGGCGTTCTCAGAGAAGAGACGTTCCCCGTGGCATTGCCCGATAAAATACCTATATTAGGGAGAGTATTCGGGGCGGCTGAGTCTGCCTTTAACGGCGGGGCTTTGTTTATGAGAAAGAAGTTAGCTGACGCCGTCATCTCCAACGCCGAGAAAAGTGGCGTTGATATGCTTGACCCAGTGCAAGCCACCCCTAGAGCCAGGAGAGTGTCGGCGATGACGGGCAGAGGAGATATAGGAAGATTAGACGTATTTGGCAAGGAGATAAACGCCTTGATGTTCTCGGTAAAGTTTCTGAAATCCAACTTTGACACTTTAACAGCTCATCAGTTTGAAAAAGGACTTACCCCACAAATGAGGAGAGAGGCCGCTTTATCAACATTAAGGATCGCATCAAGCACCGCAACCATGCTAGCCATAGCATCTATGTTTGGGCTAGACGTTGAGTGGGATCCAAGAAGCTCTAAATCTGGTCAGATATGCAAGGGGAATAACTGTTTTGATATGACCGGAGGCATGAGAGGTCTGGTAACACTTGGGGCGAGAATAGTTCCCACTTATCACAATGGAGAATGGGGTTTCTGGACTAAGAGCGGTTCTACTGGGAAATACACCAATACTTACACTAGAGAGTATGGCAAGGATATGGCTCTAGACACCATTGAAAACTTTTTTGAAGGCAAGCTGTCCCCGTTCGCTGGTATGATAAGAGATATTTGGAAAGGCGAGAAATTCGGCGGTGAAAAACCGACCATTGTCAATTCTACAATAGGACTTATCACCCCTATCTCGGTTCAAACGCTTGTAGAAGAGCTTGAAAAAGGGAATGATGAGTTATTGCTGGTGATGATTGCCGAAGCGTTAGGCATTAGTCCAACTAAATTCAGCTTTAGTGGTCAGGGGAAGAAATGGCAGAAGTTGAAGGATAAAAAAGGCGATAAGGTTTTTAATGAATCGTTGAAAATGGTTCAAGACAGATTTAACAAAAGAGCCAAAAAATTAGAGTCATCTTCAAGATGGAAAAGAATGACTAATGAAGAGCAAGGGAAAGAGCTTGATAAAATAAAATCTGAAGAAACTAATAGGATATTTAGAAGATATAATATAAAATAATATGCCAGAAAATAACAACCAAAAACCAAACTTCTATCAACTTTATCAAACAGTTGGCAATATAGATGGAAAGTTAGATAGAGCTTTGAAAATGTTGGAAAACCACGAAAAAAGGATAAATTTGGTAGAGCATACCCAAGACCAGATAGTCGGCAAGATTACATTGATTGGTTCTATATTTGGCATGATAGGGGCGTTCGTTATTTCAATAATTAAAGGAAAGTTTTTTAACTAGCTCCTTAACAAAGGTCGCCAAGCCTTTAAATTGGCAAAGGAGGTTAGGATTGAAGAAAGTATTTTACTGCAAATTCCATCACTATGTCCTCTATCCCCGCAAGGTAAAAAACAAGTGCCTTGTCCGAACAGAACAGCACACCCCTTGCCGCTATTTGGTTAAGAAGAAAATACCAAGGAAAAGGAGGTAAAAATGTTTGATGCACTTATTTGTGAGAAATGTGGTCTTGTCCACCCCATAGACTATGACGGATTGGAGTGCCGTCAGCCAGATTGTGATGGCAAATTGATTCCAACCCGCATCTTCTTTCCGACAGAAGGAGAGCAACTCCCGTTCCCCGAACCGCCACTAATCGCTTCCTGACCGCTAAAGCGGAGAGATAGTTACCCAGAGGCTATGAACTCTTGGCAATGACTATCTCTCTGCTCCCTCTCGTGGTATAATATAAGTATGAAAGACAAAAGATTAAACGAACTAAGAATAAAAATAGATTTGCTCAGGTCAGTCAAGAAAATTGGCAGTGGTAGTTATGAGCTTAAAGATAAGATGTTTTTAATTGACATTGGACAGGGAGGATTTGTAAGAATGGCTTTTTCTGTTAAGGCAAGCGGAAATCATAATAAAGATTTAAGAAAGGTCTTCAGGAAAATTCAAGAGCAAATTCATATAAAATAAATGAAAAACATTATCAAAATAATCAAGAAATTAAAGAAGATAAAGTTTCCTTTCAAGCCAAGGAGTCCTCAAAATGGCATTTGGAAAAAAATTAAAAAGAAAATAAAATGATTAAAGACATATCAAGGTTAGGCAAGGGTGCTTTAATCCCCAAGCCAGACCTTAGAGACTATCGGTTTGAGTTGGTGGCTGGGGCGGTAAAAGAGGAAGAGGAGTTTGAGGGAGAAAGCGCTTTTAATAGAATTAAAGACCAAGGCAAAAGTTTAAGCTGTGTGGGAC
>JAQTXE010000024.1 GCA_028688935.1 Syntrophales bacterium
CGGGACCTCGACCTGGACCACGACTTGCGGCTGCTCACCATCATTGCCTCCATCATCGCCCAGACCGTGAACGGCTTAATGCTCATCGACCGGGAAAAAGACCGCCTCCGGGATGAAAATTTGAAGTTGAAGGGGGAGTTGCAGGGGCGCTACCAGGTGGGGAACATCATCGGCACCTCTGGCCGCATGCGCCAGGTCTTCGAGATGATCGAACGGGTGGCCAAAAGCAACGCCACCATCCTCATCCGGGGGGAATCCGGCACCGGCAAGGAATTGGTGGCCTCAGCCCTCCATTACAACAGCCAGCGGGCCTCCAAGCCCTTCATCAAAGTGAATCTGGCGGCCTTGCCGGAAACCCTGGTGGAAAGCGAACTCTTCGGCCACGAGCGGGGCGCCTTTACCGGCGCGCTCCAGCGCAAACAGGGCCGCTTCGAACTGGCCCAGGGGGGCACCATCTTTCTGGATGAAATCGGCGACCTCACCCCCACCGTGCAGCTCAAGCTGTTGCGCGTCATCCAGGAACGGGAATTCACCCGCCTGGGCGGCAACACCACCCTCAAGGCCGACGTGCGCCTCATCGCCGCCACCCACCGGGACCTGGAACGGGGCGTGGCCGAAGGGGCTTTCCGGGAGGACCTCTATTACCGCCTCAACGTCTTTCCCATCTACCTGCCTCCCTTAAGGGAGCGCCGGGCCGACATCCCCTTGCTGGCCGAGCATTTCCTCAACAAATACTCCACGGAGCACCAGAAACCGGGGCTGCGCCTCTCGGCGCCGGCCCTGGACCTGATGATGCAATACCCCTGGCCGGGGAACGTCCGGGAGTTGGAGAATCTCATCGAACGCGCGGTGCTGGTGTGCGATGAAGACACCATCCTCAGCGTGCATCTGCCCCGGAGTCTGCAACGCCAGGAACCCGGGGAGGCCAAAAACAGCCTGGCCATGCAGGTGGCCAACCTGGAAAAGGAGCTGATCTCCGAGGCCCTGCGCCAGACCCGGGGAAACCAGAGCCAGGCCGCCAAGATGCTGGACACCAGCCTGAGGATCCTGGGCTATAAGATCAAGCAATACGGCCTGGACCACAAGCGCTTCCGGGCCGCGGCCAAGCACGCCTCTTATCCCGGAGGCGAAAAATAGGTCCACGAGAGCCTGGTGCGGTAAACCCGCGGATTCGCCTGGGCATAAACAAATTATACATCTATGTTCATCGGCGTTAATCTGCGTTTATCGGCGGTTAACATTCACCGCCGATAAACGCAGATTAACGCCGATATAGGTAAGTCCTCTTTATTTTACTTCTTTATTTCCACGCCCCGGGTAGTAAAAGAAATGCCTTGCTGGCCGGCCGTGCCGATCATCACCCCTTCCATCAGGGGCAGGTTGACTTTGGCGTCCGCCTGCCAGCGCACGAGAAAACTGGCCCCGGAGCCACCCCGGCGATCGGATTCAGCGACGATGAAGCGGGTGGAAGCCAGGGGCTTGAGGGTGAGCGGCTTGGTCAAATAACTCTTCACCGGCTTGCCTTCGGAGTCGTAGTAATCCACCTGGGTGAGGGTAATGGCCCGGGCCGGGTCCGTGTTGCGGATACTGAGGATGGCGGTCAGGAGGATCTGTTTTTCCTGGTCGCCATAATAAACATGGGAATAGACCGGCACATAAAGCAATTGACCCTTACTCAACTTCTCTTCCGGAGCCGCCATACCCAGGCCCAGGGGCAAGACATAAGTCATCAGTAAGACGAGCAGGCAAACCTTGATTCTCCTTCGTGGCATCGACTACCTCCTTTCCCAAAATAAGTGGAAAATAGTTGGTTAAAAGGTGTATGCGGTGATGGTGTCAGGAATAAAGATTTTGGTGGGCAACCGATTTACGGTGGCCAGGGGCCGCCCTATGTGTCTATGTTAAGGAGAGGGCTTCATTTTTCAAAACAACTTGATACGAATAAATATTTCAGCTATTTCTTTTTCCACAACTATAACAATATCCTTTATGAACACAAATAGTACCTCCACAATTAGTACAAGCCCATCTTATTTTTTCATTTTGAAGAAATTTATTGATGCCAAATTTCCTAATATTCTCAAGATTCTCGATCATACTCATCCTGTATTTGGTGCGATATCTTTTATCCAATTGCTTCAGTCTGCCGCAAGGATATTTTTCGCATTCATAACAATATATTGCCTTGCCTCCTTGAAAATTTGCGCAGTTTTTAATTTTGCACCGGGCACGAGTAACAGGTTTATCATCATTAAATTCTCTACAACCAGGGCATTTATTTTTTTCTCTCAAGTAAGCCAGGCAAATGCTGCAATTCATGCCACAGGGAGCGATAAGTAAAATATTATTTAGGGATTCCATGACATATAATCAATTATTTTTCAAAGTTATCCCGAAATTACGATAGGACGTGCCGTATACACAGGATTACGGCAGCCAGGAACTGCCCAATTTTTCTGACCCCTAGCCCCCGAACCCTAATCCCTGCCTCATTTAACCTTGATCCATAACAACCTGGCCACGCTGGGGCCGGGATTCTTCCATTGGCCCGGTACTTCCGAGGTCAGGTAAATCACGTCCCCGGTTTTCAGATTGTACACCGCCTTACCCACTTGGACCTGTAGTTTTCCCGAGAGGACGTAGCCGATTTCCTCCCCCTTGTGGAAAAAAAAGTGGCCGGGCAGGCTCTCCTTGGGGGTGATTTCGATGAGGTAGGGCTTGGCCTTGACCTCGAAATCCACCGGGTAGAGCAGCCGGGCAAAGACCGCGTCCTCGGGCATCCCCGGGAGTTTGACCTCCACCCCATCGGTGGCCGTGAAGACCAGGCGCTCTTTTCCTTCCTGGCGTTCTTCAAAAAACGAAGACAGGTCCACGGCCAGGACCTCTCCCATTTTCATGAGGGCCGGCAGCGAGGGGTAAATGAGATTGGACTCCACCTGGGAGATGGTGCTGGGGGTGACCCCCACCAGCTTGGCCAACTCCGTCTGGGAGAGCCCTCTTTTTAAGCGGAACTCCTTGAGGCGCAACCCCAAATCCAGACGGCCCGGAATCCGGCTTTCGTCTTCAAAAGTGATGGTGAGGTCCTTGGTCCAATAGACATGGGGCTTGTGAAACTCTTCCGGGTTACGGTTTTCCGCCTTCAGGATCGTCAGGGAAGTGGTGCCCCGCTTGATGGTCAGTTCGATGGCCACCTGGGCGATCTGGTTGATCTGGGCCCGGAATCTTTGGGAATGGGCGTTTTTTTCCAGCACCCAATAGGCGATGGTATTAAGCTCATAAAGCCGGGGGCAGGAATGGGAATAGAAGTTAAGGAACCGCTCTTCGCTCCCCCAGAGTTCCTGCATACCGGTGACGCTCTCGAAGATAAAGCGCACGTCCCCCTCAAAACCGGCGTGCACCCCATAAAGAAGATCCATGAACCCCTGGGGGTCCCGGGGGTCCTCCACTTTAATAATGCGGCAGGGCACCTCGGCTTCCAGGCCCTGGTAAAACTTGAGAAAAATGGCGGAGCCGTTGCCCTTACCAAAGGTGAAGCAGTCCAGGATGGTGAGGTCCGGGTATTCGGCCAGGTGCCCCAGTTTGTCCAGGAGATTCTTGGGGGAACGGTCAAAACTCATATAGATGATGGGTTTTTTCTGGAGATGGCAGGCCAGCAGAAAATTCAGGGAGAAGACCGGCGCCAGACTACCGGCGTCGTCATGCCAGACCACGTTATCGCCGATGAACAACCCCCCCAGGATTAAATCCAAGCGGCTGACTCCCGAGGGTACCCGATGTTTTTCCTGGTTCACTTCCCGCCTCGCGGTGCAACATTGATTTTCCAGATATTTTAAAGGCCTTAGCGCCGGACGTCAAGGAGGCGGGCCAGCCACCCGGGACTTTCCTGGTGCGGCGGACCTGTCTTTATTTTTCGGGAAATTTTACTAAGGATAAAATCATTAGTTTACCTAATAATTATGCTTGCATTTTAACAAATATGCTGCTAAATATCAGTATTACTAACAAGTATGTAATATTTATTAGCTTTGGAATTTGGTCTTTGGTAGTTAACATCTTGTATTACTTATAAAAATAAGCCAGCCCGCCGCTGGCTTATTTTTTGCATCTATTTTTGGGTTTGGTCTCGTTTCCACCCTTTTTCCTTTAAGAACAACCTTTAGAAAAAGGAGTGGAAGCTTATGACTATCAGCAATCCCAATCGCAGTCCCGCCACCCTCACCAAAAACCGGGTGCAGCCTGCCCCCGTTTCCGGCATCTGCGTCACTTGCCTGGACGGCTGTCCCGGTCCCTGTGAAATCGGCCGCTCCGCAGTCCGGGGCCGGGAACTCCTCTACCCCATGCCCTTCGGCAAAGTCACCGCCGGCGCCGACAAGGATTATCCCTGTGATTTTTCCTACTTCAACATCCAGGGTACCTGTGTGGGCGCACATGGCATGGCCGCGGATTCAGACAAGGCCATTTTCCCGGCAGTGGACACCTCCGTGGAAATCGGGGTCAAACACAAGGTGAAGCTGGCCTTCCCAGCCTTTACCGGGGCCCTGGGCTCCACGGAAATCGCCCGCATCCACTGGGAATCCATGGCCATCGGCGCGGCCATCAGCGGCATCATCATCGTTTGCGGGGAAAACGTCTGCGGCATGGACCCCAAGTCCGAAATCAAAAAGGGGCGGATCGTCCGCTCCCCGGAAATGGAGCGCCGGGTCAAAATTTTTAAACAGTGGTACAACGGCCGGGGGGATATCATCGTCCAGGCCAACGTGGAGGACGGCCGCCTGGGCGTCCCCGAGTACGTCATCGAAAAACTGGGAGTGGAGTTCTTTGAACTCAAGTGGGGCCAGGGGGCCAAGAACATCGGCGGCGAAGTCAAGCTGCCCAACCTGGAACGGGCCAAACAGCTCCGGGAAAGGGGCTACATCGTCCTGCCGGACCCCCTGGACACCATGACCCAGGAACAGTACAAGGTCCGGGGCATCCGGGAATTCGAGCGCCACTCCCGTCTGGGGATGGTGGACGAAGACGAATTCTACAAGGCAGTGGAACACTTGCGCCGCGTCGGCGCCAAGCGGGTCTCCCTGAAGACCGGGGCCTACCGCCCCGCAGACCTGGCCCGGGCGGTGAAGTTCGCGTCCCAGGCCAAGATCGACCTCCTCACCGTGGACGGCGCCGGCGGCGGCACCGGCATGAGCCCCTGGCGCATGATGAACGAGTGGGGCATCCCCACCGTGCACCTGGAGTGCCTCCTCTATGAATACCTGTCCCACCTGAAGAGCAAGGGCGAGTTTGTCCCCACCTGCGCCATTGCCGGGGGCCTGTCGTTGGAAGACCACGTTTTCAAGGCCCTGGCCCTGGCCGCGCCCTTCGTCAAACTGGTCTGTATGGGCCGCTCCATCATGACCGCGGCCATGGTGGGCAACGTGGAAGGCAAGAAGCTGAAGGAAAAGTGCGAACGGGAAGAGCGGGACCTCAAAGAGGCCTATCTCGAGCACTTCGCCGAGGCCGCGGCCCTGCGGCGTAAATACCCCCTGGGCAAGTACGGCCGCATTCCTGCGGGCGCCATCGGCATGTACAGCTATCTCAGCCGCATGACCCAGGGTCTCCAGCAATTTATGGCCGGGGCCCGGAAGTTCGGCCTGGAGCACATCTCCCGGGACGATCTGGTGGCCTTGACCGAAGACGCGGCCAAGATCTCCGGCATCCCCTACGTCATGGACTCCGACGCCCAAGAGGTAGAAAAGATCCTGGGTTACCGGCGCTCGGTCTCCTTATCCGAGATGGGCCCCTATGCCAATCATAAGGACTTAACCGGGGAAGCCGGCAAATAAACCTTTTCCGGGTAATGGGCCATTCATGGCCCTAGTTATCGCCACAGAGGCCCAGGGAACCTAGAGGTTCTCCGAGGAAATTTGCTTATACCTCTTTGGGCTTTTTGGGTCTCTGTGGTAAATTTTCTTAGCTTCAGGCCGCGCCCCGAGCCCCCGGCTCCCAAGTTTTTCATCTTGGCGTCCTGGAACAAGTTTTTCTCACCCCTGCCCTTTTCTTTTTCCTGCCCAAAATAAAAAACAATTATGTAGCAAAATCTTCCATAATTTAACAATAATGTATTATAGTTTTACTCGTATTTTGGCTAATCCCCGCGATTTTATTGATTTTTCCGGATGGCATGCTTATTGTTATGCCAGTAACTAATCTACTTCATAAAAGAGAGGGATCGCCGTGAATTGCCAGACCGTTGAAGATGTCTTCAAGTGCGTCAAGGATCAGAATGTCAGCTTTATCCAGCTATGGTTTACCGATGTTTTGGGGATGCTGAAGAGCTTCTCCATCCGCCCCTCGGAACTGGATGAGGGCATGATCGAGGGCATGGGGTTCGACGGGTCCTCCATTGAGGGATTCTCCCGCATCGAAGAGAGCGATATGATCGCCAAACCGGACCCCACCACCTTCCAGCTTCTGCCCTGGAGGCCGGATGAACAACCCGTAGCCCGCATGTTCTGCGACATCCTCCAACCGGACGGCTCGCCCTACCCCGGCGACCCCCGCTATGTCTTGAAGAGAGTGCTCGCCAAGGCCGCGGAAAAAGGCTACATTTCCTATCTGGGACCGGAACTGGAATTCTTTTACTTCGCCAACAACGAAGCCCCCGAGGTCCTGGACCAGGGCGGTTACTTCGACGCTCCGCCCCTGGATATCGGTAACGACTTGCGGCGGGAGACCATCTTCGCCCTGGAAAAATTGGGCGTGCGTATCGAGTACAGCCACCACGAAGTAGCAGCGTCCCAGCACGAAATCGACATGCGCTACGACGAAGCCATGAAGATGGCCGACAAGACCATGACCCTGAGGGCCACTGTCAAGGCCATTGCCATGATGAACGGCATTTACGCCACCTTCATGCCCAAACCCATCTTCGGTATCAACGGCAGCGGCATGCACACCCACCAGTCCTTGTTCAAAGGCAGCAAAAACGCCTTCTACGATGCCAATGACAAGTACCATCTCGCGACCGAAGGCAAACACTACATCGCCGGTTTACTCAAGCATGCCCGGGAAATCACCGCCATTTGCAGCCAGTGGGTCAATTCCTACAAACGCCTGGTCCCCGGTTATGAAGCCCCGGTCTACGTCTCCTGGGCCCGGCGCAACCGCTCCGCTCTGGTGCGGGTGCCCATGTACAAACCCGGCAAAGAGGCGGCCACCCGCTGCGAATACCGGGCTCCCGATCCGGCCTGCAACCCCTACCTGGCCTTCGCAGTGATGATCGCCGCGGGTCTGAAGGGTATCGAAGCTAAATACCCCCTCCCCGAACCGGTAGAAGAGGACATTTACCACATGTCCGAAAAAGACCGGAAGAAGAAAGGCATCGTCGAACTGCCGGGCAGCCTGCACGAGGCCGTGGCGGAGTTGGAAAAGAGCGCCCTGATCAAAGAAACCCTGGGCGACCACATCTTCACCAAGTTCATCGAGAACAAAAAGATCGAGTGGGACAACTACCGCATGCACGTGAGCAACTACGAGATCGAGCGCTATCTGCCCGTTCTCTAATTCCGGGAAGTAATTTCTTGCCGGGGCGATAGCGTATCTGCTATATTGTTTATATATAATAATCCCAAGGAATAACCTGGGCCAGGGGGGAATATCCCTCTGGCCCCAACTTCGCTAGAGGCCTGAGTTTTATGTCTATGGAAGTGGTTATCTATGCATGTCAGCAGGCGGTGCCCGACCCCGAGGCCCTGAGAGCCCTTTGGAGCGCCGGTGAAGTGCGGCTGCGGGTGCTCCCCGAGCCTTGCAGCAGCAAAGTGGAAGTCTTCCAGTTGCTCCGCACTTTGGGCGCGCCGGTGGACCTGGTCTGGGTCATCGGTTGTGAAGAGCAACTCTGCCGCTTCAATGAAGGCAGCCACCGGGCCGGCGGCCGCATGGCCCACACCAAGAAATATCTCCAAGAGATCGGCCTGGAACCCGCCCGGGTAGGACGTTCCCTGGTCACCCCCGGTGATGAGTCCGCCTTAGCCGCCATTGTCTCCGAAATCAGCGGGCGTCTCAAGTCCTTAGGCCCTAGCCCTTTGCGCCGGGCCCCCAATGCCGGGGCTCAGGCGGCGGCGACCTAAAGGAGGACCCGTGCCCGCCAAGTATCATATTCACGTGCGCCAGGTGCCTCCCCGTTTCAGTCCCCTGGCCAAAAGCACCATCATCGATTGGGCGGAAGGCTGCCTGCGGTGCGCCACCTGCGTCAAAGAGCAATGTCCGGTGGATGCTTACCGGAAACGGGGTTTCGACCGCTCCCAGTTCGTGGACACCATCGATGAGATGTGCCGGGATTGCTACCGCTGCGTCCAGGGTTGCCCCCGGGAACTGATTTTCAAGGCCGCCAATCCCCAATACCGGCAGATGGGCGACGCCTACTGGACCCCGGAGATCCTGGCCACCACCTGGTATCAGGCGGAAACCGGCAAGATCCCGGTCTCCGGCGCGGGTTACGGCGGCCCCTTCGCCGGCCCGGGCTTCGATTCCTTCTGGACCGACATGTCCGAAATCGTCCGCCCCACCCGGGACGGCATCCACGGCCGGGAATATATCAGCACCAGCGTCGATTTGGGCCGCAAGCCCATGTTCCTGACCTTCGATAGTAACGGCGAACTGACCTGGCCCTCCCCTCCCCTGCTGGAGTTGCCGCTGCCCATCATTCTGGCGGAGCCGCCCTTTGCCGCCAGCCCCGGAGGGATGCAGGATATCATCATCCAGGCCGCCGGAAATCTGGAAACCCTGGCCATCCTATCCCGGAATCGCCTGGGACCGGTGCCGGAGGAAACCGCGGCCCGGTTGATGCCCTCCTACACCGCCGGTTCCCTGGACCTGGATGATCCCCTCCTCTCCCAGTTGCGAACCCTGGAGATCCTGGACCATCCCGAGGTCCTGGAGCAGATAGAGGCGGTGAAAAGGCGCTACCCCAAGCTGATCGTCAGCCTCAAAGTGCCTGCAGACGGTAAGGTGGTGGAGCGGGTGGCGGAGTTGACCGCGGCCGGGGCCGAGGTCATCCATATCTTCGCCTCGGAACAGGCCCGGGGCTTGGGAGACTCCCAGGACCTGCACCTCAAGGACCTGATCCGCCGCTGCCATCTTCGGCTGGTGGAAGACCGGCTCCGGGATACGGTCACCCTGCTGGTAAGCGGCGGCCTGGCCCTGGCGGAGCACGTGGCCAAGGCCATCATCTGCGGCGCGGACGCGGTCATTGTCGACCTGCCCCTGCTGTTGGCCCTGGAGTGCCGCCTCTGCCGCAGTTGCGCCAAAGGCGGGAAGTGCCCGGTGGAGATCGAGACTCTCACCGTCAAGCGGGGCGCGCAGCGGGTCATCAACCTCATCGGCGCCTGGAATAATCAGCTCCTGGAGATCATGGGGGCCATGGGTATGCGGGAAGTGCGCCGCCTCCGGGGCGAAGTGGGCCGGGCCATGTTCATCGAGGACCTGGAAAAGGAAATCTTCGCGCCCCTTTTCGCCAACCGGGAAGTGGAGACCATTAAACGGGAACCGAATTAAAAGACGGTTTTCAGTTTTCGGTTTTCGGTTTTCAGTAAAAGAACCGCATCCTGAAAGCTGGCAACCGGTATCAAAGCAAGAAGCGATCGTTATTATTTTTTTATTTTGCCGAAAACTGAAAACCGAAAACCGAAAACGGTATTTAAAATGGCTAACCCAAAAAAAGTAATCGCCTTACCGACCACGCCCCAGGGTCAACCCTGGGAGCCGGTGCACACCCCGGCCCGGTTTCGCAACCCTTTGAGCAAATACCGGGTATACCGCAGCGAATCCAAGTGCATCAAATGCGGCAAGTGCGTGGAGCTCTGCCCCTACGGCGTCTTCACCAAGGCCGGCAAGTACCTCCGCAAGCCCAAGAGCTATCTCTGCCTGGGATTTGAATGCCAGAAGAAGCCCTTCTATTGTGTCGCCAACTGCCCGGCCCAGGCCCTGAGGGTCCATCAGCACCCGGTTTATAACACCCTGGGGGACTGCCGCTGGAACGGGGATCTGCTGCTGAGCACCTGGTGGCAGGCGGAGTGGGGCAATCTGCCCTATACCGACGTGGAGTACCGCACCGGCGGCTCCGGCGGCGGCTTTGACCGTCTCCGTTTTCTCTTTCCCCCCCGCCGGGGCGGAGCCAAGATCGACCATCGGGACATCTCCCTGGGAGTGGACCTCAACCGCCGGGGCGACGGCCGCCCCCAGATCCGGGTGGGCGTCCCCTGGTACGGCGGCGGCATGTCCTTCGGCTCAGTAAGCATCAACACCATCATCTCCCGGGTCCAGGCCGCCAAGAACTTCAACACCCTGGTCTCCACCGGAGAAGGGGGCTATCCCGAGGAACTTTATCCTTACGATGATCATATGGTCACCCAGGTGGCCACCGGTCTCTTTGGCGTCCGGGAGGACACCCTGCAACGGGTGCGGATGATCGAATTTAAATACGCCCAGGGCGCCAAGCCCGGCCTGGGAGGCCATCTCCTGGGAGACAAAGTCACCCCCGCGGTGGCCCGCATGCGGGAATCCGTCACCGGCAGCGCCCTGTTTTCGCCCTTCCCCTTTCACAGCGTTTACTCCGTGGAAGACCACAAGAAACACATCGACTGGATGAAGGAGATCAACCCCCGGGCCCTGATCTCGGTGAAGGTCTCCACCCCCACGGACGTGGACATGGTGGCCGTGGGCAGCTACTACGCCGGAGCCCACGTGGTCCAGTTGGACGGCAGCTACGGCGGCACCGGCGCGGCGCCGGACATCGCCAAAAAAAATATCGCCATGCCCATCGAGTACGCCATTCCCAAGGTGCACCAGTTTCTGAAGGCCGAAGGCATCCGGGAGGAAGTCACCTTGGTGGCCTCCGGCGGCATTCGCAGCGCCTTCGACGTGGCCAAGGCCATCGCCCTGGGCGCGGACCTGGTGCAGATCGGCACCGCCGATCTGGTGGCCCTGGAATGCCTGCGCTGCCACAACTGCGAGAGCGGCCGGGGCTGCGCCCGGGGTATCGCCACCACCGATCCGGAACTGGTGGACCTGATGACCATCTCTTACGGCGCCGCCCGCATTTCCAACCTGTACTACGCCTGGAGCTGGCAGCTTAAAGAAATCCTGGGCCTCCTAGGCCTTAGAAGCATCCGGGAACTGGTGGGGCGCACGGATTTGCTGATCCACCTGGATTATTTTGACAAGGCTGTGGATGACGACGTCCGCGAACGAGCTTAGCTTTCAGCTTTCAGCTTTCAGCTATCAGCTAAAAAAAGAGAGGCCTGTGGTTACTGAGGTTTCAACGTACACGGCAAACCCTGAGGAACCGCATTATTTCCCCCCCTTTTCTAAAGGGGGGCAGGGGGGATTTTAAGAAGCCTCCGAAAATCCCCCTAAATCCCCCTTTAAAAAGGGGGACTTTAAAACCGAAAACTTACGTTTTGCTTTTTTAAAAAGCTGACAGCTGAAAGCTAATAGCTAATAGCCCATAGTTTATAAACCGAGGTTATAAATGAAGTCCTCCAACCATAATCATCATGGCCTGCGTCTCTGGGAAACGCGCAAGGAATTCCAGCCCATTTATCCCTATGATCGCGTAATTAAGGGCGAAGACGAAGGCGGTTGCGGCGTCACCGGGTTTGCCGCCAGCGTGCCGGTGGCCGGCCGCCACATCTTCCAGCCTTCCATCCAGATGCACAACCGGGGCAACGGCAAAGGCGGCGGCATCGCCGCGGTGGGCCTGGACCCTGAGACTCTGGGCGTCTCTCAGGAGATTCTGGATCAAGATTACTTGATTCAAATCGCCTACCTGGATAGCGAAGCCCGGGCCCAGGTGGAGGCCCAGTTCATCACCCCGGTCTTTAAGGTGGAGCACGCCCAAAGCATCCCTACCATGGATAACTGGCGGGACCTTAAAGGCCTGGAGGTCTGCCCTCCCGAGGTCTGGCGCTATTTCGTCCGGGTGAAGACGGAAGTCTTGCAGCATTTTATTCAGGCCAACAAACTCTACGGCATCCCCGCCCGGAAGGTGGAAGACGAGTTTGTCTCCCAGAACTGCTACCGCCTGAACGAAACCTTTTACGCCTCCCTGGGGGAAAAGAAGGCCTTTGTCCTCTCCCAGGGCCGTAATATCATGATTTTAAAGATCGTGGGCTACGCCGAGGAAGCGGCCCTCTACTATCAATTGCTGGATTTTAAGGCCCACATCTGGATCGCCCACCAGCGCTACCCCACCCGGGGCCGGGTCTGGCACCCCGGCGGCGCGCATCCTTTCGCGGCGCTGAACGTAGCCCTGGTCCACAACGGCGACTTTGCCAATTATTTCGCGGTGAGCGAATACTTGAGCCAGCGCCATTTTTATCCCCAGTTCCTCACGGATACGGAAGTGGCGGTCCTCACCTTTGATCTCTGGAACCGCCTCTACGGCTACCCCCTGGAATACGTCATCGAGTCCATGGCTCCCACCACGGAGCGGGACTTCGATCTTTTGTCCCTGGAACGCCAGCGGGTCTACCGCCAGCTCCAGTCCGCCAATATCCACGGCTCCCCGGACGGCCCCTGGTTCTTCATCATCGCCCGGAACGATCCGGACGCCCAAAAATTCGAACTCATCGGCATCACCGACACCTCCATGCTCCGGCCCCAGGTCTTCGCCCTCCAGGATGGGGAGGTGCAGATCGGCCTGATCTGCTCGGAAAAACAGGCCATTGACGCCACCCTGGCCAGCCTGGCCGCAGAGGATCCCCGTTTCTGTCCGGTGGCCGACCTCTACTGGAACGCCCGGGGCGGCAGCGCCACCGACGGCGGCTCCTTTATCTTCTCCCTGGAGCCCCACAACGGTCAGCGCGTCCTCACTTGCAAGGATAAATTCGGCACCCCTAAAGTGGTGCCCTGGTATCAGCGTCCCTGGGACGGCACCGTGCCGGAGATCGGCGAGGAGCCGGATGAAGAGTTGACCCGCCAGGTGGCCGCGCTTTTGGAGGACGTGAGCGGCCAGGAATTTTTCCAATGGGTCAAACCCCGGGTCCTCAAATGGTCCTACGCCTCCTTCGTGGACGTCCTCCAGACCGCGGTGGCCCAGGCCCGCAAGGGCGACAACCTCAAGGCCGCGGCCATCAACGGCCTCACCCTGCTCCTGGACCGGCGCTACGATCCCGGGGATAAGAAACGCAGCCACCTGCTGCGCCTGATCATGGACGCGCTCACCAGCATCTTCCAGGATACCCCCAAGATCGGCAAAGCCAAGAAGAGCCGCTTTCACCGGGTGGATTGGGACACCCGGGACAAACTGGCCCATCCGACCCAGGCGGACCAGGTCCTGGTCCTGGACGCCGCGGCTTTTCCTCCGGAAGGGGACGACTGCGACGCCCGCTTCCTCTGCCGGGCCTTTGAATTGGGCTGGCGGCAATTTATTACTTACGGTTACAAAGGCCAGCGCTTCCTGGGCTGCGGCTTCGGCCTCAACACCGATGAGGTGCGCATCGACGCCTACGGCAGCACCGGGGATTACCTGGCTTCCGGCATCGACGGCATGACCATCCAAATCCACGGCAATGCCCAGGATCAGTTGGGCCAAATCATGAAACGGGGCAAACTGGTGATCCACGGCGACGTGGGCCAGACCTTCATGTACGGCGCCAAGGGCGGGGAAGTTTACGTCCTGGGGAACGCCGCGGGCCGCCCCCTGATCAACGCCGTGGGCCGTCCCCGGGTGGTGATCAACGGCACCGCTCTGGACTTCCTGGCGGAGTCCTTCATGGCCGGCGATCCTTTTAAAGGCGGCGGCTTAGTCATCGTCAACGGCCTGGAATACGACGCCCGGGGCCGCATCCGCCCCCAGGCCACGCCCTATCCCGGTTCCAATCTTTTCTCTCTGGCCTCCGGCGGCGCCATCTACGTCCGGGACCCCTATAACCAACTGGTGGACGAACAGTTGAACGGCGGCGAACTGGTGCCTCTAACCGATGCCGACTGGGAGTTGATTCTCCCCTATCTCCAGGAGAACGAAAAGCTCTTCGATATCGACATCGAGAAGGACCTCCTTACCGTGGACGGCGACATCCGCCCCCCCGCCGAGGTCTACCGCAAAGTCCGTCCCGTCAAACTGGCCATCCTCACCAAAGTGGAGGATTCCTGGGAGTAGCGCCGGGTTTCGCGCCAATACGGAAAAAGGGCGGCCTGCCGGGCCGCCCTTTTTATTGAGCGCAATATCGGTGCACCAGGTCGCTCCCAGGGGTTCTATAGCGGTTACCGGAAGTTTTTTCCGGCCCCCCCTCACCCTGATCCTCTCCCCCCGCCGAGGGCTCAGCATTACCCACAAGTTTTTTATCTTGTGGATATTACAAATATTTTCCTCTCCCCTCGGGGTAGAGGGGAGGGTGAGGGGGGCGTAAAGTAAATGTCCGTCCTGATGATAAGAGACGAAGGGGAAAAGCCGTCAAGACTTTATGTGGATCATGATTAGATATTCATCTGTTAGCAACTTGAATTGCTTTAATGTCCGGTTTACTCCATCCCTCAATTTGTGGGTAATGATAAGGCCGGGGGAGAGGGAATAAGAGGAAATAACTTTTGGCAAATGTTATAGAACACCGTCAGCCATGGCCATGGGGACCGTCCTCTTCTCCTCACCCTGCCTGCTCCCCAGAGGCCGCCGGTTCCTGGGGAGCTTGACTGGCTGCCGTTGTCGGGGCGGCCGGTTTGCCTGAGGGCAGGCAAACTTCTCTGGCCCGATCCCGCAATTTTTTCAGGATGGCGGTGTCGATCTCAGGCCCATTGTCTCCTTTATTCAGCGCAGCCAATGCAGGGTCGCTGAGTTGGGCAAAGTCCTCGATTTCCCGTACTCCGATTTTTTTCAACCTTCCCCAAACCAGGTTGCCGATTTCCTTCTTCAGGAGGATTTTGGGACATTTCCTTTTTAATCCCACCAACAAATATTCATCAAACCCGATCTTCCTGGCTTTTTCCCGTAATTGATCCTCGCTGTACTGTTCCAACTGAACCAGATAAGCCAGGTCGCCTTTCCGCAATTTCAGGTCTTCTTCCAGGGTAAGCTTGAACTCCCTGGCAATCTCCGAAGCCTCATACCTGGATGCCTCCCGCCACCGGCCCAGCCTCTCCTGGCCATTTTCGATAATTTTTTGGAGGGCCGTGATGACCAGCAGGCCGCTGAAAAAGGCGAGAGTGCCTCTTCCCGCGGTGGAGTCGAGGTTCACCAGACCGAGGTCCCGGCCAAAAAGCACCACCATGATGATGGCGACATAGGGCGCCAAAAGGACGCGCATCCCGAATTCTTTGCCCTTGGGAACTTTTTCCTCCCCTTTTTGGAACATATGAAACATATAGAGCAGCGCCCCTAAGAAACCCAAAATGGGCACATAAAAATCAAATTCCAATTGACTGCTGAAAAAATGTAATTTTCTGACACCGAACAGGGCCAGGAGCAATAAAGTAATGGTCCAGACAGCAGCATTCAACAGGGCCATGCCGAACTGATTCTCTTTTTTCACCGTCCCTGCTATCTTTGCCTCAGGGTCTTTTTCGGGCCCCTGCCAATCCTTGATCCACGCCCATACCAGGCCGAAAATTCCCGGAATCAGCAGGAAAAAAGGAATGTAGCAATCTTTCAGAGATCTGGCCAAGTTGATGTCTTTTATTACAAATACCCCGCTTGCATCCGTGATGGCCTTATAGGCGGTATCATAAAGCTGGAATTGCACAGTGGTGTTTGCCAGGGGCTGGCCCTGGGGGTCGGTGAGTTTCCCGGTAAGGTCGATCAGCAAGCGTGGGGAAATATCAATATCAGCAATATCAAACTTCCCACCCTCACCGCTGGTGGCTTCATAACTTTTGTCATGATAGGTAACGGTTATTTTGGCTTTGGCGGCCGGTTTGCCCTGGGCGTCGGTGAGGACGCCGGGGAGACTTACGGTTTCGGGCGCTGCCGCAATGGCCGGCGGGGGCTGGGCCGGGGTAGAGTGCCCCTCTCCCCACGCCAGCATTATCAAGAACAACAGACCAAGTAAGGCGCCGATGGTTTTCATCTCCTCACTCCTTTATTCTGAGGTTATGCGGCGGTCTTGGCCACTTTGGTTGAAAAAGGCCTTTGGAACCTCCCATCCTGGTAAATAGATTTCGCCAAAAGTCCTATTTTTTTAAAAAAATTTATCCTGCTGAATTCACGATAGCATAAATTTCCCGAAAATTATAGCTTTTTTCAGGTCCTTAACTTAATAACCTTTATTTCCGGCATCTTAGCCAGGTGCCGGCCCTTGCACCCCTGATCGGCAATGACCGGAAGTCGTAAGTCAGGTAAGGCGGCCCCCATAAACTTATCATTACCCCCACATCTTTTGAGCAGTGGCCCGGCCTTTCCGGGCTGGGACTGGCAAAAAAATATGGTATGATACCCCGGCTCCGTCATACGGAGGCAAGGGCAGCATCATGATCGTCCATTAAGCTTTTACCTAAGCGGCATACTAAAATATTTTGCAGGCTCACTACCGCAAACCATGAGCCCAGCCTATCTCCAGATTCGCAATGAATATCTTGCCCAAGCCTGGTCCAGGTTTCCGGAGGAATTAGCCGGATGTTTGCCCGGGGAGATTAAAGGTGATTGGCTGTCTTTCCCGGCTTTCGGGGCGGAATGCCTCCTGGGCCGGGAAGAAATAATGCTTGGCGGTGAAGCCGCAACCGGTCCGGTGGGCTTGCTGATTGCTCTTTATGCCAGTATTGTCCCTAACTTAGCGGTGCAGCTTCAGCCGCCCAAGTCTTTTAAAGAGCTGCCCCACAGCATGCCCTATCACCATGCCTTTGCCGCCAATGCCGAGCACATTCTCGTCCCCCAGGTGCACCGGATTAATCTCCTTCGGGAAAGAATCGCCTCCGGCTTTTCCGGCTATGAAAATACCGACGCGCTCAGTGGCGATTTTTCCTTTACCCTCTTTCCCCTGCCCCGGGTGCCCCTTTACTATATTTTTCATTTGCCCGATGATGAGTTTCCCGCGGCGGTGACCTGTCTCTTTGCCAATAATGCCAGCCGGTTCATGCCCATTGACGGCCTGGCGGATATGGCCGAATACACGGCCAAAAAGATAATCTCCATAATTTCTTGAAAGATAGCCCACTGCTAACCCCAGATAAACAAGAGGCGGCCTGAGAGGCCGCCTTTTTTACATTAAATCCTTTTATACCGTTTTCGGTTTTCGGTAGAAAGAGATCAAATTATCAATAAATTATAAGTTAATTTTGTTGCAGCAGAAACCGACCTTGGTAGTAATCCTCGGGGGTGCGGGTATCACCTTAACCGGTGTTCATCTTTGATTAATCGCTGCATCGAAAAATTGTAAGAGATAATCTGCCAGAGGATCAACAGCAGTATCACCCCAGTGCTGGATAGAGGCAGGCGGGTATAGGAGAATATATCCGTTTTCTGCATTGTTTCATCCGGGTTACCCTTTCTGGAGGCTTTCAAGAGATTGAAGCCGAAATTCAAAGAAACCACCCTGGTTTTACCGTCAATTGCTTTTTCCGGCGGCACCCGGTAAAAAGAGACCTGGAAACAGGAAAGAAAAAACAAGAAAATCAGGATGGCCAGCGAGGTCAGGAAAGTGGTTTTTGTCGCCTTCCCGGTGAGCATTACCTCGCGCTCGTCAGCCTCCTTTATGAAGGTGATCCTGGCCAATACTTTATTTCTAAATGAACCCGAAAACATTAACCGGATATTTAGATAAATCAACAGCAACATCCATAATGCCAGGGTGAGACCAACAAAGCCGTTCAGAAGGGTTAGTTTGTCACTAATTTGGCTATGCTTTCCTAAACCGTAAGAGTATGAGAAAATGGCCAGAATAATAACTGCGGGAAGCCCATATAAGAACACCTTCAACAATATCGAGTCCCACCTTTTCATTACTTTTCCTCCTCAACGGAAAAAATCGCATTTATCTCGGTATTAAAAAAACGCGCCAGCCGAAAGGCCAACTCCAGGGAGGGATTGTAACCCCCCCCTTCGATGGCCCCGATGGTGGCCCGGGTGACGCCGATTTCTCTGGCAAGCTGCTCCTGGGTCAGGCGATGTTCGGCCCTGAGGACATGCAAGCGATTGGTCATTTTGAGGCGCGGCGGGCACTTGGACATAGTTTGAATCTCATCTTCTTACCGGCGGCAAGCTGAACCGCATCAGAGATCATGGGCGATGCCACCTGGACACTGATGTATAATATCTTTTTCAATATGTCAAGTTTATTTGACTAAAAAGCAAGGGAAGGCTCGTCTCCTCTAATAATGCGCCAATTCCCGCAAAGCGGTTTTAAAAGCAGGTGAAACTAAGCCACCTGAAGTGAAACTTGGGAAAATTTTCTTCGGGCCCAGGGGTCTACTAAACACTTTGACAAAGGTGGCCAGGTTGCCGCATAATCCCGGATTATCCGCCGGGTTACCGGTAAGGTATCGGCAGCCAGGAGAATTCGGAATGAAGGGCGAGATTTGACGGAGCAGATTATCCAACTGGAAAGCGGCCCCATCACCGCTAATGCTGCGGGAATCTACCGGGGTATCCCCTACGCTGCGCCACCGGTGAAGGACTTGCGTTGGCGCCCTCCCCAGCCGGTGGCTCCCTGGACCAGGCCGCGGCCGTGCCAAAAGTTCGGGCCGGTCTGCCCCCAATTGAATTACCAGGGGGCCATGCACGAAGATTGCCTCTTCCTCAACATTTGGACGCCTAATAAAAGCCGCGGTCCTAAACTGCCGGTGATGGTGTGGATTCACGGCGGCGCCTTTGTCAGCGGTTCCGGCTCGGATGAGCTTTATGATGGGGCCGCCCTGGCCCGGCAGGGAGTGGTGGTGGTCACCTTTAACTACCGGCTCGGGGCCTTGGGTTTCCTGGCCCACCCCCTGCTGTCGGCGGAGTCTCCCGATAATGTCTCCGGCAATTACGGGCTGCTCGACCAAGTGGCGGCGTTGAAGTGGGTGCAACGCCATATCGATAAGTTCGGGGGCGATCCTGATAAGGTCACCATTTTCGGGCAGTCGGCCGGGGCGGCGAGCGTCAGCCTGCTCCTGGTCAATCCCCTGGCCCAAGGTATGTTCCAGGCCGCCATTGCCCAGAGTCCGGTGATGGTGGGCTCGCTTAGGCCCTTGCGCCGGGAAGAGTTAGGGGTGGTCCCCGCCGAAACGGTGGGGACGCGGCTGGTCCAAGAATTAGGAATCGCTCCGGACAGCGATGTCTTAAGCGCCTTGCGCCAAACCCCCTGGAAAAAGATCGAGGCCGCTTCCGCCCAACTACAGACCGAGCTGGGGGTGGAGGTGCTCCAGGGTGTCTGCACTCCCACGGTGGACGGGTACCTCGTCCCCGATCATCCGGTAACCCTGTTCGCCCGGGGACGCCGGCATCAGGTGCCCTTAATTGTCGGCGTCACCACCAATGAAAGCACGATGTTTCTTCCCCGGATGATTTCCTCCATGACCGGCCCGGAGGAATACCGGCAATATCTGCACACGGCCTTCGGGAAGGAGGCGCAAAAAGTCTTCGAACTTTTGCCGGTGAAATCGAAGGCGGAGCTCTGGCGCCGGCTGGATCAACTCATCACCGCCAAATGGTTCGGCGCCTGGGCCTTCTTTATGGCCAGCACGGTCCAGAACCAGCAGCAGACCTGGTTTTACCGGTTTACCCGGCACATTCCCCAATGGGCCGCACAAGTGTTGGCCGCAGATTCCGGCCAGGGCCAGCTCCCCCATGAGAAGTTGGGAGCCTGCCACGGCGCTGATTTGTTTTATGTCTTCGGCTTCACCAAATTACTGCTGGGATTTTTCTGCAGAGACTGGGCCCTCTCCGGTAAGATCATGGCCTATTGGACCAACTTTGCCAAAAGCGGCCATCCCAATGGCGGGGACTTACCGAAGTGGCCGGCTTGCGGGGCGAAGGAGCCACACCCCTATCTGGAAATCGGCCGGGAGCTTAAAACCAGGTCCAGTCTGGAAGTGGAACTCTATCAAATTATCGCCAAGCCCTGGCTAAAATCGGCTTATTGAACTAACGGGAGGGAAGCAAACATGACACCAAGCAAGATTTTATTACTGGGCGCCGGGGCCATGGGAAACATTGCCGCCCAGACGGTGGCCTCTTTCCCGGAAGCGGGAAGTTTGCTCATCGCCGACTATAATCTCACCGCGGCCCAAACAGTGGCCTCGGCCTGCGGCGCTAAAGCCCAGGCCGCGCAGATAGACGTGACCAACCGCGCCGCCCTGCTAGGTTTGATGGGCCAGGCCGATCTAGTCATGAATTGTGTGGGGCCGTTCTTCCGTTTTGGGGTGCCGGTGCTGGAGGCAGCCATCGAAGCGGGGATAGATTACCTGGATATCTGCGACGACCCGGAGCCCACCAAGGCCATGCATGAACTGCATGACCAGGCGCAAAAAGCGAACATGACCGCCATCATCGGCCTGGGGGCCAGTCCCGGGATCACCAGCATGTTGGCCGCCAGGGCCAGAGAAGAGTTGGAGGAAACCGAGGAATTGATTGCCGCCTGGAATATCGAAGAAGATGCCGGGGGCGATGATAAGGTGGCCTATTCCGCCGCGGTGGTGCATTGGATGCAGCAGTGTTCCGGCACCATCCTGGAATGCGACCGCGGCCAACTGGTGGAAAACAAGCCCTTGGTGGAGATCGCTTTCGACTACCCCGGCTTAGGAAAAAGAACCGTCTATACCGTGGGGCATCCGGAGCCGGTCTCTTTTCACTTTTCCTATCCCGATCTGCAGCGCTCCTTCTGCGTCATGGTCATGCCCGGTTTGTGGATCGACGAATTCCGGGAGTTGGCAGCCGAGATCGACCGGGGCGGCCTGACCCTGGAGGAAGCCGGGGAAAAGCTGGTGGCGGATGCCGGGGTAAGTTCTTTGGTCGATAAAATTATGGAATATATTACCCGCCTGTTTGAAGGCCCGCGCTTGCCCCTATTTTTCGCCCAGGCCAAAGGGAAGAAAGGAGGCAGACCTGCCCGGGTGACCACCTCTATCCGCGCCATTCCCCCGGGTATGGCTAAAGCGACCGGAATCCCCCTGGCCCTGGGGACCCGGCTTTTTCTCCAGGGAAAAGTGGCCGCCAAGGGAGTGATCGCGCCCGAAATAGCTTTCCGGACTGAAGAATTCTTTGACCTGCTGGCGTCCTATTGCACTTTCCCCGAACCCCGGGAGGCCTCGGAGCTGGTGGAAGTAGCTAAAGGATGAGACGAAGCGGTTCGCTAACTCTCGTATTTTCAAGGCGTTAAGCTCATTCACTGTGTTCAGGATGACAGAATAACAGGTTTTATATTGGCTTCGAGCCACCTTATACCAAGTTGCCGTCAAAGAGGTAATTATGAATTGTCATTCTGAACGGAGCGCAGCGGAGGGAAGAATCTCGTCGTTTTTGCGGCAGCCCCTGAGATTCTTCGCTGCGCTCAGAATGACAATTTTACTCATCCTGTCCCCCAATTTGGCTTCATCGTCTCCCTGGGGCGCTGCCTCCCTTGCATAATCACTTCCTAACAAGTAAAATTAGATAAGCTATAACTGAAACTTGCCCCGGACCGCAGCCGGTCAAGATAGACTTTCGGCCCCTTGTCCGTCACCCCCCCGGGAATCACGTTTTTCCCCATAATTTATAAGGAGCAGCAAAATGGTAGCCGCTTAGGCCGCGGCGGCTATTTTAGCGACGTTTTATGAAAACCCGAGACGACTTACGCAATATCGCCATTATCGCCCACGTGGATCACGGCAAAACCACCCTGGCGGACGCCATGCTCTGGCAGAGCGGCATTTTCCGGGCCAACGAGCAGGTGGCCGAGCGGGTCCTGGACAGCCTGGACCTGGAGCGGGAAAAGGGCATCACCATCATGGCCAAAAACATGGCCATCACCTACAAGGGTGTGAAGATCAACATCGTGGACACTCCGGGCCACGCGGATTTTGGCGGCGAAGTGGAGCGCACCCTGAACCTGGTGGACGGCGTCATGCTCCTGGTGGACGCCACCGAAGGGCCCCTGCCCCAGACCCGCTTTGTCCTGGGGAAGGCCCTGGAGAAGGGGCTCCCCGCCATTGTGGTCATCAACAAGATCGACCGGGAGGACCGGCGGCCCCAGGAGGTCTTAAACGAGATCTTCGACCTCTTCATCGACCTGGACGCCACCGAGGAGCAATTAGAGTTCCCGGTGCTCTATACCAACGCCAAGAAAGGCATCGCCTTAACCGACCCTGAAGGAGAAGGCCAGGACCTGGCGCCCCTCTTTGAGGCCATTCTCGCCACCATCCCCGCGCCCCAATACGACCCGGCCGCGCCTCTGCAATTCCTGGTCACCAGCCTGGATTACAGCGATTACGTGGGTCTCATCGCGGTGGGCAAGATCGTTAGCGGTGCGCTAAAAAAAGGCCGGGAAGTGGCCTTATTAAAAGAAGGAGAGATGGCCGGGAAGGCGAACCTCAGTGTCATTTACAGCTTCGAGGGCCTGGAGCGGAGCGAACCCGAGGTTATCGAAGCCGGCGATCTGGCCGCGGTGGCAGGCGTCCCTCAAGCCTTCATCGGCGACACTTTAGGCGACCCGGAGGACCCCCGGCCGCTCCCCGGCATCGTCGTGGAAGAGCCCACCATCTCCATGGTCTTTTCCGTGAACACCTCGCCCCTGTCCGGAAAGGAAGGCAAGCTCCTCACTTCCCGGCACCTCAAAGAGCGCCTGGACAAAGAAGTTCTCTATAACGTCAGCATCAAAGTGGAGCCCGGGGCCACCAAAGATGCCTTTAAGGTGAGCGCCCGGGGGGAACTGCAGCTGGCGGTGCTGGTAGAGATGATGCGCCGGGAGGGCTTTGAGCTCTCCCTCTCCAAACCCCGGGTCATCACCCGGGAGCGCGACGGAAAACTCACCGAGCCGGTGGAGCTGGCGGTAGTGGATATCCCGGAGGAGTTCATCGGCATCGTCACCGAAAAGATGAGCGCCCGCCGGGGCCGGATGATGAAGATGATCAACCATGGTTCCGGGCGGGTGCGCCTGGAATTTGCCATCCCCTCCCGGGGTTTGATCGGCTTCCGGGGCCAGTTTCTCAACGACACCCGGGGCACGGGGCTGTTGAACACCATCCTGGAGGGCTTCACCCCTTACGCCGGGGAGATCAGCGGCCGGCCCAACGGCGCGCTCATCGCCGATAGGCCCGGCAAGGCGGTGGGCTATGCCATTTTCCACCTCCAGCCCCGGGGGACGATTTTTGTCAAACCGGGGGACCCGGTCTACCGGGGTATGATTGTGGGGGAAAACACCCGCACCGAAGATATGTGGGTGAACATCACCAAGGAGAAAAAACTCACCAATATCCGGGCCGCGGGCACGGATGAAGCTCTGCGCCTGGTGCCCCCCCGGCAGTTCAGCCTGGAGCAGGCCATGGAATTCATCAACGACGATGAACTGGTGGAAGTAACCCCCGGGGCCATCCGCCTCCGGAAAATGGCCGCCGGCTGACCCTGCCGCCTCCCCTTCCCGGCCGCCTTTAAAAAGGGCCGTTGGGCGCTTACTCGCTTAAAAGGAGGAGATTAATGGCATTTATGACCCCCCGGGATTGAGTCGTCTTGGCGGCGCGCACCAGTCTCACATAGTTGTAGATGCGGATGGCATCCCCTTGGGGGCCGCGGCCCTGGAGATAGTCGGCGGGGTCACCGTCCTTGGGGTCGCTGCGCTGGGCCCCCGCGCCGTGGACGTCGATCCAACCCCCATCCATATAACCCAGGGCTCTGCCGAAGGCTAGATAGACCCCGGTACTGCCCGTGCCGTCCCAGGAGGCGTGCGTCGTTCCGGTCCAGTAAAAGGGATAGTCAGACTGGCCGGCTTCGTTGGTGATTTGGGTGCAGTTGAAAAGCGGGTCTATCGCCGCCGACCCGCTGGTATCAGGCGACCGGGAGTAATCCACGATGCTCTGCAATTCCTTGGCGTTGGGCAACCGCCAGTCGCGGTGGCCCAGGTAGTTGGCGGCATTTTGCGCCTGCACCCAGGCCAGGCTGGCCTCCCAATTCA
>JAQTXE010000264.1 GCA_028688935.1 Syntrophales bacterium
TGGCGGGCTTCGGGCGGCAGGGGAATTTCCCGCCTGCCGGAGAGATAAAGGCCGGTGAGGGAGCGGGTATCCTCAAGCAGTTGGGCCGGGGTGCCCCCGAAGACCACCTTGCCCCCTTCCCGCCCTGCGCCGGGACCCATGTCCACCACGAAATCCGCCTGGCGGATGGTCTCCGGGTCGTGCTCCACCACGATCACCGTGTTCCCCAGGTCCCGCAGCGTCTTCAAGGTGTTCAGGAGTCTCTGGGTGTCCCGGGGGTGGAGGCCGATGCTGGGTTCATCCAAAATATAGAGGACGCCGCTCAGTTTGGAGCCGATCTGGGTGGCCAACCTGATGCGCTGGGCCTCGCCCCCGGCCAGGGTGCCGGTAGCCCGGTCCAGGGTGAGGTATTCCAGGCCCACTTCTTTGAGGAATCCCAGGCGGTCGGCAATTTCTTTGAGCACCCGGCGGCCGATCTCCCACTGCCGGGGGTTGAGATCGAGGTCCCTGAACCAGTCCAGGGTCTGGGCCACGGTCAGCTTAGTCAACTCGCTGATATTGCTGCCGTTAAGTTTCACCGCCAGGGCTTCTTGGCGCAGCCGCGCCCCCCGGCAATCCGGACAGGGCTGGACGCTCATGTACTGGCTGATCTCTTCCCGCACCAGGGGGGAGTCCGTCTCTTTGTAGCGTTCCTGAAGCAAAGCAATGACCCCGGGGAAGGAACGGGGCACCAGGTAGCGGCGGGACCCCTGCTCGTAAAAGAAATTGATGGCTTCCCCCTGGGACCCGTAGAGCAGAACCTGTTGCACCTTCTCCGGCAAATCCCGGAAGGGAGTGTGCATGGAGAAATGGTAATGCTTCTCCAGGGCCTCCAGCATCTGCTGGTGCCTTAAGGAATGGCGGTGGGCCCAGGGGCGGATGGCCCCCTCCCTCAGGCTCAGGTCCTCATTGGGCACCACCAGGTCAGGGTCGATGACCGGCCGGGTGCCCAGGCCGCTGCATGACGGGCAGGCCCCCTGGGGGCTGTTGAAGGAAAAGAGGCGGGGGGTAAGCTCCGGCAGGCTGACCCCACAGTGGTCGCAGGCGAATTTCTCGCTGAAGAGCAGTTCCTCGCCTCCCGCCACCGCCACCCGCACCACCCCTTCGGCCAGGCGCAGGGCCAACTCCAGGGAGTCGGTGAGCCGGGCGGGCAAATCCGGCTTGATGACCAGCCGGTCCACCACCGCCTCAATGGTATTACGGCGGTTCTTGTCCAGGACTGGTATTTCTTCCAACTCCACGGTTTCGCCGTTCAAGCGGATGCGGCTGTAACCCTCCCGCTGGAGCCGTTCCAAAAGCTTCTGATGTTCGCCTTTGCGGTTCACCACCACCGGAGCCAGCAAGGTGATCTTGCTCCCGCCGGGCAGGGCCATCACCTGGTCCACCATCTGGGGCACGCTCAAAGAGGCGATGGGCCGGCCGCACTTAAAACAATGGGGCGTACCCACCCGGGCGAAAAGGACCCGCAGGTAGTCGTAAATTTCCGTGGCCGTGGCCAGGGTGGAGCGGGGATTCCGGGAAGCGCTGCGCTGCTCGATGGCGATGGCCGGGGAGAGCCCTTCGATATACTCCACGTCCGGCTTGTCCATGAGTTCCAGGAACTGGCGGGCGTAGGCGGACAGAGACTCCACGTAACGGCGTTGGCCTTCGGCGTAGAGGATATCGAAGGCCAGGGTGGATTTGCCGGAACCGCTCACCCCGGTAATGACGATCAACTCCCCCCGGGGCAGTTCCAGGTCGATATTCTTCAGGTTATGTTCCCGGGCGCCCCGGATGACAATTTGGTTAGGCGACATCATGCGATTAAACTCTGCGGGCTGACGGCGGGCGGCTCAAGGGAGGTTCTTACCGGCAGGACCGGGGTTAGTCTCCTGTGGGGTCTTCTGGCTTTTGGGCTTGCGGCCCCGTTTCTTTTTAAGTTCATATTGCTCGAATTTCAGCCCCTTGGCGCGACCGGCCCCTCCCGGCCACAACAGGGGGCCGTCCCCCAATAAATGGGTTATCTCTACCAGGGGCAGATCCAGGAAATTGGGGGGAATTATTTTTATTTCCAATTTATGGCCCCGGGTGGGGCGTTCTTTATGTCTGGACATGGGCGCCTTCCTGGGCTCAGAGGCACCGGGGACAACCGGAACCTGCTGTTGAGCAGCCGGGCCCCTCTTGCCGCCCAAGGGGACCCGGAAAAGTTATCCTTTTAATTTAATGAAGATTGGGGGAAAAAACACCGAAAAAAATTATCGCGGGGGATGATGGGATCAATTACCGTCGATAACTTATGAAAATATCAAAAGGATATTTTTTGGGCGGCCCAGCTTGCGCCGGCGCAGAAATTGTCAGGCGGCCCAGGGCCGCCGGCAGAGAATATTTTAACTACTCGCCAAGCACAGCTTGGCGCTTAAGTGCGTCCCCAAGCCTAGCTTGGGAACCAGAAAAAACTGACCCCTAACCTCTAATCCCTGACCCCTGGCCCCTGGCCCTTGCCCACCAATCTCTCCCTATCTCTTGAACTGTTCCAATTTGGCGGCCAGTTCCGCCGGGTCTTTGAGGGCCGGACGGCAGGTAAAATCGTGGCACAGGTAGGCCGTGGGCCCCTCACCCAGAGGTTCATAGGTCCGGGCCGAGGGAGAGATTTCTTCCAAGGCGGCGCAGCCCGCCGGATTTTTCAGCAGCAGGCGTCTTTCCGGTAAAAATTGACGATAAACCGCAGACAGCATCTCCTTAATTCCGGGGTCCTGGGGGTCGCCCACCAGGGCAAGGTCCAGGGGCGGCATAAGGTAGAGGACGGTCGCGGTCCATAGATGGGAAAAACCGAAGGGATTCTCCCGGGCCCGGCCCTGGAAAGCCCGGAGAATGGTCTGGACCCGCTGCCGGTAGCGGTCCTCTCCCGTCAGGCGGTGCAGCCGGAAGCAGACCCGGGCCGCCAGGGAATTGCCGGAGGGGATGGTCTGATCGAAGATGCTCTTGGAACGGATCAGGGGGCTTTCCTGGTCCTGGGAGACATAAAAATAAAGGCCGTCCTCCGGGTCCAGGAAATTCTTCTCCAGGAGAGCCATGAGGCGCTGGGCCGCAGTTATCCAGGTGGGGTCGAAATCGGTCTCGTAGAGGTCCAGGAGGGCCAGGGCCAGGGAGGCGTAGTCCTCGGAAAAACCGGGGCCGCTCACCTGCCCGGCAGTCGCGCTCCGGTGGAGGACTTCCCGGGTCAGGAGATTATCCAGGAGATAGCGGGCGCCTTGGGCCGCAGCCTCATAGTAGCGCGGTTCTCCCAGGACCTGGGCTCCCAAAGCCAGGGCGGAAATCATCAGGCCGTTCCAGGAGACGATGATTTTTTCATCCCGATGGGGCTTCACCCTGGTTTCCCGGACCTGGCGCAGGGCCTCCAGGCCGCGGTTAAGGTTCTCTTCCACCTTCTCCGGGGAGAGGGAAAAGCGGGCGGCCAGTTCTTCCGTGGTCAGAGGCCGGGTCAAGATGTTCTCGCCTTCAAAATTTCCCTCCCGGGTTACTCCCAAAGCCGCAGCCGCCAGCGCCGCCCGCTCGGGGCCCACCACCCGCTCCATTTCCTCCAGGCTCCAGACGTAAAATTTCCCTTCCACCCCTTCGCTGTCCGCGTCCCAGCCGGCATAGAAGCCGCCCTCCGGGGCCTGCATCTCCCGGAGGACAAAATCCAGGGTCTCGGCGGCGATACGCCGGGACTGAGGATTCGCCCGTAACTGATAATGGGCCAGATAAAGGGGGACCAAAAGGGCGTTATCATAGAGCATCTTCTCAAAGTGGGGCACCACCCAGGCCCCATCTACGGTGTAGCGATGGAAGCCGCCCCCCAACTGGTCGTATATCCCGCCCCGGGCCATCTTCTCCAAGGTAAAAGCGAGTTTTTCCAGGACAGGGTGCTCGCCCATGAAGCGGTAATAATGGAGGAGAAAGCCCAGTTCCAGAGAACGGGGGAACTTGGGGATCTGGCCCAGGCCGCCGTTAACCGCATCGAAATCCTGGAGCAGTAATTGGGCCGCCTGGAACACGGCCTGCTGGTCGGGTTCCGGACCTTGCCCGCCTATGCCCTCCATTTTCTGCAAATGGTCCAGGACCCGGCGCGAGAGTTCCCCGATCTGCTCCTGGTTCTGCCGGTAGGCCTGGCTCAGGGCCAGGAGCAGGCGGGGAAAGCCCGGCAGCCCGCTCCGATCCGTGGGGGGGAAATAAGTGCCGCCATAAAACGGCTTCAGGTCCGGGGTGAGAAAGACGCTCATGGGCCAGCCCCCCCGGCCGGTGAGGGCGGTGACCACGTTCATGTAGGTCTCATCCAGATCCGGCCTCTCTTCCCGGTCCACCTTGATGCTGATGAAATGCTCGTTCAACAGGTTAGCGATGCCTTCGTCTTCGAAGGATTCGTGGGCCATGACGTGGCACCAGTGGCAGGTGGAGTAGCCGATGCTCAAGAAAATGGGCTTATCCTCCCGGCGGGCCCGCTCCAGGGCCTCCGGCCCCCAAGGGTACCAGTCCACGGGGTTATGGGCATGCTGCTTAAGATAAGGACTGGTGGTCCGGGCCAGGCGGTTGGGGGAGCGCTCTGTTGACATGTGTTGCTTCCTTTTGAAATCCTTTAAGAGATAAGGTTGATAAACCCGGATTACTTGCCCGGCCACAACTCAACCCCTGGAAAGGGTTAAGATTCCGCGCATATAACCCGGGAATATTCTTTATTCTTTCAACCGAAAACCGAAAACTGAAAACCGGAAACTGTGTTTAAGAAGTTAAGGCTCGAGGGCCGGGAGTCAAGGGGAGGTTAGATGCGGGTCAGGGCGGCGAACTCTTCTTCCCGGGCCAGGCGGAGGAGTTCGTTCAGGAGTTTTTCTAGTTCCCCGGCGTCCTGGAACTTGATCTCCAGGTGGAAGTCCGGACCCTCCAGGGCCGGGGGCGGCTGGAGGCCAAAGCTGGGATGATGCCTCAGCCCCAGCCGCTGCAATCCGGTTTGAAAGGCTTCCTGGGCCGCCAGGAAACGGGGGGTGACCAGTTTCTGGAGTTGCAGGCGCAAGGCCGCGGCCCGGGCCTGGGGGGTGCCCCTACCCTCCTCCAGATGGCGGCGGAACTCCTCCCGGGAGAGGATCGCCGCCGGATGAACGCCTTCCCGCCGGGCCAGCAGATCCAGACCCTGGAGAAATTCCTCCTGCTTGCTCTGGGATAAAGGCAATTGAGCCAGAAAGGGCGTTACAGCCTCCCGGTCCACCGGGTCCCAGGCGGCCAGCAAGGCCGCGGCGGTCAGCGCCAGGCGGCCCCGGGGCGCGAGTTGCTTAAAGGGCTCCTCCAAAGCAGCCAGGGCCTGGAGGCGCTCCAGGATGGCAAAGGACGGGGCCAGGCCCAAACAGGGCAGGAACTTTTGCATGACGGTCTGCCGCTCCCAATGTTTCAGGAGCCGGGACGTCAGCAGGGCC
>JAQTXE010000025.1 GCA_028688935.1 Syntrophales bacterium
AATGGAGTGGGCTGCTGACGTGTCTTTGCAGCTCTCATAAAAAGTAAGCATCAATCTACCCGGGGCAAGGGGGTAAGCGCTTGATAGGCTTATACAAATAAAGGCATAAACAAAATAAAGGAGGGGGCAAAAAAAGAGGAGTGGTGAGATGATTTTTCAGGCAGGTCCCAGAAAGGAGATAAGTAAAGCCCATCCCTTATCCTGCAAGAGCTGCTTGATTTCCTGGCAGCCGGAGGCCAGTAAGCGCCGGGTCTCTGTATATTCGCGGGCCGAGGCCCGGCCTTGCTTTCCCCAATAGACGCGGCTTGTCATGGCTGCCGGGGTTTCTTCCCAGGTCCCCAAGGCCAGGAGTAAGGCCCGCAAGTCCCGGCCCCGGACCCGGTGCCGCAAAGTCTCCGTTCCGGCCAGGGCGTCCACCAGATAATCATCCCCCCGGTCCCAACCCAGGCGATGCAGCGCCGCCCGCCGGAGGAGGCAGGGGTAACAGTAGCCGCACTCCCCGGCGGGACGCCGCCGCCAGCGGGAGGCCACCGGCCGGGCGCAGGAGGTGCTTCCCCCCGCCAATTGCCGCAACAGTTCCGGATTACGGCTTTGGCCGAGCACTTCCCCTTTAGTGAAGCGCTGATAAGGATTGATCACGGGGTGTTTAATACCCCAGTCCCCCCACAGCCGGGTAACCTGCTCCAGGAAATAGGGATGGGTGGTGCGGGTGGTATAGGCCCCCAGGCGATTCAAGGTCAGGGGCGGGTTGAGGCTGACCCAGCCGTTTTCCGGCAGGAGCAGGGGCGTATCCGGCCCGAAGGCCGCGGCCGTGCTCACACCTAAGGCCAGATAAAGCAGGGAGCGGCTACGCAGGGTCAGCTCCGGGGCCTCCGGGAATTGCACGCGTAAATTAAGGTGCTGCACCCGGTCCGGGCCATAGTGAGACGCCAGAGCCCCGGCCAGGGCCTGTTGGGTGGAGGCCAGTTGCCCGTAATCGTGATGGCTCACCAGCAGGAGGCGGTTTCCTTCTTCCAGTTGGTCAATGGCTCCCGCCAGGGAGTCCAGACCTCCGGAGAAGAGGGCCACCGCCTGGGGCTGCCAGGATCGGTCCCATCTGCCCCCAAATTTTAAATCGAGGGGTGATTTTCTAGTTTTGATGGTCCAATTATCACCGGTGAGGAAATTGAGAATTTGGGCCAATTGGGGGGCAAGCCTCGCCCCTTCAGGGTTAGCAGGCAGGTGGAGGACGATTTCCCGGGTCCAGGCATCCGGGGTCGAGTTCCGGGGCAGGAGCTTGTCTGCCGCCCACACCCCCAGGGCCGCCAAGAGAAAGGCAGACACTGCCGGAGTAGGAGGCAAGGGGGTGACCAATAGCCGGTCTAGATTGTGGTGAATCGGATAGCCGCTGGCCCCGGGCTCATCCAGGTGGATAACCGCCTTCATTCCCGGCGGCGCCCGGCGTTTTTCCCCCGGCGCCCGCAGGTACAGATGTTCGGCCATAATCCCTTTACCGTAAAAGGGCAAAATCCCCCCAAATCCCCCTTTATTAAAGGGGGACTTTTTCAACCCCCCTTTTATAAAGGGGGGATGGGGGGATTTTTCACTCTAAGGATGTGACTCTCATGGTTCATGGACGTTTAGTCTGATTTACCAGAGATATCTGAAGGGGATTCCAGCAGGCGCGCTAACATCTTTTCCAACGCCAGGGTCACCCACTGCCAGCCCGCCAGACCCCGCCATTGCCTGGCAATGGGCGGATCCGCCCCTTCTGCTAGGGCCCCGCTCCGGATGATCCAGTCCTTCAGACCCGCCAGCCCCTGCCGCCAATGGCCGTAGCTGCCACAGGCCGCCTCCAACGATTCCCCCAGGTCCAGGACCAGGCGCTGGTATAAAGCCTCACTAAGAAAGCGGGCCACCATCTGCACTGGTGCGGCCTTTTCTAAGGTCCTGAAATCCTGGAGGACCGCGGCCAAAGCCGAGTGGGCCACCGCGTCTTCCAGGCTGCCGTCGGCCTCCAGGAGCGCCCCGGCCAGCAACGGTACGGCCATGGCGCCGGATGGCTCGGTTAGCCCGGCTAATCCCCAAGCCTCCAAAGCCGCGTCCCACCCCTGGGAAGCTACCTCGCTGCTGAAAGCCCCCAGATTCTGCCCGGCTTTCCGGGTCAGGCGGAAACCCGCCAACGAGCCTTGACCCCCGGGGCCGGTCTCTTCACCCAGGGCCGCCAGATAACGAGCCACCACTTCCCGGGCTTCCAGAGCCACTCCCCCGGACGGGGCCAGATACCGGGTAGCCGCACCCTTGGCCCGCCGCCATAGCCAGGTGGTGGGCGGCCGCCGCGCGCTGGAAGTGCCCATGGTTGACTCCTTAGTAGCCAGTAGCCAGTGGTCAGTGGTCAGAAAAAACCGAAAGCCGAAGACCCAAAACTGCCTTCCAACCTTACCACACCTTCTAATCACTAGCCAAACGTTTCAAGCGGCTGTAGCGTTCCCAGGAAAACTGGGGCCAGCAGGGAAAGAGGGAGTTATTGTGAAACAAGGGATCGCTGGCGAGGTCATAGCGGCTGGCGGCCACGGCCTGGGGCCAGAGCGCGGTGCCGGGGATGGGGGCGTATTGGGCCAGGACCGGGGCGCCCCCCAGTTCCTTGACCCGGCGGATGGAGTGGCTGATTTCGTTTTCCTCTTGATGGGGCAGACCCATGAGGAGGTAAACGCCAATCTTCTCCCCGCGGAAGCCCGCTTCCTGAAGATAACGCAGAGCCGCCTCCAGTTCCCCGGCCTGGAGTTTGCGATCCAGGCGTGCAGACCCCAGGGCGACGGTCTCCACTCCCAGGCGCAGGGTTTTAAAGGGCGCCCGGTGCAGCCAGCGGGCCACTTCCGGGGTAATCAGGCGGGCATGGAGGCCGTTGGGGGTATGGAACCGGAAGGAGAGGTCTTGTTTGGCCAGTTCTTCCAGAATGACCAGCAGGTGGTTTTCGGCATCCAGGAGCAGGGCATCGTCATAGAAGGCCACATCTCTAAGATTCAGGCGCGACTGCCAGTGGCGCAGTTCCTCCACTACTGCCGAAGGTTGCCGCCTTTGGTAACGGGGTTGGAGCAGGCGGGAGGCGCAATAGCTGCAATCCAGGGGGCAGCCCCGGGAGGTGAGAAGGGGCAGGTAAGGGAGGTGGAAAAGGAGGTCCAGGGCAGGGTAGGGCTGGGAATCTAATGCGCCAAGCGGTAACAGGGCAGGCCCGGGCAGACCCAGGGCCGCCAACTGGTGGACCAAGGCCGCCTCGCCGGGGCCGGTGACCACCGCGTCAGCGCCGCTGTGTTCCCGGGCGTGTTCCGGGCAGAGGGTGGCATAAATCCCCCCGAGAATCACCGGCGCGGCCGGGAATTGCTCCCGGGCCAGACTGATGGCGGCCTGCACCCCGGGATACCAGTAAGTCATCAGGGAGGTAACCAGGATGGCGTCCGGGCGGGGCAGGGCCGCCAGACGCGCCTTAAAATCCGCTTCCCTGATGCCGTAGCGCCCGTAGCGCCGGGGGATGCCCCGGAGGGCCTCCGGAGTGGGGATGATCTCCTTGGGGTATCTGCCGGTGCCGAAAGCTCCGGTGCGGGCCTGGGGAGTATCCAGGCAATCCAGGAGGTGAACTGCATATCCCTGGCTGGAGAGATAGGAGGCCAAGTACAGCAAACCCAGGGGCCGGGCAAAAAAATCGTAGGCCGCGAAATCGTAAATCCAGGGATTGATGAGGAGTAAAACCGGATTTGTGGCCATTTCTAAGCAGTGCGAAAGTCTCATGTGGAACAGCCGCCCTCGGCTGTTCACCCTGTATTTGGTAGCAGGCGAGCCGTCTGCTCCACATTTTGACTAAATAATAGAACAGTTGAGACTTTCGCAGAGGTCTCAACTTTGAACTGTCGCCCGGCGGCAGGCCTTAAGCATCTTCCAGACGCGGCGGGTGTCGGCGTTGCCTGGGGAAAATTCCATCTCCAGCAGATTCCGGGTCCTGCCGGTCAATTTCGCGCCTTCGGCCACCCGGAGCCCGGCCACCCAGATGATCTGGCCGTCACTTTCCACCAAGGGGATAAAGGGACGCAGCCACCGGGGAATTTTGCTATCCACCAGGAAGTCTTGCAACTTTTTGGCTCCCGGCGCGCCGCTGGCCCAGAAGCGGTCCCCCGGCTGAAAATAACGAATTGTCACCGGGAAATTAAGGCAATCCTGGTCCAGCCAGGCAATCTGCGCTTCCTGGGGCCAGGGGGTGCCCGGGAGAAAGGGGCGGCTATCCAGACGCCAGCTCCAGCCCCCGGCTGCGAAGTTGCCAGATGAAGCCGGCAGCCTGCCGCCCTCCCGGGGGGCCGGCGGCAGGCGGCGAAAAATGTGCAATTCCGATCCCGCCCGGGCCACTGCACAGGTTCCCAGGGCCAGGCGGCCGCCGCTTTTCCGGGCCTGGGCCAGGTCCAGGACCCCGGCCACCTGCGCGGCGCTTAAGGGATAATCTTCCAAAATATCTTGCAGGACGCGGCGCAATACCAGTTTTTGCAGGGCGGAAGGGAGCTTCAAAAATTGGGGGAGATGGAGACGATGAAAATCCGGGTTCAAAGTCTCCCCCACCTGGTCCCAGGCCCGCTCCACTTCCGGGGCCAAAAGTTTCTCCTGCTCCTGCAACAAAACCTGGGTCCGCCAGACGGCCTCATGAAGGCGAGGGTTATACTCCCGCAACTGCGGCAACAGGTCCAGGCGCACCCGGTTGCGCAAGTAATCCCTTTTGAGGTTGCTGGGGTCCTGGCGGTAAGGTAGATTTTCCTGCCGGAGCCAGGCCAGGATCGCCTCCTTGGACACGGCCAGCAAGGGCCGTACTATCCCTTCCGGGGTGGTGGGCCGCATCCCGGCCAACCCCTCCGGCCCCGCGCCCCTCAGGAGGCGGAGAAAGAATAACTCAACCTGGTCATCCGCGGTATGGCCCAGGGCCAGCCGGTGATAGAGGTGGCAGCGGCAAGTGTCCCGGAGGAACTGGAGGCGCAGCCGCCGACCCGCCATCTGCAAAGAGATCTTTTCCCGGCGGGCCAAATCCCGGGTGTCCCCTGCGCCTCCATGGAAAGGCAGGGACAGACTTTGAGCCAGGGCGGCCACGAATTCGGCTTCCTCCCGGGACTCACGGCCCCGGAGGCCGTGGTCAAAATGGGCCACCCCCAATTGCAGGTCCAGTTCAGGTTCTAAGCGTTTAAGGAGGTGCAGGAGGGCCACCGAGTCCGGGCCCCCGGACACGGCCACCAGGACCCGGTTCCCCGCGGCCAGCAAGTTCTCCCGGGCCAGGTAACGGCCCACCCATTGGGGCAGGCCGGCGGCGGGAGAGCCCGGCAGCAGGGGGATGGTCACGGAGTCCCGGTCTGGCAAAGCTGGGTGACGGCCTCCAGGATGGCTTCTTTGGAGAAGGGTTTGGCCAGGAATCGATCCACCAGCCCCGCGTCCCGGCCCCTTTCCTGGGGCGGAGGAAGTTCTGAGGAAATGAGGATGATGCGGCAGTCCGGCATGGCTTGTTTCAACTGGCGGGCCACCTCCAGCCCGTTGTGATGGGGCAGGCGATAATCCACCACTGCCGCCTGATACCCGCGGCGGCTGCAAGCCGCGGCAATTTCGGCGGCACTCCCCGCCAGGGAGGTGATCTGGTATCCGGCCCGGTCCAGAATAGCCACCAGGGCTTCCCGGGTGCCGGGGTCATCATCGATTACCAGAAGGTGAAGATTCATGCCGTCCATGGGCACCTAAGGATTACGGGAGGTCAGGAAGCTAAGGCTTTTTCCTCCTCCCTTTCTTTGGTTTCCTCCCCGGTCCGGGAGGTGGGGAAAGCCAGAAAAACCCGGCTGCCCCGGCCAAGGGTGCTGTCCACCCAGATGCGGCCATGATTGGCTTCCACCAGGGTCTTGCAGATATAGAGGCCCAGTCCGGAGCTACCGATCTTTTGGGGGCGCAGGCGATACTTTTCGAAAAGGTGCTCCTGCTGTTCCGGTTTCAGGCCGCAACCGGTATCGGCCACGAATATTTCCACTTCCTGGTGATCGCCCCCCGGGGGAATCCGCGCACCCACCTGAATCTCTCCGCCCTCCGGGGTGGCTGCCAGGGCGTTGACCAGGAGATTGGACAAAACCCGCTCCAAGGAGTGCTCATCCACCCGCATGGCCGGCAAATCCGGGGCCAAAGCCGCGGTTAGGGTCACCCTCTGATGTTGAGCCACGGGGCCGAAGTGGTTTACGAGCCGGTGAATGACAAAACCCGGAGGCACCGCCTCCGGACGCAGGACCAGACTCCCGGCTTCGAATCTGCTCAAATCCAGGACGTTGTGGAGATGCAGCAGCAAGCCCTCACTCCTTTGGATGATTCCCTGGAGCTTATGGTTAATCTCCGGAGGCAAAGTTTCGTCCTCCAGAGCTTCAATGGTCAAACGCACACCGGTCAGGGGGGCCTTGATGTCATGGACGATCATGGCCAGGAAATCGGCGTTGGCCGCCACCCGGTCCCGTTCGGCCTTGAGCAGGTTGGTCTTTTCCCTCAAGGCCCGGGTCATGGTGTTAAATGATACCGCCAGTTCCCCCAACTCATCGTTGCTGGTTACCGGGATATCCCCGGCCAACTCCTCGGTGGCCGCCTGGCGGGTGCCTTCGGTCAGGTGGTTGATCTGGCGGCGCATGCCCCAGGAAAGCCAGACGCTGAGAAGCGCGCCGACCAGGGGGCTGGCGGCTCCCACTCCAAAGATCACCAGCTTTAGGGTGCTGAGAGTCAGACCCAATTCCCGGCGGTTCACTCCCACCACAAGGAGGTTTTCCCAGGGCTTTTCCTCCTGTTCCAAAGGCAGGAAGGTCAGGGTATATTCATGTCCTCCCAACTGGAGGTTTTGCACCTGCTCCTGGGGTCCCGGAGACCGGGCCGCCCGGTCCTTGACCCGCCGTAATTCCGCCAGGGCGTTTTCCGGCAAGTCTTTAAAAGAGTTGACCACCAGCCGGTTGGCAAAGAAGATGGCCACTTCCGCCCCGGGCCTGGACAAGGACTCCACGAAACGCCGGTCCACCAGCAGGCCGGTGAGCATCACCCCTACGATGCGGTCCTGATAGTGGGTCGGGGCTGCGGCGCTGAGGGCCACGTTGTTCTGCCATTGGGTCATGCGGGAGGCCAACTTGCCCTGGAGCCCGGCCCGGACAATGGGGTTGCTGGAGATGTTCACCCCGATGGCCTCCGGATCCTGGGCCCGGGCCTTGATTACCCCCTTATCGTCGGTGATGGTCAGGACGTGCAGCCCGGTGGCCTGCATGGTGGGGAGGACCAGGCTGCGCAAGGCTTCCGGGTTTCCCGAAGCCAGCAGTTCTCCGTAAGTGGGGTTATCGGCCAGGAGATTGGCGGCCTGGACCACCCGCTCAATTTTGCCCTGATATTCCGCCAGGACCAGGCGGGCCACCAGTTCCACCCGCTGCCGGTGCCACGCCAGAATCTGGCGGGTGGCCAGATATTGCATGACCAATAGCAGCCCCACCAGGGCTACCAACAGGGAGAGGAAGTTGACCCCTTGCAGCTTGAAGCCGACTTTGCTCCGTAGCTCCATTTTTTAACCATAGCATATTCCGCCGCATTGGGAAACGCCCCGGAGGGAAGTCGGCTAGGGTGGGGGAGGGGCGGATGCTTAATACCGTTTTCGGTTTTCAGTTTTCGGTTTTCGGTAGAAAGATATCAAATTATCAATAATTTATAAGTTAATTTTGTTGCAGCAGAAACCGAACTTGGTATAAGCCCCCTGGCGGCAAAAAAACCTTGCTTAACCCAGGAGAAAAGAGGCGATCAGGTTATAGACCGGCATAATGATCCACCACAAGATCCCCGTATAAAAGAGGACCAGGATGAGGATGAATCCCACCGGCTCCAGGTAGGAATAAAGGCGGGATAGATTGGCAGGCAGAAAAAGGTTCAAGATATGGGAGCCGTCCAGCGGAGGTATGGGAATGAGGTTGAACAGGGCCAGGATAATGTTGATTTTGACCCCGAAGCCGGCCAGCATCAGTAAGCCAAGATTCCCCGACACCAGGCGGAGGATCACCGCGAAGATAACAGCCAGGGCCAGGTTGCTCAGAGCCCCGGCGGCGCTTACGGTCAGCTCTCCCCAGCGGTAGTTGCGGAAATTGCGGGGGTTAACCGGCACCGGTTTGGCCCAGCCGAAGAGGATCCCCGCGCCGCTGATGAGGAGCAGCGCCGGCAGCAGGATGGTGCCGATGGGATCGATATGGGGGACGGGATTCAGGGTGAGGCGGCCCAACATGCGGGCGGTGGGGTCACCGTTGAGAAGCGCCACGTAACCGTGGGCTATCTCATGGATGATCACGGAAAAGAGCAGAACCGCGGCCATCAAGGCCATGGCCGTGAGGTGGGGAACACTGAAATTCATGTCAGACTTCCCGGAGCAACGCTTCTCCTGCTTTCTGCAATTTCTCCAAGGCCGGCGTGGAGGATGCCTCGAAGTAGAAGCGCACCACCGGTTCGGTGCCGGAGGGCCGGAAACAGACCCAACTGCCATCCTCCAAGATGAACTTATGGCCGTCAATGGTCACGTGCTGCTTCACTCCCAGGCCGGCAAAACGGGGTGGCGGGTTCTTGAGGCTCTCCAAGAATTTCTCTTTGGTTTCCGGGGCCAGGGAAAGATTGATCCTACGGTTGTAAACCGGACCCACCTTGGCAAACAAATCTTCCAGGAGTTGGGGCAGGTCTTTGCCTTTGCGGGCTACCATCTCCGCCACCAGAAGGTCGGCCAGGATGCCGTCTTTTTCGGGCAAATGGTTTTTCATGGAGAAGCCTTCGCTCTCTTCCCCTACCATCAGCGCCTGGCCGTTGGTTATATACTCCCCCAGATACTTGAACCCCACCTTGGTTTCATAAACGGGACGGCCATGCTTGGCGGCCACCCGGTCGATGAGTTGGGTGGTGGCTACACTCCGGGCCACCCCTCCTTCCCAACCCCGGGTCTCGATGAGGTAGTCCAGCAGCAGGCCCAGGATGGCATTGGCTTCATGGTAGGCGCCCCGGGAGTCCATGACCCCGAAACGGTCCGCGTCCGCGTCCGTGGCCAGTCCCAGGTTAGCCTTGGCCGCGGGCACCCGGGCAGCCAGTTCTCCCAGGAACTCGGCGGACGGCTCCGGGCGGTGGCCGCCGAACAAAGCGTCCCGGTAGCCGTGGAGCACCTCCACTTCCACTCCGGCTTCCCGCAAAAAGGCATCCAGATAGTCCCGGCTGGTGCCATAGAGGCAGTCCACCACCACTCGCATACCCGAGCGCCGCAAGACCTCCACGTCCACCAGGGTCCGGAGATGCTGGAAATAGCTGGGCCGGGGATCGATGTCGCTGACCAGGCCTTGGGACCGGGCTTGGGACATGGGTATGCGCTTGACGTCTCCCGGACCGATCTGGTTGGCCCTGGTTTCGATGGGCTTGGTGGCCGTCTCCGGGGCCGGACCGCCCGTGGCCGGGGAGAACTTGACGCCATTATACTCCGGAGGATTGTGGCTGGCGGTGATGTTGATACCGCCGGCTCGCTTTTCATCCCGGATGGCGAAGCTGACCACCGGGGTGGGGCAGTCCCGCTGGGTAAAATAACTGGAGATGCCGTTACCCGCCATGACCTCCGCGGCGGTGGCCGCAAAGACCTCGGACAGGAAACGGGTGTCATAGCCGATAACCACCCCTTGGGAGCTCAAACCCTCGGCGGTAAGATAATCGGCAATGGCCTGGCAGACCAGGCGGGCATTGGCAAAGGTAAAATCCTCGGCAATAATCCCGCGCCAGCCGGAGGTGCCGAATTTAATGGCTGTCATACCAGCCCCCCTGGACGGGAGGGGGCGGGTCCTGAGGACTCTCCCCCTCCGATGCAGATAAATTGCTGAATTGGAAAAATCGGGTTGGCTAAATATTAAGTACCCAGATCATAGGAAGCAAGGTACTTTTCCTGCTCCGGGGTCAGGGAATCTATGGCCACGCCCATGGCCGCCAGCTTCAGGCGGGCGATTTCCCGGTCGATCTCCGGGGGCACGGGGTAGACCTGTTTCTGGAACTTTTGGTGGTTCTTGGAGATGAATTCCGCGGCCAAGGCCTGGTTGGCAAAGCTCATATCCATCACCGCGGAAGGATGCCCTTCCGCCGCGGCCAGGTTTACCAGCCGGCCTTCCGCCAGCAGGTAGATGCGCTTGCCGTTTTGCAGGGTGAACTCTTCCACGAAATCCCGGATTTGCCGCCTGGCGGTGCTGAGGCGTTCCAAGGCCGCAATTTCGATTTCCACGTTGAAATGGCCGGAATTGGACAGGATGGCCCCATCCTTCATCAAGAGAAAATGTTCTTCCCGGATGACGTTGATGTCCCCGGTGAGGGTGCAGAAGATATCGCCGATTTTGGCGGCTTGGGCCATGGGCAGCACTTCATAGCCGTCCATCAGGGCTTCCAGGCCCTTGAGGGGATCGACTTCGGTGACAATTACCCGGGCGCCCATCCCCCGGGCCCGCATGGCCAGGCCCCGGCCGCACCAGCCGTAGCCCGCCACCACGAAGATGGACCCGGACATCAGGCGGTTGGTGGCCCTCAAGATGCCGTCCAAGGTGCTCTGGCCGGTGCCGTAGCGGTTATCGAAGAGGTACTTGGTCATGGCGTCGTTCACCGCAATGATGGGATATTTCAACACCCCGTCCGCGGCCATGGCCTTAAGGCGGATGACTCCGGTGGTGGTTTCCTCGGTGCCGGCGAAGACCCCCGGGAGCAGTTCCGTGCGCTTGGTATGGAGGGTAAAGACGATATCGGCGCCGTCGTCCATGGTCATCTGGGGTTTGACGTCCAGGGCCTGATTGATGTGGCGGTAGTAAGTGTCGCCGTCCTCACCCTTAATGGCAAAAGTGGGGATGCCTTCATGATGGGCCAGATACGCGGCCACGTCGTCCTGGGTGCTCAAAGGATTGGAGGCGCAGACGTGCACCAGGGCGCCCCCGGTCTTTAAAGTGGTGGCCAGAACCGCGGTTTCGGTGGTGACGTGCAGACACGCGGCCAGACGAAGACCTTTGAGGGGTTTTTCCTTTTCGAAGCGCTCCCGGATGGCATTGAGCACCGGCATGTCCTGGGCGGCCCATTCCACCCGCAGGCGGCCTTTGTCGGCCAGATTGATATCTTTTACATCATAATCCATGAGATCCTCGTTTCTATATTTCTATTTCACTTGGCTTGCACTTGGCAGACGCATTTCAGGTTGGGGCTGGGGCCTTTCAGGCCGGCTTTCTCCCTTAAGATGTCCACCTTGTTGACATATTCCCAGGTAAAGTCCGGGTCGGTGCGGCCGAAATGGCCGTAAGCCGCGGTCTTCTTAAAGACGGGCCTTTGTAAGTCCAGATACTGGATCATGGCCGCGGGTTTGAAGCTGAAGGTATCCTTGATAATGGCCAGGATCTTTTCTTCGGGGATTTTGGCGGTGTCGTAGGTGTAGACCATGATGGACAAAGGATCGGGCAGGCCGATGGAGTAGGCCACCTGGACCTCGCACCGGTTGGCCAACCCCGCGGCCACCACGTTTTTGGCCACGTGGCGCAGCATGTAGGAAGTGGTGCGGTCCACCTTGGTGGGGTCTTTGCCGGAGAAGGCGCCGCCGCCGTGGTAGCCCCGGCCGCCGTAAGTGTCCACAATGATCTTGCGGCCGGTCATGCCGCAGTCGGCCAAGGGGCCGCCCACCACGAACCGGCCGGTGGTGTTCACCAGGAATTTGGTGTCCACCAGCAACTCCGCAGGGATGGTCTTTTTGATCACTTCTTCGATGACCGCCTCTTTCACCTGTTCGGGCTTGATATCGGGATTGTGTTGGGCCGCGACCACCACCGTATGGACGCTTTTGGGGGTATTGTTTTCATAGCGCACTGTCACCTGGGTCTTGCCGTCGGGACGCAGGAAGGGCAGGGTGCCGTCTTTGCGCACTTTGGCCAGACGTTCCGCCAGCCGGTGGGCATACCAGATGGGCATGGGCATCAGGTTCTCGGTGGAAGTGGAGGCGTAACCGAACATCAAGCCCTGGTCGCCGGCGCCCTGCTCCGGCGACAGGCCCCGGCCCTCCACGCCCATGGCGATGTCCGGCGATTGCCGGTCGATGGAGGTCAGGACGGCACAGGTTTCCCAGTCGAAGCCCACGGAGGAATCGTTGTAACCGATCTCCTTGATGGTTTGACGGACGATGTCCGGATAATCGATGCGCGCAGTGGTGGTGATCTCGCCGGCGATCATGGCCAACCCGGTGGTGACCAAGGTTTCGCAAGCCACCCGGGCATATTTGTCTTGGGCGAGGATGGCGTCCAAGATGGCGTCGGAGACCTGGTCCGCTACCTTGTCCGGATGCCCCTCAGTCACGGATTCCGAGGTAAATAAAAAATCGGCCTTGGCCATGACATAGCTCCTTTGGTAAAAAATAATCCTGACGGAAGGCTGGTATCCTCCCAAACCTTAAAATATTAACTGGAAGTCTAGGGAAAAAACAAGGATTTTGTGACGGGAGAGGGAATTTGCCGGGCTTTGCAGGGGCCGGAATCAACAGTTAACCGGGTTTGCCCAAATCCACCTTATTCCTCTTGACCAAGGGAGGAATAAGCTGAACGCCATTTCTCCAGATTAAGGAAGTTAATGGGAGATTAAGGCTTTTCCTTAGACCGCCACATTTTTCCAGGGCTTATCGCCGGCCTTCTTTTGGCGGTTTTGGGAGTCCACCAGGACGATTTGGGGCTGGTGTTGCTCTAACGCCGCGTCGTCATAGGTGGCGAAGGTGGCGATGATGATCAGGTCCCCGGGGGTCCCTTTCCGGGCGGCGGCGCCGTTTAAGCACATGACCCCGCTCCCGGCCTCGCCGTCAATGGCGTAGGTCTGGAACCTTTCCCCGTTGGCGATGTTGAAGATATGCACCATTTCATAAGGCAGGATATTGGCGGCCCGCATCAGGTCGGCGTCGATGGTGAGGGAGCCTTCATAGCTCAGGTCGGCCTCCGTAACAGTGGCCCGATGGATTTTCGATTTCAGCATTACACGCAACATAACCGGGACTCCGAAAGCAGGGTATTGTCGATCAGCCTGGTTTTGCCCACCTTGACCGCCAGGGCCAGGCGGGCTTCCTTCTCAATGGTATTGACTTCCTGGAGCGTCTCGGGGTGCACCAGGGCCAGATAATCAATGTCGGTATGAGGGGTGGCGGTGATAATCCCCTTGACCGCCTCCAAAATACTTTCCCGGGACTTGGCCCCGGAGAGCGCCAGCTCCCGGGCCGCCTTAAGGGCCCGGAAGAGGCAAAGGGCCGCGGCCCGTTCCTCCGGGGAGAGATAAGTGTTCCGGGAACTCATGGCCAAGCCGTCCGCTTCCCGGACGATGGGCCGGCCCACAATCTCCACGGGCACGTTTAAATCCGCCACCAGCCGGCGGATGACCTGGAGCTGCTGGTAGTCCTTCTCCCCGAAAACAGCCACATCCGGCTGCACTTGATTGAGCAGCTTCAGGACCACGGTGGCCACGCCCCGGAAATGCCCGGGCCGGGAGGCGCCGCAGAGCCCCCGGCTCAATTCCTCCACGGTCACGTAAGTCTGGTAGCCCGGAGGATACATGGCCGCAGGCTCGGGCGTATAGAGCACGTCCACCCCCACCTCCCGGGCCATCCCTGAGTCCCGCTCCAGGTCCCGGGGATAGGTGGCCAGGTCTTCGTGGGGTCCGAACTGCGCGGGGTTGACAAAGAGGCTCACCACCAGCCTGTCGGCAGCCTCCCGGCCATAGCGCATCAGCGATAAGTGGCCCTCATGGAAATAGCCCATGGTGGGCACCAGGGCGATTCTTTGCCCCTGGGTCCGCCAATCCTGGGATATTTGGCGCATCTGCGCCAGGCCGCTGACAATTTCCATAAAAAAACCCCAGACCGGTACTCTGGGGTAGGAATATACGCCACCGCCGAGTCTCAGTCCGCGCTTGCCGGATCCAAGCTCCTAATGAAAAATATCATTGCAAAACCGGGAATGTCAAGCATTTTCGGGGGGTGGAGAATGGGTCATTTTACCACTGGGCTTTTTAAGGTTCCTTAAGATATTTTCTTATTGCCATAAAAAGTGTAGCCACCAGCTTTTGTTGATAATTATGGTTACAAAGTTTTAATTCTTCACTTCGGCTTTTGATAATACCGCATTCAAATAATACCGCGGGCATATCGGTCTCTTTTAAAACCACCAAATTGTTATATTTATAAATACCCCTGGTTTTATCAAGCAGGTCTTTGTCTCCCCCGGTAAACTTCCAAACGTGATGCAAGGTGGGGTGAAAACCGGCCCGCAACATCTCGGAACCTAGGATTACTGCAAAAACGAGGCTGTTGAGAGGATTGCCGTTTTTTTCCGAGTAAAATATGGAATAGCCGCTGAATTTGTCGCAATGGGGCATAATTTGTCCCTGATAAAGCCAGCCGGATAGATCCTTGGGGTAAACGGAATCGTGATGGATGGAGATAAACAGATCAGCCCCTTGTTTGTTAGCGATGGCGGCTCTGGCATAGAGGGAGATATCAGCCCCGGTCGCATTGATGATAAAGGAACCTTTGAAACTCCTATTTTGCAAGAGTTGTTGGTACAGCAGGTCGCCGATGTGTTTATTGAAGAGATATTCCGGAACCCCCCTGGCGCTGGTGGCCCCGGGAATATTGGGGGTATGGCCGATATCAATGGCAATTTTATAATCCTTAGCCCAACAATCACCGCTTGGAGCAGTATGAAAAAACAAAACCGATATACAAGATAATATTAAGATATTGACTATGTTCATTATGTTTTAGCGTAGTCTCCGGCCCCGAGCCCACAGGGGCCGGCCGTTTTCGTCCCGGAGAGGTAAAATCTGGTTGCCTTTTTGCACTTCTCCGGCAATAAGAAAACTTTGCAGAGGTCGGCTGATCCTTGAGCCGGTGATGGTCACCTGATCGCCCGGGGCCAGTGAAAAATTTTGCTGGGCCAGCCAGCTTGCTGGTCCCAGTTTGACGACGATGATCTCCCCGCCGGTTTTCACCAGCAGGTGCACCTGGGAGAGGAGCTCCACCCTTCTGGGGGCGAGGCGCTCCACCTCAATTACCGTGCCGGTGATGGTCTCCACGCGGCCCCGGTCGTACTGCATCGTCTTGGCTGCCCTGGCCGCCGCGGCCCAGGGAGCCTGGCCCCGCGATGGTATCGCTCCCAGCAAAACCAATGCCAGCACCAGACCGATTTTTCCCGTTAGTCTTGCCATGATTTCTCCACCTTTAAATTAGGCAGCTTGGAGATTAGGCGCGCGGCTTAGAGCTACTCCTCCCCCCATCCCCCGCCCCCCGGAGTGCGGATAGATAAACGGCTTCCTTCCGGCAGCGGCAGATTGATCTTACCGGGCAGTTTTTCCTCGCCTTTCTCCGTAATGAGCACATTCTCCCCCGCCGCCCCCGGACCGCCGCCCTGGAGGCCGTAAGGCGCATGCTTGCGCCGCTCGCTGAGGAGGCTGACGGAGACCGGCGCCAGAAAGTGAAAATCCCGGACCAGGCCCCGGCCGCCGGGGAAGCGCCCCGCGCCGCCGGAACTTTCTCTAAAGGCGTAACGTTCCACCAGCAGGGGATAGTCGTGCTCCAGGACCTCCACCGGGGTGTTCCTGGTGTTGGTCATGTGGGTATGCACGCCGTCCAGGCCGGGCCGGCCCGGACTTGCGCCCACGCCGCCGGCGATGGTTTCATAATAGGTGAACTCCTTACCCGTGTCCGGGTTCAGCCCCCCGAAGGCCAGATTGTTCATGGTGCCCTGGGAGGCGGCGGGGATTACCTCCGGCAGGGCCGGGGCCAGGGCCCCCAGGACCACGTCCACCAGACGCTGGGAGGTCTCCACGTTGCCCGCGGCCACCGGCGCGGGATAAAACGGGTCCAGGAGGCTGCCGGGCCGGGTGAGGATGCTCAAAGGCCGGAAACAGCCCTGGTTAATGGGGTACTCCTCCGCCAACAGGGTCAAAAAGACGTAATAGCAGGCCGCGTCCACCACCGGGGGCACTGCGTTGACGCCGCCTTCCGCCTGGTCGTCGCTGCCCCGGAAATCCAGCACCGCGGCGTCGCCGGTAATGGTTAGGGTCAGCCGGACGCCCAAGTCCCGGCGGCCGTAACCGTCATCGTCCAGATAATCCGTAAAAGCATAGGCGCCGTCGGGGATGGCTTTGAGCAACTCCCGCATGGCCCGCTCCGAGTAGTCCAGCAAGGCCCGGCTCATCTCCAGGAGTTTGTCCAGACCGTAACGGGCTACCAGCCCGGGGAGCCGTTCCTGGCCCCGGTGCAGCGCCGCCAATTGGGCCTGGAGGTCCCCCCGGCGCTCTCCCGGCACCCGCATGCGGGAGACGAGGCTGTTTAAAAATTCTTCCTGGAGCCGTCCCTCTTTGAAGAGATAGGAGGGGGAAATGACCACCCCTTCCTCCTCCAGGCTCTTAGCCAGGGGCATGGAGCCGGGGGTGGTGCCGCCCACGTCCGCGTGGTGGGCCCGGTTTACCAGGTAAAAGGCCAGACGCCCTTGCGCATAAACCGGAGCGATGACCGTGAGGTCCGGGAGGTGGGTGCCGCCGCAATAGGGGTCATTGAGGAGTAGTACGTCTCCAGGAGCTAACAAAAAATCCGGCAGCACCCGGGCCAGGGTCCGGGGCAGGGCCCCCAGGTGCACCGGGATATGCGCGGCCTGGGCCAGGAGTTCCCCCTGAGCGGTGCACAGGGCGCAGGAATAATCCCGGCGCTCCTTGATATTGGGAGAAAACGCGCTTCTGCGCAGCACAATCCCCATCTCCTCGGCCACGGCCGCGAAGAGCTTGTTGAAGATGGTCAATTCTAAAGAGAGGGACATTTCGACAGTCTGGGAATCGTAGTGGTGATGCCTGGCCATCATAACAGAATAAGGCGCGAGCTGTCAGCTATCAGCTGTCAGCAGTCAGCTTTTTATAATGGATTTGCGGCCGCCTTATTGCTATAAGGAGACAAATTCGCCCCAACCGGGACCCGGGAGGAAAGCAACCCTATGGAGAAGGCGAAGATCGGTTTCATCGGCACCGACGGCAGAAGTTTTTTGGCGGCCCTGGAGACGTCCCGGGCCACCAGCGAGCTTTACCCCGGCGATTACCAGGGGTTCGTGGTCCGGGGCACCCCGGCCATGCCCCCCTTTGCCCGCAGGATGAACTGGCCCGTGGGCTTTATCCCGGTGGCCGAAAATACCGTGGCAGCCTACGCCGCGGCCCTGACTGCGGCGTTTCAACAAGAAACCCTGGACCTGGCCATGATTTTGCCCGAAGCCTTGATCTTCGACGGTCTGGTGGACCAATTAACGGCCACCGGTTACGGCGAGCGCGTCCTCGGCCTGGATAAAAGGGGAGCATTTCTAGAGGCGGATAAAATCGCCTGCAAGCGCTTCTGCCAGGAGGCCGGCATTCCCGTGGCCCCGGCCTGGACCGAGGTGGACGCCCGGGATTTCCCCGGGGTTCTGCAAATCTGCCTGGGTTTTCTCCATGAATACGGGGGCGCGGTGCTGAAATTCCCTTACAGCGCCGGGGGTAAAGGGGCCCGGATCATCTTGAATACCTGGGAGATCCGGGACGTCTACGACTTATTGATCAATGACTATCGAGAGTCATACAAACAGTTTTGCGGCAAGAAAAACCCCTGGCCCCTGCTCATCGAGGCCCGGATGTCCGGGGTGGAAATCAGTTTTACGATTTTTGTTGACAAAGCAGGTAATTACCAGCTTCTGCCCACGGCCATGGATTATCCGGAAAGGTTCGAAGGCCCTCCCGGCATCGACAACCCCATCACCGGGGGCATGGGCTCCATCTCCCCCCACCCCATGGAGTCCCCGGCCTTGATGGCCCTGGCGGAGGAAACCATTGCCCGGCCCCTGATTAACAGCATGCAGGAGAAGGGCATTCTCCGTCCCTGCGTCCTCTATCCCGGCTGCTTCGCCTCCTTTGATAAGGACTTCCAACCCCGGTCCATCCGGGTCTGCGAGATCAACATCCGCCCCGGCGAGCCGGAGTTTCAGCCCATCGTCAAACGGCTGCGCAATTTGGGAGCACTGCTGGTGGCCATGCAAGAGGGCCGCCTCCAGGAAGTGGCGCCGGAGGTGCGGGCCGGCCAAATCTCCCTCTGTCTGGCCCTGGTCACCGGCCCCGGCGGCCCCAAGCAGCAGAAGGGCTACCCCTGGTCGCTGACCAAAGGGGAGGTCCTGGAAATCGACTTCGATTATTTTGACAAAAAGAAGATCACCGTCATCCCGTCGGCCATGGATTGTACGGAGGACGGCGTTTTCAAGTCCGACGGCTCCCGGGTGGCCTTCCTGGTGGCCAATGCCACGGTAAAGGCGGGCCAGAAACGGGGCCAGGTGGTGGAGAGCCTGCGCCAGCGGCTGCTGAACGCCTTCGACCAGGGCAAAATCCGGGTGATCCCCAGGGAGAACGAACATGGGAACCGGTTGGCTTTGAGACGGGACATCGGGCTGCACTATCAAAAGGCAGAGTTGTTAGCGCCTGGTGGTTGATAACAAATTGCCGTTAAATAGGCATTTTTCCCTACCAGCATTACAACTCCACCACTTCCGGGGTGAGGGACTGGCCCATGAAGAGGCTGGCCAGTTGCTGGAAGCGGGGGGTGAGGTCGGTAGTGAGGTAGCGCCGGCTGCCCCCCCGGCTGAGGCGGGTTTCCATCTCCGGGTGTCTGTGCAGATAATCCACCAGCTTGGCTGCGGTCACCTGGCCGGAGCAGATCAACTCCAGGTTATCCTCCATTAGAGCCCGGATCTTTTCCTTTAATATGGAGTAGTGGGTGCAGCCCAGGATCAGGGTGTCCACCTGCGCGGCTTTGAGGGGCGCCAGATAACGCTTGAGGATCATCCCCGTGCCTTCCCATTCCTGCTCGCCGGACTCGATGATGGGCACCAGCAAGGGGCAGGCCAGCTGCACCACTTCCACTTCGGGGTCTAATTTCTTCAATTCCAAATCAAAAGACAGGGAGGTTACGGTACCTTCGGTGGCAATGATGCCGATGCGCTTGCCCCGGCTCCGGGCCAGGGCCTCTTCCACGGTGGGGATCACCACCCCCAAGACCCGGCGTTCGGGATAATGGACCGGCAGATAGACCTGCTGGATGGTGCGCAGGGCCTTGGCCGAGGCCGTGTGGCAGGCCAGGATGATGAGATTACAGCCCTGGCGGAATAAAAAATCCACCGCTTGGGCGGTGAAACGGACCACCACTTTATCGGAACGGGTGCCGTAGGGGATGCGGGCGTTGTCCCCCAGGTAGAGATAATCGTATTGGGGCAGGGCCTGCAAAAACTCCCGCAAGACCACCAGACCCCCGAAACCGGAATCAAAAACGCCGATCATTTTTCTCTTTACAAGGTATTGGAGGGCTGGGATTTTAGGGAAAGAGGGAAAAAGGGGAAAAGGAAAATAAAGCTCCACAATCCTTTCCCCATTTCCCCCTTTAACCTTTTCACCCTTTCCCCCAGTCCTTGTCTTTTGACCCTGTTTCTCAGGACCTATACTATTCTGAAAGCCTTAATAAGGTGCCACGCTGGAGCGCCGATTTCAAAGTATATTGCACCAAAGCGTAGCAGAGCCCCAAATATACCACGCTTTGGGAAAAGCCGTAAAGCAGGGGATGGGACGACATTAGGGGAAAGCCGTAAAAGTGCCGGAAATATTCGAGAAAATAGGTCAGCGGAATGATTTGGGCCAGCTCCCGGATGCCTAAGGGGAGAATGCTCACCGGGTAATAAAGCCCGCATAGCAGGAGCATCAGGTAAGAAAAAGCCCAGGCCGCGACCTCGGCCCGTTGCCCGAACCTGAGCACCAGGGCCAGGACCAGGGCGCCGATGATGGCCGCGTTGAGAAACATCCCTGTCAGAAAGATGAGCAGACCCTGGACCCCGGGCCGGGCCAGGTCCATATCAAAGAGCCACATGCTCAAAAACCCCATGATGACGAAGACCACGAAACCCCGGATCAGGCCCACTGTACCCGCGCCCACCAGGATATGGGCCAATTTTATGGGGGCCATAAATTCGTGCTTCAGGCTCTTGGCCCAGACGGAATAGAGGAGGGCGTAGGAAAGGTCCAACTGGGCGATCTGAATGGTGTTCATGCTCACTGCGCCGATGAGGATGAAGGTCACGGTCTCCGGGTCCAGTTTCAGGAAGCGGGTGAGCAGCCCCACGGAGAAGATGGCTACTCCGGGCCAGAAGAGCATCTCGAAAATGGCAAAGACGTTGCGCCGGTTCACCAGGGCACTCCGGGTCGCAAAGGCCAGGATTTTATAAAAATCAGTGGGTAATCTCATGGTAAATCTCGGCCAGGTCCACTTCCTTGAGCTGCACCTGGATAACCTTGCTTTGGGTTTGGGATACTTCTTCCAGAATAGCGGCCAGACGTTTCTCGGCCCGGTCCACCATCAAGTCCACCCGGTTGTTTTCCGCTTTATAAGTCAACACCCCGGGCAGGCGGCCGTAATCCAAAGGCGCGGGGCCGTCTTTAAAAAAGAGGCTGAGGCGGTCTCCCAGGCCCAGGCGTTCCTGCAATTCCGGCATAGTGCCCCGGGCCACCAGACGCCCCTCTTTGAGAAAGGCCACCTCGCCGCACAAGGACTCGGCCTCCCGCATATTATGGGTGGTGAGCAGGATGGTCAGCCCGGCATCCCGGTTGAGGCGCTGGATTTCCCCCCGGATATGCTGGGCCATCTCCGGGTCCAGCCCGGTGGTGGGTTCATCCAGAAAGAGCAACTCCGGGGTGTTGATCAGGGCCTTGGCCAGGGCCAGGCGCTGTTTGAGACCGGTGGAAAGGCGTTCGAAAGTCACCCGGCGGTGGGGCTGGAGTTCGAATAGGTCCAGGAGTTCACCCACCTTGGTTGCCAGGGCCTTGCCCCCCAGACCATAGAGGCGGCCATAAAACTTCAGGTTCTCCTCCACCGTCAGACACCAGAGGAAATGGGCGCCGCTGGCCGCCAGGTTGACCCGCTCCCGGAGGCGATCCGCATCCTTAACCACGTCCAGGCCCAGAACCCGGGCCTGGCCGGCATCCGGACGCAACAGGGTGGCCAGGATGGAGATAAAAGTGGTTTTGCCCGCGCCATTGGGCCCCAAGATGCCGAAAATGGACCCGGGTCCCACTTCCAGGTCCACCTCTTGGAGCACCTGTTTCCGGGGTCCGAAAAACCCGGTGCGAAACGATTTGCCGATGCCTGCCGCAAAAATAGCTGGTTGCATAGTTATATTTTTAGGACGTTAGAGTATGGATCATGTAAAAAATCAGAAAAATACCGATTATAATAATCCCCATGGCCACCATGATGTCGATTAATATAGAAGGTTGATAGGTATTCTCATTAATTTCCCGTTCAACTTTTTTATATCTAATAAGCGCCAGCAGACCCATAAAGGCGCCCAACGCTACCAGGACAATGCCAAAAATAGATGAATATCCGGATGATGTTGGAGTAACTTGCTGAGGAACACTCTTTTCAAAGAGATATGATAGATGCTTTATAAAAAAAGAAAACTTTTCGACGACAAAACCGAATGCCATGATGCCGATACTGGTTCTGATCCAGGCAAGAAATGTCCTCTCATTCGCCATATGATCCCGCAGGTTTGAGGCACTAACAGGTTTATTACTTTCATTTGGTTCTTTCATACCTTAGGCCTCCCTTCATTATTTATAGTAATCACTGGCAGCCAGGGGACAGGTTTAAGTCTACCAAACCTGATCTTGCGGGGCCAAGGTTTTCTAAATCAGAGTAGTTCCGCCCCGGCTTGCAAAGTTGCTGGTGCTAGAGTAAATTAGCCCTAAGATGGATACAGAAGAGCGCCTCGTCAATCCCCGGCGGCAGGTGGAGGACATGGGCCTGGAAGTGGGTCTGAGGCCCCGGACTCTGTCGGAGTTTGTGGGTCAGACCGAGGTGCGCCGCAACCTGGAAATCGCCATGACCGCGGCCCGGGGCCGGGGCGAGGCGGTGGATCACATCCTGGTGCATGGGCCCCCGGGGTTGGGCAAGACCACCCTGGCCCATATCATCGCCCAGGAGATGGGTGCGGGCATCAAGACCACTTCCGGGCCGGTGGTGGAGCGGGCCGGGGACCTGGCCGCCCTCCTCACCAATCTCCAGCCCCGGGACGTTCTTTTTATAGACGAAGTCCACCGCCTGCCCACGGTGGTGGAAGAGATCCTCTACCCGGCCATGGAAGACTTCCGCCTGGACCTGATTATCGGCCAGGGACCCGGGGCCCGCTCCCTGAAATTGGAACTGCCCCATTTCACCCTGGTGGGGGCCACCACCAGGGCGGGCCTCCTCACTCCCGCACTCCGGGACCGCTTCGGCCTGATGCTGCGCCTGGATTTTTACGCGGCGGCAGACCTGGCCAGGATTACCCGCCGGGCCGCCCAGGTTCTGGCCGTGGAGGTGGAGGAAGAAGGGGCCTGGGAGATCGCCCGGCGCTCCCGGGGTACCCCCCGCATTGCCAACCGCTTGCTGAAAAGGGTGCGGGATTACGCCCAGGTCCGGGGCGACGGCCGGGTTACCAAAATAATCGCGGACGCGGCCCTAAACCTCCTGGAAGTGGACCAATTGGGCTTCGACCGCATGGACCGGCAGATTCTCCTCACCATCCTGGAGAAATACGACGGCGGGCCCGTGGGCCTGGGCACCCTGGCCGCGGCCTTATGCGAAGAGCAAGACACCTTGGAAGACGTCTACGAACCCTTCCTCATCCAGTGCGGCTTCCTGCAGCGCACCCCCCGGGGCCGGGTGGCTACGGCCCGGGCGGTGGAGTATTTTCAGAAGATACCCCGGAAAGGATCGTCACCCACCCTATTTTAATGGAGATTAAATGAATATTGTTTTAGCCACTGCCCCAGATGAAGACAGTCCCTGGAACGAGGGGTCTTTCCCACCCCTGGGACTGTTATACGTTGCCGGCAGCGTGAAAAACCTTCCGGGCGTAGCGGTTAAGGTGATAGATACTTATGGCGAAGGGCTGACCCTATACCAGTCGGTGGAGCGGATCCTCTCTTGCTCCCCGGACATCCTGGGCGTGACCGTGACCAGCAAGAACTTCCGGGAGGCCCGGCGGCTGACGGCCGGGGTCAAGGCGGCCCGGCCGGACACCCTGACCATCTTTGGAGGAATTCACCCCACCATTTTTGATGGCCTCCTGCTCCAGGAAATACCCGAACTCGATTTTGTTTTCCGGGGAGAAGCAGAAGAAGGATTTCCCGAACTTTGCCGGCGTCTCTTGGAGGGCCGGGAACTTACCGGTGTTCCGGGAGTTTCTTACCGGAACAATGGGGAAGTGGTCCGGGGAGAAATCCAGCGCATTCAGGACCTGGACTCCCTGCCCATTCCGGATCGCAGCCTGTTGGCTTATACCAGTTATGGCACTCAGTGGTATGGCTTCAAATTCCCGGGCCTCCCTCCCTTAGCCACCGCCTCTTCTTCCCGAGGTTGTCCCTACCATTGCGTTTTTTGTTCCTGCACCAAAATGTTTGGCGACCGGTTGCGCACCCGCAGCGCCGAAAATGTCTTCCAAGAACTGCTGCAATTGTCTAACGCCGGTTTCAAAGCGGTCATTTTCTTTGACGATAATTTCACCGGCAACGTAGAGCGGGTGAACCGGTTGTGCCAATTGATCCTGGAACATGGTCTGAAATTGCATCTGGCCTGCGCCGGAGTGTTGCAGAAGTTGCCGGATGCCACCTTGAAGCTGATGCACCGGGCCGGCTTTGACGTAATCTTCGTGGGCGTGGAAAGCGGCAGCGATGCCCAGCTCCGGCGCTACAAAAAACCCACCACCAGCCGGATGCTGGCTGAAGACATTCTCAGGGCCAAGAAGGCCAATATCGTCGTCATCGCCAGTTTTATCACCGGTTATGCCGGGGAAACCGCGGCCGACCACCAGGCCACCAAGGAATTCGTCCGGAAAGTCCG
>JAQTXE010000265.1 GCA_028688935.1 Syntrophales bacterium
GCATCGCCGAACTCATTGTCGGCAAGCAGCGCAACGGCCCCACCGGCAAGGTGCGGCTCTCCTTCAGGGATAAATACACCCGCTTCGACACCCTGGCCAAAGAAGAGCAACCCCTGACGTTTTAATACAGTTTTTAGTTTTCGGTTTTCAGTTTTCGGTAAAAAAAAGGCCGGAATAAGCGGGGCCTTAAAAAGCCCTGCTTACTCCGGCCTTAAAAATTAGGCGGTTGAGGGGAGGGCGCAAGGGCTGGTGGCCCAGGCTTTCCAGCCTGTGTGCGCCCCTGGCCCCCCTCAACTGCGCTTCACCCCATTTTTACTTCGATCTTCCGGGGCTTGGCCTTTTCCGCCTTGGGCAGCAGCAGCCTGAGCACCCCGTCTTTCATGGTGGCCTCGATCCGGGCCTGGTCGATGATGGACCCCAGTTGAAATTCCCGTTGGTAATCTCCGGTGTAGTATTCCTGGAAGGTCATGGTCTCCCCGGCGGCCATGGGGGGGATGATCTCCCCGCTGATGGTCAGGTGGTTGTCCTTGATATCCAGCGTCACCTTGTCTTTGGGCACCCCGGGCATATCCGCCACCAGAGTCAGGGCCTCCGGAGTTTCAAAGATATCCACGGCCGGCAGGAAGACGCGGCCGGGCCGCACCCTTTCTCCCTTGGCCGGAGCTTCTTCTTTGGCTTTGGGTTGCAGTTCTTTTTCCGTCATGGTTAGTCTCCTTTAAGCGCTCTGCACCTTGACCACCCGGGGTTTGATTTCTTCCGGTTTGGCCAGTTTCACGGTGAGGATGCCGTCCTTATAAGACGCCTCCACTTTATCGGGGTTCACCGGCGAGGGCAGGCTTAGTACCCGGCGGAAATAGCCGGATTCCCGCTCCCGGCGGTGATAGTTGATATTTTTCTCCTCGCTGGGGATCTTCCTTTCCCCCCGCAAGATCAGGTTTCCTTCATGCACGGTGATCTCCAGCTCCTGGGGGTTGACCCCGGGCAGCTCGGCCCGCACATAGAGATAATCATGGTCTTCCGAGATATTCACCAGGGGATAGACCCCGGGGCGCCACCGCGCCATCCCGGGAGCGTAAGTCTCCTCGAAGAGTCGGCCCATCCGCCGCTGCAAGCGCTCCATCTCCTGCAAAGGGGACCAACCAGGTTCGCGAAACGTGAAGATAGGCATGATTAGCCTCCTGCTTTTTTATTTTCTTCAAATTTGTTAATCATTGAAATGCAGCCGGTCAAGGGGCTAATGGGTTGAAAATTTTCCGAGATTTCTATAAATTAAAGGAGCTGTCAGCAATCAGCAATCAGCTGTCAGCTTAGAAAACAACGAAAGTCTGGCGCCAGAGTCGAGTTCAACCATTTTGGTTGTCCCCTCGATTTTTTTATTTTTTAAAAGCTAAAAGCTGAGAGCTGACAGCTAAACCCTTGAACACCATATCTCGGAAACGCTTTATAAAATTCCCAGTTTTTTTAGGACGGATAACAAATGTCATTCCCCTGGCAGGAAATTACCTGGGTGCTCCTGGATATGGACGGCACCCTGTTGGACAAACATTTTGACGATTATTTCTGGGAGACCCTGGTGCCGAACGAGTATGCCCGGAAGAAGGGGCTGCCCCTGGCCCTGGCCCGGGACCTGGTTTTCGCCCGCTATAAACGGGAGGAAGGCACCCTCAACTGGACGGACATCGATTTTTGGTCCCGGGAATTGGACCTGGATATTCCGGCCCTGAAGGAAGGCATCCGCCACCTCATCGAGGTGCACCCGGACACCGAGGAATTTTTGCAGTTTGTCAGGGAGATGGGTAAAAAAGTGGCTTTGGTCACCAACGCCCACTACAAAACCCTGAACCTGAAGATGAATCACGTGGGCCTGCTGGGCTATTTCGACGAGGTAGTCTCCTCCTTCGACCTGGGCGCACCCAAGGAAGAGGCCCAATTTTGGGAAATCTTGCGGGAAAGATTAAGCTTTGATCCCGCTCATACCCTCCTGGTGGACGATAACGGTGACGTCCTGGCCGCGGCCCGGCGCTACGGCATCAAATACCCTTTTTTTAAAGCCAAATCCAGCTCCCAACAGGGCCCCGAGGCCCACCCGGACTTCCCCTCCATCGAGAGCTTTCGGGAGTTGATGGAAAGTTGAGGGGAGGGCCGGGGGAGCAGTGGCTCTCCCACCCCCAAATTTTACGCCGGCATTCTCTTAATGCGCGCGCCCAGGGCCGAGAGTTTTTCCACCAGGTGGGCGTAGCCCCGGTCCAGGTGGTAGACCCGGAGGACTTCAGTGGTACCCTGGGCCGCCAGCCCGGCGATGATCAGGGAGGCGGAGGCGCGCAGGTCCGTAGCCATCACCGGCGCGCCCTGAAGCTGGCGGCGGCCCCGGACCACCGCCAGGTTGCCGGAGACGTTAATGTCCGCGCCCAGGCGTCTTAATTCGCTGACGTGCATGAAGCGGTTTTCGAAGATGGTTTCGGTGATGACGGAAGCGCCCCGGGCCAGGCTCATCAAGGCCATGAATTGGGCCTGCATATCCGTGGGGAAACCGGGGTAGGGGAGGGTACGGATATCCACGCCGGTGAGGGAGCCTCCCGGGTGGACCATGAGGCGGCCCGGCTCCACCGTGAGGGGCACCCCGGCTTCGATGAACTTGCCCATGATGGCGGTGAGATGGGGGATGGGCGCGTTCACCAGGGTGACCTCCCCCTTGGTGATGGCGGCCGCGGCCATGTAAGTGCCGGCCTCGATGCGGTCGGACATGATGGTATAGGTGCTGGGGCGCAGTTCCTTGACCCCGTGAATGATGAGAATGTCGGTATCGATGCCCTCGATACGGGCGCCCATGGACACCAGAAACCGGGCCAGGTCCCCCACTTCCGGTTCCATGGCGGCGTTCTTGAGCCTCGTGGTACCTTTGGCCAGGACCGCGGCCATCATCAGGTTTTCCGTGCCCGTGACCGTGGGGGTCTCAAAATAGATCTCCGCGCCCTTCAGCCGCTTGGCATCTGCCTCTACGTACCCCTGGTGGAGGGAGATTTTCACCCCCATGGCCTCCAGCCCTTTGAGGTGGAGGTTGATGGGCCGGGCGCCGATGGCGCAGCCGCCGGGCATGGACACCCGGGCCCGGCGCTCCCGGCCCACCAGGGGCCCTAGGACCAGGACCGAGGCCCGCATGGTTTTCACCAGATCGTAGGAAGCCTCCCAGCCGCTGAGGTTGCTGGTGTCCACCCGCAAAGGCGGGGCCTCCCAGGGCACCCCGCCGCTCTCTCCCGGAGGCGCCTCCCCTTCCTGGAAGGCGACCCCCATCTCCCCCAGGAGGCGCTTGGTGGTGCGAATGTCGGCCAGGGGCGGGACGTTGATCAGGGTGTGTTCCCCCGGGGCCAGCAGGGTTGCCGCCATAATGGGCAGGGCCGCGTTCTTGGCCCCGCTGATCATCACATCCCCATGCAGGGGCACGCCGCCTTCAATGACGATTTTATCCATTTAGATTTTCACCATACCTTGCGTTTTTGCGCCTTGGCGTCTTGGCGTGAGAAAAATTTTGCTGTAGCGCCAAGAAATTTCCGGATGTGCGAAGTGTGCTACTACCTGGAAATTTCTAAATAATCTCCAAAACCTTCTGGGCCTTAAATTCCATGAAAAACTGCTTAATCCTTCTTGCGGCCAGGCGGCAATAACTGGATTCAATCTCATAACCCACATACTTGCGCTCCCCCTGGAGCGTGGCAATGGCGGCCTGGCCGGAGCCCATGAAGGGGTCCAGGACCACCTCCCCCTCGTAAGTGTAAAGTTGAATGAGCCGATAAGGCAGCTCCACCGGAAAGGGCGCGGGGTGGCCTACCTTGCGGGCGGAGACTGCGGGGAAGGTCCAAATGCTCTTAGTATATTCTAAAAACTCTTCCCGGGTGATGGTGGCCTTACGCTTGCCGGGATTTTTCCGCTTAAAGCCGGCCTTGGAAAAAATCAGGATGTATTCGTGGATATCCCGAAGCGTGGGGTTGGCCGGGGATTTCCAAGACCCCCAGGCGGTGGAGCCCGCGGCGGACGCGGCCTTGTTCCAGATGATCTCCCCCCGCATGAGAAAACCCAACTCCACCATTCCTTGAATAATAAAAGAATGGAGGGGAATATAAGGTTTGCGCCCCAGGTTGGCGATGTTGACGCAGGCCCGGCCCCCAGGGACCAGCACCCGGTGCACCTCCTGCCAGACCCGCTGCAAAAAGGCCAGGTATTCCTCCAGGGTGAAATCCTCGTCATAGTCCTTGCCCACGTTGTAGGGGGGAGAGGTGACCATCAGGTGGACGCTGTTATCCGGCAGTTCCCCCATGTCCTCCGAGGACTTGCAGAAAATCTGATTTACATACTCCGGAGGCACCGGCTGCTCCTCATAGGCCATCTCCTGCTCCTGGGGCATTTGGGCGTATAATTTACTGGCATAAAAGGTGGAAGCATCGTGGGAAATCCGGCCCGGGGTGCCGAAGGAACTGGTGCGGGTTTTTTTGCGGAGGGGCAGATTTTTCATAATAAAGCTGCTATTGGCTGGTTTTCGGCCAAAAATCTGTTAAAAACTTTGAAACTGAAGAAGATCATGGTAGCCGCAGGCCTGATTGTGAAAACCAACATCTTCCAAAATCCCTCAAAATCCAATACGGTTCACTTAAGCGGTTTTAGGAATCGGTGGGCAGTGCCCACCCTTGTTATGTCATTCTGAACGGAGCGCAGCGGAGTGAAGAATCTCTGCTTTTCCAGGAAGGTAGAGATTCTGCGTTTGCCTCCGGCTCCCTCAGGCATCATTCCCCCAACCCCCTGGATTTCCCTTGGTTTATCAGGACCCTATATGTTAGGATTATTATAGTTAGGCTTAGGTGTAAAGGAAAGGAATTTATGGAATTCTGGGTGCTGGCCGGGGTGCCGGTAACCTCTTTTATCGTGGCCCTGTCCGGGGCCCTGATGCCCGGGCCGCTCCTGACGGTGACCGTGGGGGAGGCGGCACGCCGGGGCTTCTGGGCCGGCCCCCTGATCATCCTCGGCCACGCCCTCCTGGAACTGGCGCTGGTTATCCTGCTCCTGGTGGGAGTGGGTGCCTGGCTGCACCGTCCCGTTATTCTGGGTCTGGTGGGGGTCCTGGGCGCGGGCATGTTGGGTTGGATGGGCCTGGCCCTGATGCGGGCCTCCAAGCACAGCCGCCTGGAGTTCGACCCCCAGACGCATTCCGGCCTCCATCCGGTGTTGGCCGGGGTTCTCCTGAGCCTGGCCAATCCTTACTGGCTTATCTGGTGGCTGACCATCGGCTTGGGTTATGTCCTGTTTGCCGCCAAATACGGCCTCCCCGGAGTGGCCCTCTTCTATGTGGGCCATATCCTGGCGGACTTTGTCTGGTACTCCCTGGTCTCCGGCGCGGTGGCCCAGGGCCGGCACTTTCTCTCCG
>JAQTXE010000266.1 GCA_028688935.1 Syntrophales bacterium
ACCGGGCCGCTTGGACTTTGACCCAGAAAGACAAAGATGATCGGCAAATCGGAGCGCGGCGCTTATGGGATTATCTCGAAGGGGTGAAGGTCGTTCCCCAGATTGCGGTAGGCGAGAAGCTTTATCCCATTAGCGAGTATTACTATGGCTGGTATAATCTGGAAAACTTCAAAAGACTGGCAGCCAGATGGAACGCCAAAAAGGATGCATCTGGCAAGTGGCGGGTGACCGTGCCGGTCTTTAAAAACCAGCAGGTGACCGCCAGCCGGCCCCGGAATTCCTGGCTCAGGATGGCTGCCCTTCTTATCCCCGGGGTGTCCCAGGCTCACGCCTGCACGGCCTATAGCATACCCGTGGTCTATATTCAAGGGTTCGCTACTATAGATATAACCGATGTCCATGTGGTTTTGGACTGCATCCAAACGAATGGTTCGGCGCAATGGACCAAGGAATATAGCTGCCGCAACCAGTTATATATGGATATCGAGGTGCCCCTGGACCAGAACACCGTTAGCAAGGATAAGGGCAGCAACCCCACTCCTTTTAAGAAGACTTATAAGGACATGAACCCCGCAGCCAGTGAGGTGGGAGTTATTGCCAACGTACCCCGGATTGTGAAATAAGAAATGCAATTATATATCCCTGCATTTCTTCGTTAACCACCAGCGCCGCTATCTAAAAATTGCCGAAAAAAACCCGGAGAAGGCAACGCCATCGCGTTCTCCGGGTTTTTGTAAAGTTGAGAATTCGAAGGTTTACAGTCTTTAATTCAGATACCCCAGACGGCGATGCGGTGGCGGCCGGCCTCCTGGAGCATGGCCGCCCGGTCGAATATCAGGCTCTTGCCCGCGTCCACGGCCAGCACCGCGGCCTTGACCTCCGCCAGGGTCTTGATAGTTTCCAAACCCACCGCGGGCACGTCAAACCGCAGGTCCTGGCGGGGTTTGCTCACCTTGACCACCACCGCTCCCGGGCCGGCCAGGCGGCCCCCCCGGCGGATGGTTTCATCCGTGCCCTCAATGGCCTCCAGGGCCGCCACCACCTGGCGGCGCACCACCACGCATTGGCCGATATCCAGGCGGCCGATCTCCTGGGCTATCTGATAGCCGAAATCGATGTCCTGGAGTTCTTCCGGGGTGGGGGCCCGGCGGCTCAACTGTCCCGCGGGGGCCAGTAGTTCCTCCAGAAACAGGGTGGAGGGGGCAATCGTAATACCCTCTTCCTCCAGCTCATCGGCCACCGCCCGCAGCAGGCGGTCATCCTGGCCGCCGCCCACCCGGCGGATCAGGCTGAGGGCCTTAAGGTCCGGGCGGAACTCCCTAAAGAGACGGCCCCGGCTGATGCCCCCGGCCAACACGGCCCGGTGCACCCCTTCGCTTTTAAAAATACGGATGATTTTGCCCAATTGGCCCACGTAGATCCAGTGAAGGCGGTGCACCAGCGCGGCCAAGCCGGGGTCCGTCTCTCCCCGGTGGGCCACGGCGATAACCTGAAAGCCCTGATTTTTAGCGGCCTGGGCAAAGAGGAGGGGGAATTGGCCCTTACCCGCGATTAAGCCGATGTTCTCGGACATCTGCCGGCAGCAGCCCCCGTTCTGAGGTCTCCAGGAAGTGGAGGAGATGGTGGATTTCCGGCACCTGGGGAAATTCTTCTTTGACCCTGGTCATGGCCTCTCTCAAGTTGTACTCCGACATGAAGAGAAGCTCATAGGCCCGTTTCAGGCTCTGGAGAGTGGTGTCGCTGAAACCGGAGCGCTTGAGGCCCACCAGGTTCAAACCCACCAATTTGGCGCGGTTGCCCACGGCCATGGCATAAGGCGGCACGTCCCGATGCACCGCCGAACAACCGCCAATAAAGGCATGGGCCCCGACGCGCCCGAACTGGTGCACGGCGGACAAGCCCCCCAATATGGCATGGTCTTCCACGATGATATGTCCGCCCAAAGTGGCGGCGTTAGACATGATCACCCCGTTACCCACCTGGCAATCGTGGGCTACGTGGGTATAAGCCATGAACAGGTTGCGGTTGCCGATGGCGGTGACCCCGCCCCCTCCCGCGGTGCCCCGGTGCATGGTGGCAAATTCCCGGATGGTATTGTCATCGCCAATGGCCAGCCGGGATTCTTCCCCCTTAAACTTCAGGTCTTGGGGAACCTCTCCCAGGACGGCGAACTGGAAGATGCGGCAACGGGCGCCGATACTGGTAAAATCCTTGATCACCACATGGGAGCCGATTTTGGTCTCCGGGCCGATGAAGACTTTGCCTTCGATCAGGGAGAAAGGGCCCACCGTTACTCCCGGGCCTAGTTCGGCGGCTTTATCGACAATGGCGGTCGGATGAATCTTGGGCACGGTTACTCCCACTTCTGACCCACCGAGGCCATGAGTTCCACCTCGGTAACCAGGATCTGATTGACCAGGGCCTTGCCCTGCAATTTCCAAAATTTTTTGCCGCTCCGCAAGGTTTCCACCTCCAGGATCAGTTGGTCCCCGGGGACCACCGGTTTGCGGAACCGCACTTTATCGACCCCCAGGAGGAAGACCGAAGGATTGCCCAAATTTTCCGGGGTGGAGAGGAGGGCCAGAATTCCCCCCACCTGGGCCAAGGCCTCGATGATGAGCACTCCCGGCATAATGGGCCTCCCGGGAAAGTGCCCCTGGAAAAAGGGTTCGTTAATGGAGACATTCTTCACTCCCACGATGCGATTCCCCAGTTCCATACTGATGACCCGGTCCACCAGCAGGAAAGGATAGCGGTGCGGCAGAATGCGCTGAATCTCTTCCGTATTCAGGGATGGGGGCTGGCTCATTCTTGATGCTCCTCAGCGGGGTTGGCGGCCAGTTCCGCCACTCTTTGCTCCAATTCTTTCAGCCTCTTATAGATTTCCGGCAATTTCGGCTGGAGCATGATCATCCTGATATTTTCCTGGTGAGGCCGGGCCGGGGACCCGGAAACCGTCTGGCCCGCAGGCAGAGAATGGCTTACTCCTGCCTGGGCCGCCACCTGTACGCCGTCTCCCAGCTCAATGTGGCCTGCCAAACCGGCCTGGCCCCCCAAGGACACGCCTTTCCCCAGTTTGGTGGAGCCGGCCACCCCCACCTGGGCCACCAGGAAAGAGTGCTCTCCCACCTGGACATTGTGGGCCAGGTGCACCAGATTATCCATCTTCACCCCGCGTCCCACCCGGGTCTCCCCCAGGGCCGCGCGGTCGATGGTGCAGTTGGCGCCGACTTCCACGTCGTCCTCGATGACCACGATGCCCAATTGGGGGATCTTCAGGTGGCCTTCTTTACCCGGCACAAACCCGAAGCCGTCGGCGCCGATCACCGTACCGCTATGGATGATGACCCGTTCTCCCAAAGTGCAGCGCTCCAAAACGGTGACATGGGGATAAAGGAGGCTGTCGGCGCCGATCTGCACCTTATCCCCCAGGACACAGCCGGGCATGACGGTCACCCGGTCCCCCAGCCGCACGCCATTACCGGTAAAGACCCGGGGGGCGATGGAGACGTCCTGGCCCACCTCCACCTCCTGGCCCAAAAAGGCCTGAGGGCTGACGCCGGGCCAGCGGCTCCGGGGAGGAGCGAAGAGAGTGGCCACCTGGGCATAGGCCAGGTAAGGATGAGCCACAATGATTAACGGCCGCGACAGGTGGGCTTGGTCCGGGGCGACAATAAAAGCCGCCGCCTGGCTCTGGGCCGCCAGGCGGGCAAAACGTTTGTGGGTGATGAAGGTGATATCCCGTGGAGTAGCCTGGTCAATGGCAGCAATACCGTGAATTACCAGGTCAGCCGGTCCCTGTAATTTCCCTCCCAGAAGGGCCGCTAATTCACCAAGGGTGCGTTCCACGGTAGAAGCTATCAACGGAAACGGCTGCGCACTTTGTCGGTGATGTCCAAGGCAGGTTTAATGTACAGCAAGCCGGAACGGCGCTTATCCAGGACCATGTCCAAATGGTTTTCCTTGGCTACTTCATTCACTGCTTTTTCCAACTTATCCAGCAAGGGCTTCATCTCTTTCTGCTCCAAGACCCCCATCTGTTTGTCCGCATCCTGCACCCGACGCTGGAAATCAGAGGCCCGCTTGCTGAGTTCTTGCTGGCGCTTCTTTTTCGCTTCATCCTTCATGATCCCGGCCTGCTTCCGGAAATCCTCCATGGCCCTGCTAATTTCTTGTTCCTGACGTTGCAGGGTCTTACCCAATTCCTCGCTCTTGCGTTTGAGGGTCTCTTGCATTCTCTTGCCCTCAGAAGATTTCGTCAGGATGTCAGTACTGTCCACCACCCCCACTTTGAAATCCGCGGCTGCCGCCCACAACGGGCTGAAAATCAAACCCAGAGATAACAACAAACCGATGCCTAATTTACCCATTCAATTATAACCTCCTGAGATTTTAGCAAAATAATCACCTTTAACAGGTGCATAATTAGGAACTCCCCGTGTCCCTAACTTAGAACTGACTGCCGACGGTAAATTCCCAAGCGCTATGTTTCTCCCAGGATTTGGGCCTGAGATTGTAGCCCCATTCCACCCGTAAGGGGCCCATGGGCGAGAACCATCTAAAACCACAACCCACCGAGGTGCGCATGGAGCTGAAAAAGGCCTGGTTGGAGCCATAGACATTACCCGCGTCGAAAAAGACGGTGCCCGTTACTCCCAGCTTTTTAATCAGAGGAAAACGGTATTCCAAGTTTAACTGGACGAATTTGTCGCCTCCGATGCGCTCCCCCGTTACCGGGTCCCGGGGACTGATATCAGCATATTTAAAGCCGCGAATGGAGTCAATGCCCCCCAGATAAAACTTTTCGTAGGCGGGTAGGGCCCCCCAGGGGAGTCTCATCATATAGCCGAGCCGCCCATGAATGACCCCCACGGTTTTCCACCAGAGAGGGAAGTACCAACCGGATTCCACAATATAGCGCAGAAAGGCAGTATCGCCCCCGAGACCGGCCATTTCAATGTTGAAGCTGTTGTCCGAGCCCCGGGTGGGATTGAAGATGGCATCCCGGGAATCCCGTCTCAGAGTCAGGGAGGTGGCGCTGGTATTATGGATAGTGGCGGCTTCCTGCAATACTGGGGAGGCGTACCACTGTAAGCCGCTGAGGGTGACATTTTCAAAACGATACATGCCGTAAAGGCGGGTATACTTCCAGCGCAAGGGGTGGGCCAAGCGAACATCTCCCCCTCTGCTTTTCCGCGTATACTCGGTATATTCCCTCTCCCAGATGAAGGCGTCAAAACCGGCGGACAAGGGCCGGTCGAACAGATAGGGTTCGGTGAAACTCAGGCGAAAACGGGTGGAAATCGCCCCGATGATCCCCTGGGCCTTGATTTGCTGTCCCCGGCCGAACAGGTTGTTGTGGCTGATTTCCACCATGCCCACAATGCTATCCTAGGTACTGTAACC
>JAQTXE010000267.1 GCA_028688935.1 Syntrophales bacterium
CACCCTGGGGCTCAGTGCGCGCGGCCCGGCAGGCGGCATAACCCATGGCCTTATCCGGCCGGGCCTGGCAGTTACCCACGGACAAGTCATAGATCACCGCCGAGGGGACGATGGGCACCCGGGTGATGGTGACGTCGAAACCCCGGCCCCGCTCCTCCAGGAATTCCATGGCTCCCCCGGCTGCGTCCAGACCGAAGGCGCTGCCTCCGGAGATGCACACTCCGTGCACCTCATTGACCACGTGAAAGCCCAACAGGGCGTCCAGTTGCCGGGTACCGGCCGCAGAGCCCCGGATGTCCACGCTGCCCACGGTGCCCGGCGGGCAGAGGAGCACGGTGCAGCCGGTGATGTTTTTAAAGTCGCTGGCGTGGCCTAAAGAAAAACCGGAAACCAGGGTGATCATGATGCATTATCCTGTTCTAAAGAGTTCCAGGTCCCGGGTTCCAAGTTCCAAGTTATTGCCGGGTAATCACCGCACGTCATGATAATAAAAACCTTACTTTTTAATGAGCTACCCTTATCCGGGAAACACAAGTTGCGTAAATATAAATATTATTGGTCAGCATCTCAAGGGGTACGCCGCAAATCCCCCGGGCCGGCAGGCAGGCGCAAGTTCGGCTTGGCGCAGGGGTAATGAGGGCGGAGGGGTAGAAGAGAAAAGGCCCAGGCGGTTAGAGGAGCAGCAAGTCCGGGGCTCTAAAAATTAGCCAGGTAATCCGTAAGCTTTTGCCGGTTTTGCTCCTCCAGGGGCGGGCACGCGGCCGGACTTTTCAGCCCCTCGCTCACTTGGGCGGCGAAGACCATACAGGCGGGCAGGCCGCATTGCCCGCAATTACTCCGGGGCAACAACCTTAAAATATCCAGGATGCGGGGCCTGGCGGGCACGTCAAACCTGGGCTGAATCTCTTGGCGCCGCTCCCAGGTGTCATTGATCACCTGGCGCAGCCACTCCAGGATTTCCCCGGCTTCCTGCTGGTCCTTGACGATATTAATGGCAATCTCGTGGGGATAAATGGTAATGAGCCTGGCCTGATCTCCCTTCCGGAGCTTTACGGTCAGCATCGGCGGCTGCTGGGATAACTGGTGTCCTTTCAAGACCGCGTTCAGATGCGGCAGGATTTCGGCGATGTCCGTCTCAAAGTGGGCGAAACACCGAAGGTGTTGGGCGCTGGGATTGGGCGGCCGGACGAACTCCCGGCGGAAGTCTTGGAGCAGCATAAGAAACCTCACGCAAAGGCGCCAAGGCGCAAAGAAAGGCGCGAATAAACTAGGACTTCAACTTCGCCTGCTTGGCCGCCACCTTGGCATTGAACTTGGCGGCATCGATGACAAAGCGATGGTGGAAGCCCTCGGAAATCTGGTCCACCTCATCCGTGGCCAGGATGTAAAAGGTGAGCTTGCGGCCTTCCATATTCTCCAGCCTGCCCTTGACGGTGACGGTCATCCCCGGAGGGGTGGCGGCGGAGTGGTTCAATTGGAAATCGATGCCCACCGTTTGCTCCCTGGGCCAGTCCAGATGAGGATTTATGGCCTTGATGCAGGCCCATTCGATGAGCCCCACCATATAACCGGAGGCCAGAACCTGGGGCATGAGCTGAAATTCCGGGGATTCCGGTAAGAGATAAGGCACGGTTCTTTCTTCCGGCACCGGGAACTGAAATTCAAAGGTTAAACCGACCTGGAGAGAAGGTTTCATGGCGGTGTCCTCCTGCCTTAAAGAGATTGGCCTCACGCAAAGACGCAAAGGCGCAAAGAAAGACGCAATTTTTGTCATTCTGAACGGAGCGCAGCGGAGTTAAAAATCTCGGATTTTGAGATTCCTCGCTGCTTACGAAATAACAATCGCCTCTCTAATTTTTCCTTGATTTTATGAAGAGATTTTAATTAAGTAAAATTAATAAATTTACTATTTTAAATTAGGATAGCTTATATGGAATGGCAGCAGATCCTGGGGTTTTACCAGGTGGCCAAGCTGGGCAGCTTCACCAAAGCAGCCGAGGCCACCTTTCGCACCCAGTCCGCCTTAAGCCAGCAGATCAAGGCCCTGGAGGAGGAGTTGGGCTGCCCCCTGTTGGAACGGATCGGCAAAAAGAAGTTGCGGCTCACCGCCGCGGGGGAAAGATTTCAGTATTTTGCCGCCGGGGTTTTGGATAGATATGAGCACCTGCAAGAAGAGATAAGCAAAATTAAGGGGCTCCAGAAAGGACATTTAAGAATAGCCGCGCCTTTCACCACCCTCTACCACCTCTTCCGGGATTTATTGCCCGCCTATATCCGGAAATTTCCCCACGTGCAGCTTAGCATCCTGGACCGTTCCCAGGAAAGGGTGCTGGAACTGGTCAAGGCCGGGGACCTGGATTTCGGCCTGGCCCTGGAATCCGCAGTACCCAAGGATTTAGTCACCCGGCGCTGGCACCGGGTGGCCATGATGCTGCTGGCTCCTTTAGCCCACCCTTTAGCGGCCTTGCAAAAGCCCACCATGGCGGAGATCGCCAGGTATCCCTTAATCCTGCCTCCCCCCAGTCTCAGGTATACGGGCCGCAGCCTCCTGGAGGATCACTTCCGGGAGCTGGGCCTCGATTACCACGTCATCATGGAATCGTCCAACGTGGAGTTGAGTTCCTTATACGTGGAAATGGGGTTGGGGATTTCTTTCGCCACCGTCGCCAGTGAGCTGCCCCTGCCGGAGAGGAGGAAACTGGCCTTTATCCCTCTCAGCCACTATTTCCCGGAGGATTATCTCGCCGTGGTCCTGCGCAAGGACAAGGTCCTGGCTCCCCATAAGGAGGCTTTTCTAGAGATGTTGTTTAGATGAGGTTGGAGGCAGGCGGGACCCCGGGGAGAAATCAGGGAGAAAAGGGGAAAAGGGAAAAAAATGGTTGCTTAATTCCCTCTTCCCCTTTTTCCCTTTTCCCCCATATTAATCACTGCGCCAACTCCACGGCTCCGCCTTTGATGGTGAAGAGGTAAAGGGAGAGTTCCGCTTCCCGGTCGGGGTTGAAGCCCTTGAACCAGGGGAGATCGGAAAATCCTCTTAAAGATAGCAACTTGCCGGGCAGATCGGCCCGCTGCCGGTCCTTATCACCTTCAATAGCCTTGAGGAAGAGCTTAGCCACCGTGTAACCCTGGGCCGCCAGATAATCGGGGGTTTCATTATATTGCTGGCGGTAGGCGGTGATAAATTCCTGGACCGCGGAAGAGGAATCCCGGTCATAGAAAGCCCCGGGGAACAGGGCACCTTCCAGGGCCCGGGCCTCCGCCTCCGAAAGGTTGGGGCTGTGGAGCAGATTGGTGCCCAGGAGTTGCAGGTTAGTCAGGCCCACCCCCTCCAGTTGTCCGGCCGCGGCCGCAACCGTAGCGGCATCGTCCGGAATGAACAGAGCCTGAAATCCCTGGGAGCCCTGTTGCTCCTGGAACACGGCCTTCAACGTGGCCAGGGCGGGGGTGAAATCCCGGGTGGCCGGGGCATAGGGTACCTGCATCACCACTTCCACTCCCTGGGCCGCGGCTTCCTCCAGAAATTGTTGCATAAAGGCCTGTCCATAGGCGGAATCAGGGTAGAGCACGGCGTAGCGTTTCAGGCCCATCTGCCCCGCAGTGCGGTTGAGCAGGGCCCGCACCTGCTGGCGGGAGGTAAGGAAGGCCTGGAAGACGAAATCCCCGGCCCGGGTGATGCCCTCTTTCTGGGAGAGGGCGATGAGGGGCACTTGGGCCTCCTGGGCGGCCTGGGCCGCGCCTAAAGCCGCAGCGGAGCCCAAGGGCCCCAGGATGCCCATCAGTTGGGGGTCCTTGGTAAGATCTTTTACCTGCTTGACCGCGGCCTCCTGGTTATTGGGAGTATCCCGGAAACTCAACTCCAGGGGCGTACCCCGGGCCGCCAACTCCATCCCTTGTTTCACCTGGCGGCCGAAATTACTGTAGTCCCCGGTGAGGGGCAGCAGACAGCCCACCAGGATCCTCTGGCCCCGGAGGGCGCGCTCCAGCTTGGCCGCTTCCGGACTTTCCGGAAAGCGTTGCTTCAATGTGGAGGCCCACTTCCGGAACTCCTGGGAGTTCCCGGCCTTCTGGGCCAGGTTGGCCAGACGCAGGAGTAAGACGGCGCTCAGGGGGGAATCCCGGTAGAGGCCCTCCAGGTTCTCCAGTTCCTGGGGCGTGGCCTGTTCCACCACGCGGGTCTTCAGATCTTCGAACCACTCTTTATCTCCGGAGGCCAGGTCCTGGGCGGCCAGACGCAGTTGGGCAAAGGCCTGGGGCACCCGGCCTTGCTTGAGAGAAATCTCCGTCAGCAGCGCCTGGGTGGAAAAACGCAAGGCCGGGGGCAGTTCCACCGCGGTGAGGTTTTCCAACACCTGGCTGGCTTGCTGATACTGTCCCAACTTGAAGTAGGCCCGGCCCACCCCGTAGCGGGCCTGGAGGGCGATATCCGTCTGGGGTCCCCGGGCCAGAAGGGCCTGATAGCGCCGCAAGGCATCGTGCCAGTCTCCCCGGAGGCCCACCAGATCCGCCTCCCGCAGGCGGGCCAGAAGATTATGCTGCCCTTGGGGATAGCGGTCAATATAAGCCCCGTATTGGAGACGGGCCTGGCGGTAATCCTGGCGCCGGTAACTCTCCTGGGCTTGCAGAAAAAGATTCTCCTCCGCCTCCCGGGAGCTGACTGCAGGCGCCTTGGCAGGAAAGACATAGGACGCGGGTGCGCACCCGCTCAGCCATAAACCCAGAAGCAGCAGAAAAATTCCCCAGCTCAGTTTTCTCGGGCGATTTTTCATAAACATAATGACTAACAGATTTACCTAGTTAGAACAATAGTAATCTCTATCATTAGAGGCAAGTGCAGGCAGGCCGTTAGCAAAAAAAGGGGAAAGAAATAAATTCTTTCCCCCTAAATTATTGGGCAACGTCCGGGGGGAGAGGCTTACCGGCCCATTTCGAGCCGGTAAGCCGCCTGCCCTCGGGCCGACTACTTCACTTCTTCGAACTCGGCTTCCACCACTTCTTCTTCGGGCTTTTTGGCCTTTTCCTCGGGGCCCGCAGCGCCGGCTCCGGCTCCCGCCGCACCGGCCTCGGCCCCGGTCTTGGAATACATGGCTTCGGCCAGCTTGTGGGAGGCCTTCATCAAGGCCTCGCTGCTGGTCTTGATGGCCTGGACATCGGTGCCTTCCATGGTGGTTTTCAACTGGGTGATGTGGCTCTCGATATCCGCCTTGATGGCCGGGTCGGCCTTGTCGCCCAAGTCCGCCAGAGTCTTTTCGGTGGTGTAGATCAGGGTGTCCGCCTGGTTCCGGGCCTCCACCAACTCCTTCTTGCGATGGTCTTCTTCCGCGTGGAGTTCGGCCTCCTTGATCAGGTTTTTGATTTCCTCTTCGGAGAGACCGCTGGGAGCGGTGATGCGGATGGACTGCTC
>JAQTXE010000268.1 GCA_028688935.1 Syntrophales bacterium
GTCCAGCGCTTATCCCCAGCCTGGATTTCGGTGGGGGCCAGGGTTTCCAGGCGGGCCCGGGCTTTGGTCTGGGCCTGGGGTTTGGGAGGCGGTGGGGGCGCGGGTTGCGTCCAGGCATTAAGGCCCCAGACGCCCAAGCCCGCCAGGATAATCAGGCCTGTCAGGCTCTTCCATCCTAGAAACTTCCGCCAGCCCTTCCTGGGCTTGATCAAAATATTTTCCATGCCAACTAGTTCGGTTTCTTTGAGATTTATATTAACACCCTGGAAAAAAGTGTAAAGCCTTATCTGGCGGGGAATGGAGGAACATAGAGGGAAGAGGACGATTGTCCGGTGTTTATTTTTGGACCAGCCCATTTCCTGGAATAGCTGTCAGCTTTCAACGGTCAGCTTTCAGCAAAGAATAGAGGAATGATAGTCTGTCATTCTGAACGGAGCGTAGCTTCGTTGCGAATCTCGTCTTGAGATTCTTCGGTCGCTTCGCTTCCTCAGAATGACAGTGGTGCATTATTTCTCTCGTTCCCAAGATGTGCTTGGGAACGCCCTTACCCGCCAAGCTGGGCTTGGCTGGATAAAAGCCCCAAACACAGCTTGGGTTCCATCTTGGTTCCCAAGGTCAACTTGGAAACCAGGAAGAAAGGCTACTGGGACGGGCCTCTATCTCCGCCTTCAGCCTCTCCTTTTTCTCACCCTAATCTTTTTCCCAGGGGGCGACTATATCCTCCCACTTCCCCTGGGCCTTTAAAAGCAAGTCGCAGACCTCCCGGACCGCGCCTTTGCCGCCGGGGAGCGTGGTGACCCAGTGGGCCGCGGCCCTGACCTCGGCCACGGCGTCGGCCACCGCCACCGCCAGGCCCGTCCGGCGCATGTGGGGCAGGTCCACCAGCTCGTCCCCCACCGCGGCCACCGCCTCCGGGCCGATATGCATGGCGGCCATGATTTCCTCCATCACCGCCACCTTATCCCGGCAGCCTTCATGAAAGCGGCTGATGTCCAACTCCCGGGCCCGCTGATAAGCCGCGTCCGAGCGCCGCCCTGACAAAAAAGCCACTTCGATGCCGCACCTTTGCAGCATCTTGATGCCGTGGCCGTCCCGGACGTGAAAGACCTTCAGGGCCTCGCCCTTGGCGTCGAAATAAAGGCTGCCGTCCGTGAGGACGCCGTCCACGTCCAAAATCAGCAGGCGGATGGCCTGGGCGCGCTTAATCACCTCCGGGGGGTATTTAGGGGAATCCAAGGTGTCTTCCTTTTGGTGAGGATTATCTCACGCCAAGACGCAAAGACGCCAAGGCGCAAGAAAAAATGTGGTACAGCCGCCTGCGGCTGTTCCGAGAAATAGACCAAGCGTCATTTATTTCTTCAATCCACTTAGTATTCCGGGACGTTGCCTTGACCTACTCCCCCTCCCTGCGAGGCTTATCATTACCCACAAGTTCTTATTTTGTGGATATTATGAAATTTATTCCTCTCCCCTCGGGGGAGAGGATAGGGTGAAGGGGGGGTAAAGTAAATGTCCATCCTGATGGTAAGGGGCGAAGGGGACAAAAGACGCCACCCCCACCCCTAACCCTCCCCCCTCGAAGGGGGAGGGGACTTTCGCGTCCTTTTAGGAGGATGTGGAAGTTATTATCCACTTTGGAGTTATTTGCCAGGCCCAGTGCTGTTATTTCGTTATGGATAACAAGGGATACCCCTTATCTTTAGGATATTCCCTGCTGCCGGATAAACTCATGCAGCGCCCTAAGCTCCCGCCACAGGGGGAGGACTTCTTTTAGCGGCAGGGAGTTAGGCCCGTCGCATTTGGCCGCGTCCGGGTCCGGGTGCACCTCCATGAAAAGCCCGTCCACTCCCACCGCCACTCCGGCCCGGGCCAGATGGGGGATGAATTGCCGCTGGCCCCCGGAACAACTCCCCTGCCCCCCGGGGAGTTGGACGCTGTGGGTCACGTCCAAAATCACCGGGCACCCCAGGCTCCGCATCAGGGGCAGGCTGCGGAAATCCACCACCAGGTTGTTGTAGCCGAACATGGCCCCCCGCTCGGTAAGAATAATTTTGTTAGTGCCCCCGGCCCGGGCCTTCTCCACCACCGGTGCCAGGTCCCAGGGCGCGAGAAACTGGCCTTTCTTGATATTCACCGGCTTGCCGGTTTTGGCCGCGGTGACCAGCAAATCCGTCTGGCGGCAGAGAAACGCGGGGATTTGCAAGACGTCCAGCACTTCGGCCGCGGGCATGACCTCAATGACCTGGTGCACGTCGGAGATCACCGGCAGGCCCACCTCTTCTTTGACCCGGGCCAGAATCTCCAAACCTTTGCGTAAGCCCGGCCCCCGAAAGGAGCTTAAGGAAGTGCGGTTGGCTTTATCGTAGGAGGCTTTGAAAATCAGGGGCAGGGACAGCTCCTGGGCCATATCCCTCAGGGCCCGGGCAATCTCCAGGGTCGCCCCGGCAGACTCGATGACGCACGGCCCGGCGATCATGACTAACTCGCCGGCGCCGATCCGGTAATCAGCCACTTGCACCGCATTAATCATAGGCTTCTCGAAGATAAAACCACAGAGTTGGGATTAAACCAGGAGGGATGAAAAGAAGGGCTGGGAAAAAGCCGGCTCATTTCCTCCCCGTAATCAGAAAAATGGAAAATTCCCTTTCCTCTCCCCCGGCGATTTCCTTGACCATGGTAGCCGCAGTCGTGGCCTGAACCTGGCGGAAACCGGTGTCCTCCAGCAGCGTCTGGACGTGGGCGCGATCAAAGCCCAGATGAAAAACCCCGGTCATCTCGCCGTGGAAGGAGCCATCTTCCGTATCCAGATCCGCCACGCCCAATAGCCCTCCCGGCAGCAGTAAATCAAACCAGAGTTTGAGTAAAGCCGCGGTGTCAGGCACGTGGTGCATGGTCATGCTGCTGACCAGGAGGTGAAACCGGCCCTCCACCGTTTCACCCTTGGCGAAATCCACCAAGCGGGTGCGCACGTTGGCGAGCCCCTGCTTTTTCACCTTGTCTTGCAGCACCCCCAGCATCCCCGGGGAGCTGTCCACGCCGGTAATGCTCTTTACCAGGGGTTGGAGCCGAAGCGTCACCAGTCCCGTGCCGCAGCCGAAATCCAGGGCGTCCATAGACGGAGCCGGCTGGAGAGTGCGGATGATCGCCTCCGCCACGTCCTGGCCCAGCTTCACCCTTTTGGGGTTAGCATCCCAGGTGGCGGCTTCTTTATTGAAATCCATCTTCGGGGTTTGTTGCCCTTAAATTTCCGTCTCTTCCCGGGGTAGCCCACGCTTATACTCCAGGGCTGCGCCGATATAATCCCGAAAAAGCGGGTGCGGCCGCATGGGCCCTGATTTGAACTCCGGATGGAACTGGCAGCCCAAAAACCAGGGGTGGTCTTGGAGTTCCACGATTTCCACCAGTTCGCCGTTGGGAGAGGTGCCGCTGATCCCCAGGCCCGCCTCCTGGAGACGCTCCCGGTAATCGTTATTGAATTCGTAGCGGTGGCGGTGGCGCTCCATGATCTCCACGACGCCGTAGGCCGCGGCCGCGACCGATCCTTCCTTGAGCACGCAGGGGTAGGCCCCCAGGCGCATGGTGCCGCCTTTTTCCGATTCCCGGTCCCGGTGGATGATGGCGTCCCGGCGATAGTCGTACCACTCCCGCATGAGGTAGATGACCGGATCGGCGGCCTCGGGGTCAAACTCCTCGCTGGTGGCGGCGGTAATCCCGGCCAGATGGCGGGCGAACTCGATGACCGCCAGTTGCATGCCGAAACAGATGCCGAAATAGGGGATTTTGTTTTCCCGGGCATAACAGATAGCGTGGATCTTGCCTTCCACGCCCCGGACTCCGAAGCCCCCGGGCACCAGGATGCCGTGGAGATGGCCCAAAAGACCCTCCGGACCTTCCCGCTCCACCCGCTCCGAATCGATATAGGTGAGGGCCACCTGGGATTCATGGGCCAAGCCACCGTGCACCAGGGCTTCGTGCAGGCTCTTGTAGGATTCCCGGAGGTCCACGTATTTACCGACGATGCCGATTTCCACCCGGTCCTTGGGACCCCGGATGCGGGCCGCCAGCTGTTCCCAGGTCTCCAGACGGGGAGACCGGGTCCAGATGTTCAGCACCTCCACCAGGCGCTCGTCCAATCCTTCTTCGTGGAAGAGCAGGGGAATTTCATAGATATTTTCCACGTCCCGGGCGGTGATCACCGCGTTGGGCAAGACGTTGCAGAAGAGGGCGATCTTGGCCTTGATGTCCTTGCTGAGATTTTTTTCCGTGCGGCAAAGGAGAATGTCGGGCTGGATACCGATGGAGCGCAGTTCCTTGACGCTGTGCTGGGTGGGCTTGGTTTTCACCTCCCCGGCGCTTTTGATGTAGGGCACCAGGGTGAGGTGGATGTAACAGACGTTTTCTTTGCCCAGATCGCCTTTGAGCTGGCGGATGGCCTCTAAAAACGGCAGGCTTTCGATGTCCCCCACGGTGCCGCCGATTTCGATGATGGCCACATCCACCGTGGGCGCGACCTTGAGGATGGATTCCTTGATTTCGTCGGTGATATGGGGGATGACCTGGACGGTGCCCCCCAGATAGTCGCCCCGCCGCTCCTTGGTGATGACGTTGTTATAGATGCGCCCGGAAGTGAAATTGTTTTCCTGGCTCAGGGTGACGGTGGTGTAGCGCTCATAATGCCCCAGGTCCAGGTCGGTTTCGGCCCCGTCTTCGGTGACGTAAACCTCCCCGTGTTGAAAGGGGTTCATGGTGCCGGGGTCCACGTTGATGTAAGGGTCCAGTTTCTGAAAAGTGACCCTGAGCCCCCGGGATTCCAATAAGGCCCCGATAGCCGCGGCCGCCACCCCCTTCCCCAGGGAGGACAGCACCCCGCCGGTAATGAATATGATCTTGGTTTTCACCATCCCCCCCCTCCCGTTTCACAGTATACCGCCCCCCGCAACATTGTCAAGAAAGTGAGCAACATGCAGAAGCCAGTGGCCAGTAGCCAATAGCCAGTAATCAGTAATCAGTGGTCAGTGGTCAGTGGTCAGTGAAAAAAACAGTGACTTACAAGGCAATGAACTTCGAGCCCTGCGCTTTGAACTTTTAAAGGCAGTTATCCCTGGGCTCCCGACCCACAATATAAAACATAAAATGCTGTAGGGTGGGCGTCTCGCCCGCCCCGGTAATCAGCACAGGCTGGAAAGCCTGTGCTACCGCTGGGAATTTTTCTGGACAGTATAAAATGAACTTACGAGGGGCTCGATTCTTATTGCTCACTGCTCACTGCTCACTCAACGCAACAGGTGCAGATTGCCCAGGTGGACGTTTTTTAGACCGGCTTCCTGCGCGGTTTTTCGGGCCTGGAAGGCAAAATCCCGGGAAGTGATGGGGAGGTCGTCCA
>JAQTXE010000269.1 GCA_028688935.1 Syntrophales bacterium
ATCCCCCCGGAAGTCCTGGCCGTCATCGGCCCGCCGCCGGGCCGGGAAGTCCTTTTGTTGGCCTGAGGGCTCTTGCCAGAAAACGCCTTCCCTGCATCTTTCCCCTAAAAAGTTCCAAGGTAATATTTGAGGGAACCCCGGATGTCCGGGGTAAGAGGCAACTGTTTTCCGGCAACCCTGTCGCGGCATCCCGGGTAATCCATTTATGGAAGAATTCGTCAAATTCAGATAAAATTTATCGGGATCATATTATTGGAGACTAGGAAAAAGTTAGCATTATTAGCAGGATTGCAGTCAAATCAGTAGCAACTGACCGGTTTCTTAGCCTGGGAAGTTTATCTCCCCCTCCCTGGCGGAGGGGGTTGGAGGTAAAAATGCGCCAACGCTTATGGATCATAGTTTTTTTTGTCGGGACCCTGACCCTGCTTCTGGGGCCGGTGCAGGTGCAGCCACCTTCGGCCGCGGCTGCCACGGCCATGGGCCTCCAGGAAGATTTCATCCGGGTGGCGGATCAGGTGATGCCCTCGGTGGTCAGCCTCAAGGCTGTGCGGGTAGTAACTTACCGGTCCCCCGGCATTCCCGATGATTTCTTCCGGGGCACCCCCTATGAGGGCGCGTTCCGGGAATTTGACCGGCCCCGGCCGATACGGCAGCGCCAGGTGGGCCAGGGCTCCGGCATCATCATCAACTCCCGGGGGTACATCCTCACCAACCGCCACGTGGTGGCCGGCTCCCAGCAGTTGCAGGTAAACCTCCATGACGGCCGCCAGCTCACCGGCAAGCTGATCGGCACCCATAGCAAGTTTGACCTGGCCCTGGTACAGGTCCAGGGGGGAGGTCTGAGACCGGCCCGGTTGGGGGATTCCAGCCGACTCCGGGTGGGCCAGTGGGCTATTGCCATCGGCAGCCCCTTCGGCCTGGAAAAGACCATGACCGTGGGAATCGTCAGCGCCACCGGCCGCAGCGGCTTGGGCCGGGGCACTTACGGGGATTTTATCCAGACGGACGCCTCCATCAACCCGGGAAACAGCGGCGGCCCCTTGTTGGACATCAACGGCAACGTCATCGGCATCAACACCATGATCGCCTCCCAGGGCCAGGGTATCGGCTTTGCTATTCCCATCAACACCGCCAAACGGCTCATCCGCCCCTGGCTGAGATGAGCAGATTTTTTGCTGGTTTTTTCTAATTGGTAATCATGGTTGGCCAGGATAATACCGCCATCCTTAAAGACCATTTTCAGCGGGTCAAAAAGATCATTCAGGTGGAGGAGATGTGGGAACGGGTCCCGGATTACGCCCGGGAGTTTTCCCCGGAAAACCTGGAGAACCTGGTGAAATTCGCCTACTTCGGGGGCTTCATCGACATGGCCCAGGCCCGCAACTTTCTGCTCCTGGACAAAAAGGAGATCGCGGCCATCCGCACCCGCTGGTATGAGGAGATCAGGGAAAAGGGCTGCTGGCTCTGCTGAGGCCTTGATCCTCCCGCACTAGAGAAATTTTCCAATTTTTTCCCAGCGCGAGGTAATATATTCTCCTAAAAGGAATCAAAACAAGGAGAAGCCATGCAGCAATACGTCATCCATCCCCTGGTGGTGGGGGCCAATGAAACTGATCAGGGTATCATGACTTATCTAAAGGGCTACGGCAAACGCATCTTTCTTCCCTGCTATGTCTTTTATCTGGAAGGCGGACCGCAAAAGATCCTGGTGGACACTGGTATGGAGCAATTCATGGTCCCCCCGGGGATGGAAGAGCAATACGGCCTCAAGGTTCAGGAGTTCGAGGAGGCCCTGGACACTTTCGGGCTCAAACCCGAAGATATCGATATCATTATTCATACCCACCTGCACAACGACCACTGCGAAAACGATTATAAGTGCACCAAGGCCCGGGTCTATGTGCAGAAGGCGGAATATGAATTTTTTCAGGACCCCCATCCCCTGGACCACCGCTACTTTCCGGACCTGCTGGATGACGTGGAAGTGGTGCTGGTGGAAGGGGACCAGGAGATCGTGGACGGCATCCGGGTGCTGCTCACCCCCGGCCACACCGTGGGGGGCCAATCGGTGATGGTGAACACCAGCCAGGGTCAGGCGGTGATCACCGGGTTCTGCTGCAATGAGCAGAACTTCCCGGCCTCAGGACCGGTGGTGGCCCCGGGGGTGCATATCAACGCCATCGACGCCTATGAGAGTGCCCGTAAGGTGCGGGAAATGGCGGATATCCTCTTGCCGCTCCATGATCTTTCCTTGGGCCGCCGTGCGCATATCCCCTAGCGATTGAAGGAGGGTACCCCCATGCCTGCCAATTCCAGGCGGCAGCTTAACGGCAAGTTTCTGGCGATCCTGGCGGTGCTGGGCCTGGCGCTGCTCTGCAACTCCGCCGATGCGGAGCGCCTGCGCATCATTCCCGTGCCCCCCAACGTGGTCCCTCAATGGACCCCCATGCCTGACCTGCCCCAGGTATATCACGCGCCCAACGTCCCCACCGATGTTTTTAAGCACCGGGGCCGGTATTACCTGTATTGGGCAGGCGCCTGGTATCGGAGCAAAACGATCAAAGGCCCCTGGATGCGGGCGCCGCGTCCCCCGGCCATTCTGGCCCAAATCAACCAGGAATATTTTAAGACCATGTCCCGCCGCGGCCCCCAGCAGCCCGAAAGAGCGACTCCGGGACCGCAACGGGAGGACGGCTTTTTGACTCCGGAGGGCAAACCCGTAGTACCGCCGCCTCTGCCTGCCAGTCCCCGCGCGCCGGTCCCGCCCGCGCCCCCTGCCGAGGCTTATGTGCCACCGCCCCCGCCGCCGGAAGAGAAGCAACCCCAATCGCCGTCGAAGACCTCATTACCCCCGGCTCCGGAGGTGATGGCGCCCCCGGATAAGGGCGAGCAGCCGGCGGAGCCCGATGCACCCGGGGAGGAGTTGGAAGACCAGGAACCCGCTCCTCTGGCGGTTCCCAAAGGCAAGATGCCGAAGGCGATGTGAATAAAAAAATAAACCACGGAAACACCAAGAGGCACAGAGATACACAGAGATATTACTTTGGCTTTGGTGCCTTGCGCCTAAGCCAAAATCTTCTCCTCTGTGAAACTCTGTGCCCTCTGTGTCTCTGTGGTTTTTTTCTTTTAAGCCTTTTTGGAAAAAATTAAGCTTGGATTATTTTCAGGAAGGCAGCCGGGTTAACTACTTTGATATCTTGATATATTTGTAGATTTAAAAGATGGCGGTCACCGGTGATAAGGTATTCCGCCCCGGCTTTCAGGGCGCATTCGAGAATCCGGTTGTCCGGATCATCCTGGGAGATAACCGTTAAGCGAAAATCGGGATTCACCACCTCCGGGAAGGTTCCAGCGGCATGTCAAGTTAATTGTCCGGATAGGTGGTTCAGAATCTACTCGGGGAGGTTGGGCTAGGGATGAGGGAAGGGGCGCGGGAGCAAACCATGTGAGACACACCTAGTGTTGCTCCTTTCCCCCCTAACCTAATTAAAACTCATGTCTGGCGGCGATGGGGATGCGCCGGCCCATGCCGAAGGCTTTGGAAGTGATCTTCAGTCCCGGTGCGGCCTGGCGGCGCTTATATTCGCTCCGGTCGATGGCCCTGATCACCCAGCGCACCGTTTCCGGCACAAATCCCAGACCGGCGATTTCTCTGAAACAATAGCCTTCCGTCAGGTAATAATTCATGATCTGGTCGAGAACGTCGTAGGGGGGGAGAGTGTCCTGATCCTTCTGGTCGGGCCGCAGTTCCGCGGAAGGCGCCTTGTTGATGATCTCCTCGGGGATCAGGGTCCGCTCCCGGTTGAGGTAGCGGGCCAGTTGATAGACCATGGTCTTGGGCACGTCCGCCAGGACGCTTAAGCCGCCGCTCATGTCCCCATAGAGGGTGCAGTAGCCCACCGCCATCTCGCTTTTGTTCCCCGTGGAGAGCACCAGGTAGCCGAACTCGTTGGACAGGGCCATGAGCAAATTCCCCCGGATGCGGGCCTGGATGTTTTCCAGGGCCACGCCGATTTTCTCCACCTGCAAATGCTCCTGCAAGGATTCCAGATAAGCGCGGTAGATGGGGGTGATGGGAATCTCTTTGCAGGCAATGCCCAGGTTTTGCACCAGCTGGCGGGAGTCCCGGATGCTGCCCTCTGAAGAATATGGCGAAGGCATGAGCACCCCCAAGACATTGTCCTTCCCTAAGGCTCGTTGGGCCAGGCAGCAGGTTACCGCGGAGTCCACCCCCCCGGAAAGTCCCACCACCGCTTGAGAAAAGCCGCACTTATGCAAATAATCGCGAACCCCTAAAACCAGGGCGTCATGGACGCTGGCGATTTCCTCCAGGGGCTCATAAGCACCGGGCTGGGCGGCCAGGGCCGGGTCCACGTAGGCCACCGCTTCCTGGAAGGCCGGGAGCACCAAGATGGGTGCGCCTTGAGAGTCCAGGACCAGGCTGCGGCCGTCGAAGATCAGCTCATCGTTTCCCCCCACTTGATTGAGATAGATAAAGGGCAGGCCGAATTTCTTCGAGTGGTTGTGGAGCAGGTGGAATCTCACTTCTTCCTTGCCCACCTGGAAGGGGGACGACGAGATATTGATGAGGAGGGTGGCCCCTTTTTGGGCCATGACCTCTATGGGGTCGAAGGGATAAAGGCAACGGGTCCATAATTCCGGGTCATACCAGGCGTCTTCGCAGATGGAGAGGCCCAGGATTTCCCCCTTGAAAGGAAAGACCTCCACCCGGGCCGCGGGAGCGAAGTGCCGGGTTTCGTCAAAGACGTCATAGGTGGGGAGCAGCGACTTGTTCTGGCGGAATAAGATCTCCCCTCCCTGGATGAGCAGGGCGCAATTGTTCAGGCCTTTGCCCGTATCCAGGCCGGTGGGCATGGCCGCGCCCACCAGCACCCCGGTCTGGGGAAAGCTGCGGGAGACTGCCAGCAGTTCCCGGACCGCGGCCATGGTAGCCTCGATCAAGGCCGGTTTCTCCAGGAGGTCCCGGGGGGGATAACCCACCAGGAAGAGTTCCGAGAAAATGATCAGGTCGCTGACAGCCGCGTACTTCGCCAGGGTGCCGGTGACTTTTCGCAGATTCCCGGAAATATCCCCGACAATGGGGTTGAGTTGGGCCAGGGTGATTTTCATGGTGGCGGGCCGGGAAAGGAATTAAAAATTAGTATTTAATTCAGTTTATTACAGCAATATACTTCTATCTCCGGGCCGCGTCAACGTGAATCTGGGAGGGTAAGGGGATAATAGAGAAATGCCTGTTTCAGGATTTGCCAGTTCGCTAAAATAAGCCGAAAAGTTCTAGGCGCAGGAAATATCAAAGAGCTTTATCATTAAGTCATCGAGTTGCCCCGGAGGCAGGGAAAATCCATTGATCTTTTTG
>JAQTXE010000270.1 GCA_028688935.1 Syntrophales bacterium
AGAAATCGAGGTCATGGGTAAATACCGTATAGCCATTTTCCCTGGCCCAGGTCATGATTTCCCGGTCGCCGGCTGTGGGCGAGCCAACCTGGGACCAGTGAAGCGCTTCCCAACCAGCCGCGGCAAATACCTTGACCCACCGTGGCGGCAAATTCATATCGATCAAGATTTTCATGGCAAAGCCAGAGGCAGTTCTCTTTCTTCGGCCCGCCAAGCAGCGTATGATAGCGCCTCCAATATATCCTCTCGCTCCAGGTAAGGATAATCGACAAGCACTTCTTCAACCGTTTTACCGGAGGCGACCAATCCCACAATCGCCCCCACCGTCACCCGCATTCCTCGAATGCAGGGCTTCCCACCCATAACCTCGGGATTAAAGGTAATGCGAGTCAAATTATGCATTGACCTCTCCTATATATGCAATCGATGCTTATTATATATCAATAATGCCTTTTCTAGGGAACATATTGGAAAGCATAACTATTTCCTCAGAAAACGTCTTCAACTCGGTGCGAAATGAGTCCAGGAAGGGGAGCCAGAAAAATCAAGGGGTTGGCCATTTCGGCCAACCCCTCTTTTTTGCTTGGGAGCACTAGGGGAGCACTTTTATGGCCTGAGAAAGATGTGGGGCATACTTCCTCTTGCTCCTGGCCCCAAAACCCATCCAGTTTCCGATAGGCTTCCTTGGCATCAGCACCAGCCACCGTACAGGTCTCGTGCTGTAGAGCATCCTGGCATTACTTCTTCCCTTAGGGAGGGTGCGGGCTCGTATGATTTCCCTAGCTTTAATTCTTGGCCCCGTTGATAATGGCAAGCTGTACGTAATAAAGTCTGTTTTTTCTATTGATTGTGGTGGCTTAAGTCTGACTTCCCGCTGAGTCAGCCGCCGATGCTGACCATGGAGCGGCTGGAATGGCGGGAAGGGGGCAAGGGATGTTTTACTTTGCCAGCTTTCAGCTCCATGGCTTCCTGGAAAAGGTAACCCAACAAATCATTTCCCAGCCCTTGACGTAGAGGCTCTTTGAGGTCAAGTTCAGTGGCGGCCAGGAGACAGGGGCGCAATTTGCCGTCAGCTGTAAGGCGCAGGCGATTACAGGTGCGGCAGTGGTGGCCGCTCATGGGGGTGATGAAGCCCAGTTCTCCCTGGAAACCCGGCACTTGGAAAATCCGGGCGGGCCCGGCCGTGGCCTCCCGAGTTGACGGTACAAGAGGCCCGAGTAGCGTCAGCCGCCGCACCACCTCAGTCAGGGGCAGGAAATGTCGTTGCCACCATTCCTGGGAAACGGTAGGCATCAGCTCGATAAAGCGCACTTGGCAGGGATGGTCCCGGGCCAGCATGGCCAGGTCCAACACTTCATCATCGTTAATGCCCTTAAGCACCACGCAGTTGATCTTGAGAGGGTGAAAGCCCAGGGCCGCGGCTTTCTCCAGCCCCGCCAGAACTTCCGGCAGATGATCCTTACCCGTGATCTGCCGGTAGCGCTCCCGGCGCAAGGTATCCAGGCTGATATTGAGATGGCGCAACCCTGTGTCATAAAGAGCCGGCGCCTGCTCCGGGAGCAGCACGCCATTGGTGGTGAGGCAGACTTTGGTGATTCCGGGAAGGTGGTGCAACTTCCCGAGAAACTCCACCAACCCCCGGCGCACCAGGGGTTCGCCCCCGGTGATGCGTACCTTGGAAATGCCTATTTCTCCGGCCACGGCGGCCAGGCGGAGCAGTTCCTCATAGCGCAGGATTTCCCCGGAGGGCAGCTTTCTCCAGTCCCGCCAATATGTGCAATACCGGCAGCGCAGGTTGCAGCGGTCGGTGACGGAAAGGCGCAGGTAATTGATCCTGGAAGTGGTCGGTTCTTCGCCCATAGCCTACATCCCTTTACCGAAGGGACAGTGAGGGTGGCTGCATTCCTGACAGTCCCGGCAGAGGCCCCCGTGGCCCAGGAGGGCCAACTCCAATTTGCCGATTTTCTCCCCCGCCAGGATCCTGGGAAGCACCAGGTCCAGGGCGGTGATACGGTGGTGCAGGGCGCAGGCGGGCACCCCCAGCAGGGGCACCTCTCCCAGATAGGCCACCAGGAACATGGCCCCGGGCAGGACCGCGGCGCCGTAATGCATTTCCGTGGCTCCGGCTTGGCGGATGGCATGGCGGGTGACGTCGTCCGGGTCTACGCTCATGCCGCCGGAAAGCAGCAGCAAGTCGCAACCCGCGTCCAAATGGGAGTGGATCGCCCGGGTAATGGCCTCGGCGTCGTCCGGGGCAAAGGCCAGGGCGGCCACTTCCGAACCCAGGGATTGAATCTTCTGGGAAAGGACGGGCGCGAAACGGTCCTGGATGAGGCCGTGAAAGACTTCGTTACCGGTAATGATCAGTCCCACCCGGCTCTTTTGTAAGGGTTTAACCGCCACCACCCCGCCATTTTGGGAAGCAATGGCCGCGGCCCGCTCAATCGGGGCCCTCTTCACGATCAAGGGCAGGGCCCGGGTCCCCCCCACCAGCGCCCCTTGCTGCACCAGGGTATGGTTGTGGAGGGTGGCGCACATGACTTCCTCCACCAGATTGAAGGCAGTCAAAGCCGGGACGTTAACCTGGAGGAGGCCGTCTAAGGCCGCATAGAGATTAATCTTGCCTTCCCGGGGGTTGTTTTCCCAGGCAATACCTCCCCCGGCCAGGGCTGCGGCCAGGATGGCCGCGGCCTCGTTTTCGTGGATTTCGTCCGCCTCCAGATCGAGAACATAGAGGTGATTCTTTCATCGCAAACGGTATGCCCTTTGCGAAAAGCGGGGCCCTTGAATTCTCCCGGGCGGATTTCGGTAATATCGTGGGCCAGTTGCGTGCCCACCGCCTCTTCCAGGCTGATGGTCTTAATCATGGTTCATACCTCGGAAGTAACCCCTTGGTCTTTTATCCTAACTCAACAATACGGGACGTTCTGTGAGGCGCCGCTCTCCGGTCCGAACCTCCATCTCCTTAATCTGAGGTTGGGGGGACCAGTTCATGTCGCGCCAGGCGATTTCTCTGGCTCTGTGGAAATAACCCCCCTGGGCGCAGGGACGGCAATAAGTCTGGCCGTCCCTGTTCATCTCCCGGTTATCCCGCACCACCTGGCCGCACTGGACACAGGCCACCTTGCGGCGGGTGGGGCCGGGAAGGTCGAATTCGGTAAGATTTACTTCCACCGCCTGCACCCGGAACAGGACCGCGTCCGGCATGACCTTGTAGGCGTGCAACTGCTGTCCGCGCTTATCCGTCTCGTGGGGGGCGTAAAGAGCTGCCAGGTCTCTGGCCTCTTCCGTGGAGATGATCCGAAACGCCTGGTTAGTCTTCAGGTTGACGAAGGTGGCGGCCATGATGCCGTAATCCATGTATTTCAAGGACCGCCGCCCCAGCTTGGCCTTGGTCACAAAGGCCACCGCGTCGCCGGTGCAGCGGTCCATCTCGATATAGACGATGAGCTGCTTCAGTTGGGGATAGGTGGGAGGAGCCTCGAAATCCAGGAGGCGCAGGCCCAGGAGGGCCATGCGCACCCCCACGATCTGGCCCGGGCAGAGATGGCCGTGGGCCGCCACCGAGCCGTCCAGGAGTTCAGCAAACGGAGTCGCATCGCCGTTTTTCACAGCCGCACCCCTGGTTCCCGGGAGGCCTCAGCGGTCCTAACCGCTATCCTGCCGCCCTCCCTCTGGAAATGGAGATTCTCTTCCAGCCCCAGAAAAAGGTTCAAGAAATTGCCCAGGAACCGGTAGAGACTGGTTTGGGCCTGGGCGGCCAGGCGCTGGGCCAGAAGCCTGGCCCAGGCCCCCACGTGTTCCGTAAAAAAACGATTTTGTTGGTGGCGATATTCCTCTGCGGCGGGGTCGCCGGCCTTCATGGCTTCTACGGCTTTACGGCAGAGTATCGCCATGCACTCCAGTTCCACCCCCACGTGGTCGGGAAGCTCGGTGAACCCGTCCCGGGGGAAGAGACCTTCCTGGAGGTAGAATTGCTCCACGGCCGCAGTCTCCGGTCCGCATAAGCAGCCCCGGCCACCGGCGACTTGCGACCGGTAAACCGACTCATAGGGGCTCAAGTAGTGGGGTCCGGGCACCCGGAACAGGGCTTCAAAATCCAGGATCGCCCCTTCCAGGGTCAACCTGCCTTCTTGGGCCTCCAGGCGCACTTGAGCCAGTTCCTGGCGGTAGGCGGCATCCGGGAAAATTCCCCCCAGGTTATCCGCCCCCTCCTCAGAGATTACCGTCTCCAGGAACCGCTGGTCGGGTCCTTTGAGGAAGGCTGCGCTGAAAAAGCCGTAAACCGTGCTTCTGGCCTCTTCCCATTGGCTCTGCTCGGTATTGGTCATCTGCAGCTCCCGGCCCTTTAGGCCTTGCGAATCCCCACCCGGCTGTCATAAAAAGAAGCGCTGCCGCCGATGGGGTCGGTCATGCAGACGTCTTTCAGGTGGGGGTCCACAGTCATCACGGGGTTGGCGGAAGGACCGCGGCCGATCCACTGCCGGCACGGGGTCTCCTTGCCGTCCACTTTACAGGGCTGGGCCCCGTATTGCCAGTGCCCCAGGGAATGGGGAATGGTGACGATGCCCGGCCGCATGCCTTCGGTGACCAGGGCCTTGCCCTTGACGCCGCCGGGGTTGTCCTGGGAGAAGACCACCACCATATCGCCGTTCTTGATTCCCAATTTGGCCGCGTCTCCGGCGTAGATTTGGACCCATTCCTCCGGGGTGATCTCCATGAGCCAGGGGGCCGCGGCGGTCCGGGCCTGGGCGTGAAAGGCCGGGTGGTAAGTATTCAAGCGGAAGGGATACTTTTTTTTGTCCCGGTCCACCGGCCGGCCCATACTGTCGCGGATGGATTCATAGTACGGCAGGCCGTCGAAATATTCCCCGGTCATGGAGTGCTTAGTAGTGGCCAGCTTCTCGTTGTAGATCAAACAGCTTTTTTTGTAGGCATGGTTGGTGTGATCGCCCTTGTAGGCCTTGCCGTAATCCTCGAAGCGGCCGCCCCGGTCCAGGACGTACTTGATTTTCTCCGCCTCGGTGGCTCCGGGCACCGCGGTGTTGGGCTTGTCGCCGTAAGCGATGTTGGCGATCAGCTTCTTGTACCAGTCCCAGGGGGTGAGGAGGTGGTCGCCGGGGCCGTAGGCGTCCTTGCCGATCCCGGGCAGGCCCATCTTGACGCCGATGTCGATGAAGATCTGCTCCAGGATCTTGGTGTCTTTGTGCACCGGGGGCACTACCGGCTGGCGCACTGCGCTGGTTTGGGTAAGGATGGTGGGGGCCACGTGGGGGGTGGCATAGTCCTCCAGGAAGTGGCGGGTGGGCAGGATATAGTCGGCCAAGGCCGAAGTCTCCCCCATCACCGCGTCAATGGCGACA
>JAQTXE010000271.1 GCA_028688935.1 Syntrophales bacterium
ATGCGGCTGGCGGAGGGTACCCTCACGGGTTGGCTGCAGCGGGAGCTGGTCAGCCCCACACCCGTGGCTGCGGCCTATTATTATGTGGCTGTGGATAGCCTGGAATTGCGGGAGTGTCCCAGGCCGGATTGCCCTTTCCAAAAGATCTTGTTAAAAGGCGATCGAGTGCAGAAAGTCGATGCCAACGACCAGGGCTGGTTCCGGGTGTTGGTGGAAAAAGACGCCAGCATCGGCTGGGTTCCCGCTGATCAGGTCTCGGAGAAGGTCCAGAAGGCCGAAGTCAAGCCGCCGCCGGAGAAAGCTTATTCCTATGCGGCCGCGGCCACTGTCAATCTCCATTCCCTGCCCCTGTTCAGTTCCCGGATAGTCAAATCCCTGCCCCTCAATGCCAAGCTGGAGAAACTGGCCCAGCACGGCCAAGACTGGTTCAAGGTACGCCACCCGGCCAGCGGCGCCGAAGGCTGGGTCGCCACCAAATACCTCAAAGACTCCCCTGTACCCCCGAAAAAGCCCAAACTCAAGAGAAGACCCAAAAGAAGAGTCAAGCCCAAACCAGCCGCCCCCCCCCCCGGAACCGGAGGCGATGTAGGACGGGGTAGGGCTTAGGGGAGAGGGGCAATGCGGAAAGAGGCTTTATATTATCCAGTTGTTGCCCTAAAATAATATGACCAAGCCATGGGGAGGAAAGAATCAATCAAGAAAAAGCAAAAGACCGGTGGCACAGGCGTCTCGCCTGTGCATTCTTTTAAGATTACCCAGAGATATCTTCCCCACTGGCAACTACCCGGAAGCATTTATTTTATCACTTGGAGAAGTAAAGATTTTCAAGTCTTATCCCCGGAAGAACGCACCATCACCTTGGAAGCAATCAAATATTGGGAAGGCCGCAAATGGACAGTTTATGCCGCGGTGATCATGCCAGATCATGTCCATCTTTTGGGCCAGCCGCTTCCTTTGCCTGGAGGCGGATTTATTGATTTAGCTGAAATTATTCACAGTGTAAAAAGCTATTCTGCCCATGAAATAAGGAAGAAGCGAGGTACTCCAGGTTCTATTTGGCAGGATGAAAGATTTGATCGCATCGTCCGGGATGAGGATGAATTATGGAATAAATTGGAGTACATAAGAAATAATCCGGTTAAAAATGAATTGGCGGAAAATCCCGAAGGTTACCCCTGGCTGTATGAAAAGGTTATAGAAGAAATTTATATGGGCACAGGCGAGACGCCTGTGCCACCAGATTATTAATTCGGATTAATAGCCTCTATTTAAGGAGTTACAAAATGGCTAGAAAATCTATAAGAAGTGTTGCAATAGATCCAAATATAAGATGTTAGAGTTTATCCGGTAGAGGGTACATATAGAAATGTTGATCAACTTAAAACAGTAGGGATAAAAAAGACAAAGGATCAAGCTATCCACTTAGCGACAGCTTTATTAGGTGCTGCACAAAAATGGGATGACGTGGAAGTCACCGCCTATAGGCTTAAAAAGAGAAGATCAGATGGGACTTATCAGATTACAGTAACAAGCTTCCGACCAGAAGAAGATTAAATGATATTGGATTTTAATCATGCGCCCCTCCTGGAATGAATACTTTCTGCTCATCGCCAAGCTGGTGAGCACCCGCTCCACCTGCAACTCCCGGCCCACCGGCGCGGTGTTGGTCAAGGACAAGCAGATTCTGGCCACCGGCTACAACGGCTCCATGCCCGGCGCGCCCCATTGCACGGACCAGACCATGCCTGACGGCAGCCCCTACTGCCACCGCCGGGCCTTGCAAATCGCCGACGTGGACAAATATAATTACTGCCGGGCCTCCCATGCCGAGGCCAACGCCATTGCCCAGGCAGCCCGCTACGGCGTAGCCATCAAGGGCGCCACCCTTTACGTCACCCTGGAGCCCTGCCTGGTCTGCATCAAACTCCTGGCTACCGCCCAGATCACCCGGGTCTATTTCGAGATGCCCTATGAATCCCGGGACCGGGCCCGGGACACTTTCTGGCATGATGCCGTCAAAGATGCGGGTATCGAGGTTTATGAGCAATTGAGCATCAGCCCGGAGAGCCTGGCTTACATCCTCCCCAGTCTGGAAGGGATAACTTCCGCCCGGCGCCTGGCGGCCACCCGTCCCGCGGCCGCGCCCCGCCCCCTGGTGGGCGCGGTGGATATGGATTAAGACAAAATTGGGCTTGTGCCCGAGTAAAAATGCTGCTACAGTCTCTTAGGTAACACTTTGATAATCCCTCAAATTTTTTGTCGAGTACCGAGAACCAAAAACTGTCTTTATGAGCCCTAGCCCCAAAGCCAAAAAAAATAATTCCAAGAAAGCCAAAACTCCTCCCCCGGCGAAACCCGCCTCTCCCCAGCCCCGGCGGCTGGGTCAGGAGATGACCGCGGTCCTGCTCCTGGGGCTGGCGATCTTCCTCCTGCTGTCCCTGTGGACCTGGACCTCCCGGGACCCCCAGAGTCTGGCGGAGTTGTGGCAGGCCCATGGAGTGCGCAACTGGGGCGGCAAGGCCGGAGCCATTTTGGCCCGGTATCTGCTGGCCGCCTTAGGAATGGCGGCCTTCTGGCTGCCCCTGTGCGTCATCGGGCTGGCCTGGAAATCCTATCGCTCCGGTTTGGATGACCTTTCCCTCAAGCAAGGCGTGGCCCTGGGAGGCATAGTGGCGGCCAGCGCCGGGCTCCTGGCCCTGGCCTGGCCCCTGGCTCACTGGAGCGGCTGGAGCTTTCCCTCCGGGGGTCAGGTGGGAATCCTGCTGGCCTGGGGGTTGCCCCGGCTCTTGAATCCTTCCGGCGCGGCCCTGGCCCTGGCCCTCTTGCTCTTAATCAGCATTATGTCGGCCACCCGCCTCTCCTACCTGGGACTTTTATCCCTGCTGGGCCGGACATTTACCGGTCTCTGGTCCTTAATCTGGCGTCGCCGCCGGGAGCCGGAGCCGCCTGCACCCCGGGTCCGCCGGCCCGCTACTCCTAAGCCGGTGGTCAACCGTAACGCCGGTGAAGCCCCGGAAGTGGTGATGGGGCCTCCGGCCACTCCGGTTCCCGAGGCCGGGACTGCGGCTCTGAAGACCAGAAAAGGCGCGGCTGCCGGCGGTTTTACCCTGCCGCCTCTGGACCTCCTGGACCAGGTGCCCCCCTGGGATCAGCAGGTCCATGAAGGGGTAATGGTGGCCCAGGCGGAAAAGCTGGAAGACACCCTGCGCCATTTCGGAGTGGAGGGCAAGGTGGTCTCCATCATCACCGGACCGGTGGTCAGCCGCTTTGAGTTGGAGCCCGCGCCGGGGGTGAAGATCAGCAAGGTGACGGGCCTGGCCGACGACCTGGCCCTGGCCTTAAAGGCCATCTCCATCCGCATAGTCGCGCCGGTGCCCGGCAAAGCCGTCATCGGTATCGAGATCCCCAATCCCAAGCGCCAGGTGGTGGGCCTCCGGGAAATCCTGGCGGACACCGCCTACCGTAAATCCTCCTCCCGTCTGACCATCGCCCTGGGCAAAGACATCATGGGCCAGTCGGTGGTCAACGACCTGGCCAAGATGCCCCACCTGCTCATCGCCGGGGCCACGGGGAGCGGCAAAAGCGTGGGCCTCAATGCCATGATCTTGAGCATCCTCTTCAAGGCCACTCCTATGGAGGTGCGGTTTCTCCTCATCGATCCCAAGCGCATTGAACTGTCCACCTACGAGGGCATCCCCCATCTGTTGCACCCGGTGGTGGTCAATCCCAAGGAAGCCACCGTGGCCCTGCATTGGGCGGTGGCGGAGATGGAGCGGCGTTATGCCCTGCTCTCCGACCTGGGGGTGCGCAACATCGATGGCTACAACCAAAAAATAGCCAAGAACGCCAAGGAAAAGCTCCCGGAAGGGGAGGAGCCCCCCCGGCCTTTACCCTATATCGTCATTGTAATCGATGAATTGGCGGACCTGATGCTGGTTTCCTCCCGGGACACGGAGGAATACCTGATCCGCCTGGCCCAGAAAGCCCGGGCCTCGGGAGTGCACCTTCTGGTGGCCACCCAGCGGCCCTCGGTGGACGTCATCACCGGCCTCATCAAGGCCAATTTCCCCACCCGGGTCTCTTACCAGGTCTCCGCCAAACCCGACTCCCGGGTCATCCTGGACACCGTGGGCGCCGAGCGCCTTTTAGGCATGGGCGATCTCTTGTTTCTACCCCCCGGCACTTCCCGGTTGCGGCGCATCCACGGAGCCTTCGTCTCCGATGAAGAGGTCGCCCGGGTGGTGGAATTTTTAAAAGCCCAGCAGACCCCGGAGTTCGAGCCCGGCATCCTGGAGATGCAGGAAAAGGAAGTGGAAGAAGGGGAGGTGGGGGAAAAGGACGAGAAATGGGACGCGGCCGTGGAGTTGGTGGCCGAAACCCGGAACGCCTCCATCTCCATGCTGCAGCGCCGGCTGCGCATCGGCTACAACCGCGCTGCCCGCATCATCGAAACCATGGAACAAGAGGGCCTCATCGGCCCCTCCGACGGCCTTAAATCCCGGGAGGTTTATATCCCCCGGAGATAATGGCTCCGGCAGGACTACTACCCCCGGCGCCAGCCCTGCCATCTATTTTCACCCGGCGATTACCACCCGGTTGCGCCCCTCTTCTTTGGCCCGGTAGAGGGCGGCGTCCGCCGCCCGAATTAAGGCTTCCCCATCGGCGCCATGATCGGGAAACGCCGCCACGCCCAGGGATGCGGTCACCGGACCCAGGGACCGGCCCCGATATGCCACCTGGAGTTCCTGCATCCCTTGACGCATTTTTTCAGCCCGGGCCACGCTGCTCTCTAGAGAAGCTTCCGGCAGGATCACGATAAATTCCTCTCCCCCATAACGGCAGGCGATGTCCCCTCGGCGGAAATGACCGCGCAAAAAGTCGCCCACCGCCTGAATCAGGGCGTCCCCCCCATCATGGCCGAAAGCGGTGTTAATATGTTTGAATAAATCCAGGTCCAACATGATGATGGACAAGGGCGCCCCTTGACGCTGGACCCGAAGAATTTCCCGCTCCAGCATTTCTTCCAGGTAGCGCCGGTTGAAGAGGCCGGTCAAGGGGTCGCGGATAGCCTGCTCCTGCAGAGAGTTTCTCAACTTGATGTTGGCCAGGGAGAGGGCGATTTGCTTGGCCGCGGTGACGGCCAGGCGCTTTTTGGCCTCGCTCAATATTTCTCCAGTGGCGCCTTCCGGCAGGTTCTTGTGCAGTAAGATCAAACCCAAAGTCTCACCCTGGGCGATCATGGGGTTGCACATGTAGCTGTGGGAGACACCCGTTAAATGCCCGCAAAGCAAACCGGACCCGGGGTGCTGGATCAAATGATCCTGTCTGGTGGTCAGGGCCTGGCATTCATCCGGGGAGAACTG
>JAQTXE010000026.1 GCA_028688935.1 Syntrophales bacterium
CCCGGGCCCAGGAATCCCGGTTGGAGGTGTTGGTGCCGGGCAGCCGTCTGCCTGCGGCCATCGCCCACCTGCGGGCGGTGCACCCCTATGAGGAGCCGGCTTACGATCTTTATCCGTTGGCCAACCTGAGTCCGCCTTTAGGGCTGGGCCGCATCGGCAATTGGTCCAAAGCGGCGCCTTTTCAGCAGGTCGTGAAGCGGGTGAAGGAGGTTTTCGGGGTCAAACAGGTGAGAGTTTGGGGAGAGGCGCCCACGGAAGTGCAACGTCTGGCTCTGTGCAGCGGCAGCGGCGGCGATCTCATCGCCAGGGCCCGGCAGCGGGGAGCCCAGGTCTATCTCACCGGGGAAGTGCGGCACCATCAGGCCATCCCGGGGCAGGGGCAAGGTTTTGCCGTCCTGGAAGTGGGGCATTTTGCCAGCGAGGTAGTCTTCATCCCGGAATGGGCCGGGAAGCTGCGCCGCCATTTCCAGGAGGCCGGACTCCAGGTCCGGGTGGAAGTAGCGCCGGAGGAAGCGCCGTTTAGCTGCCTCTGATATGGAGGAAGAGCGAACATCGGGTTCGCCTTGAGGGAAACTATACCGTTGTTGACAATTTGGTAGGAGTAGTGGTTTTTGAGGGAACCGGTTTAATCCCGGAGCCCCGGAAAATTGCGGGGCCGGGACGGAAAAGATAAACAGCAGGCATGGAGGTTGAGCTTTGTTATCGGAGTTGAAGCGTCTGGTGGATTTACAGGAGTTGGACAAGGTAATTCGGGAAGTCACCCAGTCCCTGGAAAAACTCCCCCAGGAACTAGAGGCGGAAAGCGCCGCCCTGGAGTCGATGCAGGCAGAATATGACGCCCATGGCCAGGAACTGGAGAACCTGAAAAAGCAACGGGGAGAGACGGAAAAAGAGGTGGCGGAAATGGAGGAGGGCATCAAGGCCAGCCGCCAGCGTCTCATGGAGATTAAAAGCAATATTGAGTATAGGCCATGCTCAAGGAAATCGGCTTTAAGGAGGACCAGCGGGATCAGAAAGAAACCCGGGTCTTGGAGCTGATGGAACTCATGGCGGCCCAAGACCAGGCCATGGCCGGGCTCACGGAGCGTCTCCAGGAACAGGACGAACTGGTGGGCCGCCGCAGCAAGGAAGTGGAGGAGCAGGTGGCCAAGCTCCAAAAAGAGTTGGCCGTTCTGGAAAAGCAGCGCCAGGAGCTGCGCAAAGGGGTGCCCGCGCAACTCTTGAAGCGCTACGAGTTCATTCGCCAGCGCCGCAACGGCACCGCCATTTCCCCGGTATCCGACGGAGTCTGCTTCGGCTGCCATATGAATATCCTGCCCCAGCAGTTCATTGACTTGCAAAAGGGCGTGGAGATCATCCAGTGCCCCCACTGCCAGCGGATTCTCTACTGGCAGGAGGAGGCCCTGGAGGAAGGCATCTCCCAGGGTGCGTCCTGAGCCGGAAGGAGCAACTTTCCCGGGCCGCGGTTTTCCAGGCCCTGGCCCGGGGCGCCTCGCTTGACCAGGTCCTGGAAGAATTTGGCATTACCCGCCAGGAACTCCAGGACCTCTTTCAGAAGGTAGCCGACGCCTACCGCCGCCGGGAGACCGGCTTCTGGCGCCTCTACTGCGACGGCGCCTCCCGGGGCAACCCCGGCCCGGCGGGCGCCGGGGCCCTGCTTTATGACCCCGGGGGCACCCTCAAAGGCCAACTAAGCCAATATCTGGGGGAGACCACCAACAACGTGGCGGAGTATCAGGCCCTGATTCTGGGACTGCAAATGGCCCGGGAACAAGGCGCCACCCGGGTCCAGGTTCTGGCCGACTCCCAACTGATAGTGGAGCAGCTCAAAGGTTCCTACCGGGTCAAGAGCCCCCACCTTCAGCCTCTTTATCATCAGGCCCAAAAGGAGTTGCAAAGCTTCGCAGCCTATGCCATCTCCCATGTGCCCCGGGCCGAAAATACCTTGGCCGATGGTCTGGCCAATCAAGGCATTGACCAAAAGCCGCCGCATGCGGTAAAATAATTTTGTAGCATTTGTCAAAAGTTCTCTCCTCTTATCCTAAGGTGAGGGGAGGGCGGAAAAATTTTTTTGGCAACCAGCAAAGGTGAGGCTGTGGCCCCGCCTTGGGTTAAAGAACCTCAAAGGGTCGCGAAGCAGGCCAGATGATCGCCGGTTGCTGTATCGGCGGCCGGAGGAAAGTCCGAGCTCCGCAGGGCAGGGTGCTGGGTAATCCCCAGCGGGGGCAACCCCAGGGAAAGTGCCTCAGAGACCAGACCGCCGTGGTACGTCCACGGTAAGGGTGAAAGGGTGAGGTAAGAGCTCACCAGCGGCAGTGGCGACATTGCCGGCTTGGAAAACCCCACCTGGAGCAAGGCCAAATAGGGGAGCGCTTGAGGGTGGCCCGCCCAAAGCTCCCGGGTAGGCTGCTTGAGGCCCCGGGTGACCGGGGTCCCAGAGGAATGATCATCGCCGGAGCTTTTCCGGAACAGAACTCGGCTTACGGCCTGCTTCGCGGCTTCTTCGGGGCCGCCGGGACTTTTAGTGACGGTGGCCTTTTCTTAAATTACATAATTACTCCGCCCCCTTCAAACCACATACATGCACCTTATGGAGATGTGGCGTGCAGATCAAAGGTGACACTCAAGCGCTATCTCAATTTCTCGATGAAGGGATAGTCCAGGGTGATGCCTTAGGCTTGTTACCACGCCTTCCTCAAGGCAGTATCGATCTCTTCTTCACGAGTCCCCCATACGCCGATGCACGGTCATATAGCAGGATTCACCCAGACCATTATGTGGAGTGGTTCTTGCCGTTTGCACAGGCGATGTTTAATGCTGCAAGCAAAAGTGGTAGCCTAATCCTCAATATCAAGAACCGGGTAGCAAAAAGCGGCCCGTTAAAAGGCCAAAGGCACCCATATTTATATGAGTTGGTGCTGGCTATCCAGCGGATGGGTTGGCGCTGGATTGAGACTTACATCTGGGCGAAACCAAATGCAGTTCCAGGTAAGTTTGGGCCGCGGACCAAGGATAGCTTTGAGTATGTCTATCATTTTGCTCGCGGGCCCAAACCGTATTTCGACCTGGATGCAGTCAGAGTACCCTATAAAGCAGACGTCGCTGAGATCGCCAGACGCAAATTGGACAGACTTGGCAGGAGAAATACAGAAGCAGGTTTTGGCCGTGATCGAACCAAAACGTATCTGCGAGGGGGGGCGGACCCAGGGAATGTGGTGACTGTTCCCCAGACCTATAATCAGTATCGAGGTGTGGCCCACACGGCGGCAATGCCGGAAGGATTGGCAGAATTCTTTATTAAGATCGCCAGCCCTGTTGGAGGGATAGTTGTAGACCCGTTTGCTGGTGGAGGGACTACGATTGTGATGGCGCGTCGTCTTGGACGTAAAGCCGTGGGGTTTGAAATTCACGAGCAATTCGTTGGAGAATGCCGCCGGCGCCTGGCCGAAAACTCTGCTCTCGGCAATGCTCGAAGCAGCACCCTTTCCAAATCTGATTGGGGTCGAGCCTACCCAAGGGAATTGATGATAACATCCTCTGTTTCTTAATAAATCTACCCGAAAGTAAAACTTATGGCTAATCAGGTCATCCCCTTGAACCTCGCATCATCCCAACCTTATATCTCTATCATCATTCCCGTTTTTAACGAAGAAGAAAACCTGGAGGAGCTGGGAGAGCGCCTGGTCCGCACCCTCACGGCCATGGACCGGCTCTTCGAGATCATCTTGGTGGACGACGGCTCCTCGGATCGTTCCTGGGAGATCCTGACCCAACTGCACCGGCAGCATCCCCAAAATATCCGGGCCCTCCAGTTTCACCGCAACTTCGGCCAGCATCAGGCTATTTTCGCGGGTTTCCAGGCGGCCCGGGGCCGGGTGATGGTCACCCTGGACGCGGACCTGCAAAACCCCCCGGAAGAGATTCCCAAGCTGGTGGCCAAGATCGAGGAAGGCTTTGATACCGTGGGGGGCTGGCGGGAAAACCGGCAAGACTCCATCTTCCGCAAGTTTCCTTCCTTTCTCATCAACCAGGTGATGTCCCGGGTCACCGGGGTGAAGCTCCGGGACTACGGCTGCATGCTCCGGGCCTATCGCCGGGAAGTGGTGGACAGTATCAACCAATGCCATGAGACCTCCAGCTTTATCCCGGCCCTGGCCAACCTCTTTTCCCGGCGGGTGGCGGAAATCCCGGTGGGGCACGCCGAACGGGAGCGGGGCTACTCGAAATACAGCCTCCTCAAGCTGTTGCGCCTCAACGTGGACTTCATGACCGGGTTCTCCAACTTTCCCATCCATATGGTGGGAGTCTTGGGTATCTGCATCTCTTTGCTGGGCCTGGGTTTTGGCGCTTATCTCTTTCTGCGCCGCCTCTTTATGGGGCCGGAAGTGGAGGGGGTCTTCACTCTCTTTGCCATCCTCTTTGTCTTCGTGGGCCTGAACACCTTCGCCCTGGCTCTGGTGGGGGAATACGTGGGCCGCATCTACCGGGAAGTGCGGGGCCGGCCCCGGTTTGTCATCCGGCAGGAACTGGGGGGAGAGGACGTCAGGGGCCAGGAGCCAGGGGCCGGGGGCCAGGAGTAGCTTCAAGCCCAGGGAAACTATTCATGGTTTTCGGGGAGTTGAGGCTCATGAGCGATTGGAATCAGAAAATCTCTGGATATAAGGACTTATAAGCTGCATGTCTGACCGCCGGATTCCCCAAACCGTGCAATTGGCTTTAAAGGAGCTGCAAGATTATTTGGCCGGGATTTACGGGAACGTCTGCGCGGGGTTTACCTTTATGGCTCCTTTGCCCGGGGGGATTTTCATTCCGGTTCGGATATAGATATTCTCATCGCCCTTACAGGTGAGGTTAATCCGGGCCAAGAAATTGACCGCATCGGCGATGGGGTAGCGGACATCTGCCTGGAACACAACTTGCTCATTGCCACCTATCCGGTCCCGGAAGAGTGGCTTGAAGGGAGAAAAAGCCCTCTTTTTGAAAACGTGCGGCGGGAAGAGATTCGTCTGTGACTTTTGCCCGGAAAACAGAAAACAGAAAACAGAAAACAGAAAACGGAAAACCCTTAAACCATGCGCCTTATCTTCATGGGTTATCATAATATCGGCTATGTCTGTCTCCAGACGTTGATAGAGCATTGCCGCGCCTTGGGCGATGAGATCGTGGCCGTGGTCACCCATGGGGACGATCCCCGGGAAAATATCTGGTTTTCCTCGGTGCGGGAGTTGGCCTTTAAGAATTATCTGCCGGTCTATCAGCCCGAGGACCCCAATGATCCGGCCTTCGTGGCCGCCATGGCGAGGCTGAAACCGGATTTTTTGTTTTCCTGCTATTACCGTTACATGTTAAAAAAGCCCCTGCTGGACCTGCCCCGGGTGGGGGCCCTGAATCTCCACGGTAGTCTGCTGCCCCGCTACCGGGGCCGCTGTCCGGTAAACTGGGTCTTGATCCACGGGGAGAGGGAAACCGGGTTGACCCTGCATTACATGGTAGAAAAACCCGACAAAGGCGAAATCGTGGCCCAAAAGCGGGTGCCCATCACCCCGGAGGACACGGCGCTGACGCTCTTCGCCCGTATGACTGCGGCCGCGGAGGAGTTGATGGAAGAAATCTATCCGCAGCTTAGGGCCGGCACCGCCCCCAGAGTGCCCCAGGATCAGACCCAGGCCTCCTATTTCGGGGGGCGCGGTCCGGAGGACGGCCGGATTGACTGGCAAAATGGAGCCCGGGAGATATATAATCTGGTGCGGGCCGTGACCCACCCCTATCCCGGGGCCTTTACCGCGTTTCAGGGCCGCAAGCTCTTTATCTGGTGGGGCCGGCCCCTGGCCTCCCGGGACCTGGCCGGGGGGGTGCCCGGCCAGGTATTGGCCTGCCTGCCGGGAGAAGGGCTGCTGGTGGAAACCGGCCAGGGCCATTTCCTCGTCACCCAGGCCCAGTGGGAGGGAGAGCCGGAGTTTTTGGGGCCGGCCATCGCCACCTGGAGGGATCTGGTGGGGCAAAAATTGGGCGCTTAATCAGACAATCGGATCATTACCGGTAATGGGGGAAAAGTTAAACGGGGAAAAGGGGAAAAGGAAAGGAATGCTGATTTAGGCACTTTCCTTTCTCGCCTTTCCCCCTTTTTTATTTTTTCCTGATAAAATGGCCCGTGAATTCGAAAGGGTGATAATAAAAAATCATGAAAATTCTAATCCTCGGCGTCAACGGCTTCATCGGCAATGCCCTCACCCGGCGCATCCTTAACACCCGGGACTGGGAAGTTTATGGCATGGACCTCTACTCCAACAAACTGGAGGAGTCCCTGGATCACTCCCGGTTCCATTTCCTGGAAGGCGACATCGCCATCAACAAGGAATGGATCGAGTACCAAATTAAGAAGTGCGACCTGGTCCTGCCCCTGGTGGCCATCGCTACTCCCATGGTTTACGTCAAGAATCCTCTCCGGGTCTTTGAGCTGGACTTCGAGGAAAACCTGCGCATCGTCCGCCAATGCGTGCAGTACGGCACCCGCATCATCTTCCCCTCCACCTCGGAAGTCTACGGCATGTGCCCGGACGCGGAATTCAGCGAGGACGAGAGCACCCTGGTCCTGGGGCCCATCAACAAACAGCGCTGGATTTATAGTTGCTCCAAACAGCTCCTGGACCGGGTCATCTGGGCCTACGGCCAGGAGGGGAAGCTCCAGTTCTCCATGATCCGCCCCTTTAATTGGATCGGCCCCAAACTGGATGACCTCTACGCCGCCAAGGAAGGGAGCTCCCGGGTGGTGACCCAGTTTATCCTCAATCTCCTGGAGCGCAGCCCCATCCGCCTGGTGGACGGCGGCTTCCAGAAACGCTGCTTCACCTACGTGGAAGACGGCATCGATTGTCTGATGCGGATCATCGAAAACCCCGGGGGCGCGGCCGACAGCCAGATCTTTAACATCGGCAACCCGGATAACGAGGCGTCGGTAAAAGAACTGGCCCATATGCTCCGGGACCTTTTCCAACAGCATCCGGACCATAAAGACGACGGGGTTTATGCGGAGATCGTGGAGACGCCCCACGAAGATTATTACGGTAAGGGCTACCAGGATATCACCAGCCGCAAGCCCTCCATCGCCAAGGCCCAAGAGCTTCTAGGTTGGGAGCCGCAAACCGATCTTAAAACCTCGCTGAAGATCACCCTGGATTCTTTCCTGGAGGAGGCGAGGGGGGAAGAGGGGTTTGGGGGCGGGAAAGTGATCAGTGATCAGTGATCAGTGGTCAGTAATGATTTTGATAACTGGTTTCTGATTATTGATAACTGGCAACTGATTAGGCCATCTCTCAGAGACCGTCATATGGAGCCTACGTGCCTCCCAAGTTGGGATTGAAAGTAGACGTGGACACCTTGCAGGGCTTCCGGGAGGGAGTCCCGGCCTTGCTGGAGATCTTGGCGGCCCGGGGGATTAAGGCCTCTTTTTTTGTGGCTCTGGGGCCGGATAACTCCGGCAAAGCCATCTTCCGGGTCTTCAGGCAACAGGGTTTTTTGGAAAAGATGTGGCGTACCCGGGCGCCCGCGCTTTATGGACTTCGCACCATGTTTTATGGTACTCTGCTGCCGGCGCCGCTGATCGGCGAGAGCGCGGGAGAGATTTTGCCTATCATTGCCGGGGCGGGTCACGAAGTGGGGTTGCACGGCTATGACCACGTGCGTTGGCACGACCATCTGTTAACCATGAGCCGGGAGGAGGTTTCCCGGGAATTAGCCCGGGCCCAGGAGTTATTCGCTTCTCTCTTGGGACACCCGGCCCGGTCTTTTGCCGCGCCGGGGTGGCAGTGCAGCGCCGCGCACCGGGCGGTGTTGGCTGCGAGCGGCTTTTTATACAGCAGCGACACCCGGGGGTCCGTCCCCTATTTCCCCCGCTTTGGGGAGGAGATCAATCCTTTGTTGGAAATTCCCACCACCCTGCCCACGCTGGATGAGTTGCTGGGTTTTAACGGGTGCAGTTCTGAGGACTTTACGGAGTTGGTCTTGAGTCGGGTGCAAAAGGAAAAGGTGCCCCAGGTCCTGACGGTGCACGCGGAGGTGGAAGGTGGACCTTTGCGGGGGGATTTCGCCGGTCTGTTGGACCGGTGCCGGGAGCAGGGGGTGGAGTTTTTGCGGTTGGAGGATTGGGCCCGGGAGCTGTTGGCGGCCCGGGAGAAGATTCCGGTGGCCGGAGTCAGGCAGGGGCGCCTTCCCGGCCGGGCCGGGACCGTGTCCTGTCAGGGGAACTTGGAGACTAAGTCGTGAGAGTAGCGGTCATTATTCCCGCGGCGGGCATGGGCCTGCGCATGCGGAGCCAGATTTCCAAGCCTTATCTCATGTTAGCCGGAAAACCTATCCTGGCCCATACCCTGGAGGTCTTTGAAACTGTCAAGGAAGTCCAGGAAGTGACGGTGGTGGCCCACCCCGATGACCTGGATTACTGCCGGGAAGAGGTGATTGGCGCGTATGGCTTCAAAAAGGTGCTGCGTCTGGTGCCGGGGGGAAAAGAACGGCAGGACAGCGTTTATCATGCCCTGAAAGCCTTGCAGCAGGAAGACAATCTGGACATCATCCTGGTTCATGACGGGGTGCGCCCCTTTATCACGCCGGAACAGATCCGCCAGGTCATTAAAGCCGCGCGCAGCCATGGGGGGGCCATCCTGGGGGTGCCGGCCCAGGACACCTTGAAAAGGGTCAGCCCCCAGAAAAAGGTGATTCATACCCTGGACCGCAAGGATATCTGGCAGATTCAAACCCCCCAGGGGTTTCAGGCCGGTCTGCTGCGGCGGGCCTTCGTGGAGGCCTACAGCCGTAATTTTTACGGCACTGATGAGGCCTCTCTCCTGGAAGAGATGGGGCATCAAGTGGCGGTCATCCCGGGAGATCCCTGGAACCTGAAGATCACCACCCCGGAAGACCTGCAACTGGCGGAAGCGCTGCTACCCTGGCTGCGGAGCCGGAAGAAATGAGGGTGGGGATGGGCTATGACGCCCATCGGCTGGTGGTGGGCCGGCCCCTGGTTCTGGGAGGCGTGGAAATCCCGTTTCATTTGGGTCTGGCGGGCCACTCCGATGCCGATGTCTTGAGCCACGCGGTGGGGGACGCCTTGTTGGGTGCGGTGGCTGCGGGGGATCTGGGCCGCCACTTCCCCGATAGCGACCCGGCCTATAAGAACATCTCCAGCCTGATCCTCCTGGCCAAGATCATGGAGGTGGTCAAAGCCCATGGTTTCAAGCCGGTGAACGTGGACGCGGTCATCGTCGCCCAGGCCCCGAAGCTGGTACCCCATTTTCCGGTCATGATCGCCAACCTGGCCCCCATTCTGGTCCTGTCACCCGAAGATTTCAACCTGAAAGCCACTACCACCGAGGGGATGGGTTTTGCGGGACAAGGCGAGGGAATCGCCGCCTACGCAGTGGTTTTGGTGGACAATGGATGATTGACAATCACGGGATGGTGTTTCTGAATCGGGCTCTAATTCTCCCCTCCCTTTAAAAAGGGGGACTAGAAAACCATCCTGGCAATTACTGCGTTAAAAAGTTATCAATTAATTTATGAGACATAATCCTCTTTCTTTCTCTGCCCATAAACAAGACGCTCTGGTTTTGCCGTCCCGGAGCCAATGCCTGGAGCTGATGTCGGCCCACGGCATGCTGCCCAACATCCGGGAGCACAGCTTCCAGGTGAACCGGGTAGCCCTGGTGCTGGGGGAGGCCCTGGCCGCGGCCGGATATGACCTGCACCTGCCGTTGATCGAGGCCGGGGCCCTGCTCCATGACCTGGGCAAGACGCCTTGCTTAAAGAACGGACAGAAACACGCAGAATGGGGCGCAGTCTTGCTTACAGAGTTGGGTTATCCGGAAGTAGCCCAGATCGTGAAAGAACACGTTTATCTGGCCTCTGACCCCGCGTCGCCGCAACCTCTCCGGGAAACGGACGTGGTCAATTATGCGGACAAACGGGTGCTCCATACCCGGGTGGTGCTGCTCTCCGAGCGCTTTGCCGACCTCATGGAGCGCTACGGGCGCACCCCGGAAGCCCTGGAGCGCCTGGCGGCCCTGGAGATCAAATTCCGGGTGCTGGAGGACAAGATATTCGCCCCCCTTGATTTAAACGCCGTGGATCTCCTGCAATTGAACGACCGGAGGGATCAATGAAAAAAATGCGCGTGGCCCTCATCGCCGGGGGCAAATCCGCGGAGCGGGAAGTCTCCTTAAAGAGCGGGGAGCAGGTCTATCAGGCCCTGGACAAGGAGAAATACGACATCCGGCGCTACGACCCCCTTAATGATCTGGAGCGCCTGGTGCGGGAGGCCCCGGAATTGGACGTGGCCCTGATCATTATGCACGGCCGGGGAGGGGAAGACGGCACCCTCCAAGGTATGCTGGACCTCCTGGAAGTTCCCTACCAGGGGTCCGGGGTCCTGGGTTCGGCCTTGGGGATGAACAAGGAGTTAAGCAAAATCCTCTATCTCCAGGCGGGCCTGAAGGTGCCCCATGCCCTGGTTTTCACCAAAAGCAAGGCCCCCGGTCCCCAGGATATCGAAGAGGCCCTGGGGCTGCCGGTGGTCATTAAACCCATCAACGAAGGCTCCAGCATCGGCATCACCATTGCCCGGAATAAAAAAGAACTGCAGCAAGGCCTGGCTGCGGCCTTTAAATTCGACTACCGGGTGCTGGTGGAGGAATTCATCGAAGGCATAGAAGTGACCGGCGGGGTCTTGGGCAACGCCGACCTCCAGGCCCTGCCTCTGGTGGAGATTGTACCCTCCAGTGACTACCAGTTTTTCTCTTATGATGCCAAGTACTTGCCCGGAGCCACCACGGAAATTTGCCCGGCCCGTCTCAGTCCCGAAATGACCGCGGCCGCCCAGGAATGCGCCCTCATCGCCCACCAGGCCCTGGGTTGCCGGGGCTACAGCCGCACGGACATGAGAATTAAGGACGGGGTGATTTACGTCCTGGAAACCAATACTATCCCGGGCATGACCGCCACCAGCCTTTTTCCCCAGGGGGCCCAGGCCGCGGGCCTCGAGTTTTCGGCCTTGCTGGATAGGTTGATCGAACTGGCGTTGGAGAAGAATTGAAAAGAAGAAATACCCTGGCCACCAAGGCACCAAGACACCAAGAATCACCAAGGAATAATGATGGGCGTCCTGGTTTTCCAGGACGCCCGTAAAGGTTTCTCGGCGTGCCTTGGTGCCTTGGAGGTTAATTCTTTTTATCAGCCATGAACCACAAAGCGCCTGATCCCTGGTCCCCTCTTGATAACCTCCTGGAAGAAGGCCGCCGCCAAGAGGTTTACACCGCCGCGGCAGCCGCGGTGGGGTTGCAGGGAGAGTTACAGTGGCAAGGCTTTGCGGGCCGGGTTTCCCGGGACTTGAAGACCCCGGTGGTCACTCCGGAGACCATCTTCGACCTGGCCTCCCTCACCAAACCCTTGGCCACGGCCCTGGCCTTGATGGTCCTGGCGGCCCGGGGGCAAGCCGCCCTGGAGAGCACCTTGGGGGAGATTATCCGGGAGGCATGGCTGCTTCCGGATAAACGCGGCCTTAACCTGAAAACCATCCTGGCCCACCAGGCCGGGCTGCCAGCCTGGCGGCCTTTTTATCAAAAGATTCTCAAGGCTTCCCAGCCGGAGCGGGCCGGGCTGGCGGCCCGGCTGGCCGCGGCCGCGCCCCTGGAATATCCTCCCGAGACCCAAACTCTGTATAGCGATTTGGGCTATATGCTCCTCCAGGCGGTGGCGGAAAGGGCCGCGGGCCGGGACCTGGACGGCTTCTGCCGGGGAGAGATCTACCGGCCCCTGGGGCTGCCGGGTCTGGGATTTTGCCCACGGAAGCAGCCGGGGGGCGACTCCTTAAGCTATGCGGCCACGGAAGCGGGCCTCATTCCCGGCCGCAACATCTTTGGGGAGGTCCACGACGAAAACGCCTGGGCCGCGGGGGGAGTGGCCGGGCAGGCGGGGTTGTTCGGCAACGTCCGGGAGGTTTTCCAACTGCTCAGCGCCCTATACCGGGCCTCTCAGGGAGAGACCGTGGGACCCTTGGTCCCGGGAGTGGTGCGCGCTTTTCTCACCCCGGTGGCCGCCGACGGCCGCACCCCGGGTTTCGACACCCCCGGGACCGACCGCTTAGTAAGTAGCGCCGGCCGCTTTTTTTCTTCCTCAAGCGTGGGCCATCTGGGCTTTACCGGCACTTCTTTTTGGCTGGACCTGGAGAAGGGGCAGATGGTAGTCTTGCTGACTAACAGAGTGCACCTGGACCGGGACGATAAGAGCAGAATCCAGCGCTTCCGGCCCCGGTTCCACGAGGCGGCGTCAAGGGCGCTGGGGCTACGTATTAACAACTTTTTGACTGCAACTCGGTAGACAATGAAACTTCAACACATCCATCTTTTAGGCATCTGCGGTACGGGTATGGCCGCGTTGGCGGGCATCTTGAAGGAGCAGGGCTATCTGGTCACCGGCTCCGATGAGCACGCCTATCCCCCCATGAGCACCTTTCTGGAGGGTCTGGGCATCAAGGTGCTGAACGGTTATCGACCGGAAAACCTTAACCCCGCGCCGGATCTGGTGGTGGTGGGGAACGTCATCCGCCGGGAGAATCCCGAGGCCCAGGCGGTGTTGGCCCAAGACCTGCCCCGGCTATCCCTCCCCGAGGCCCTGAACCGTTTCCTGGTGGGTCCCCGTCACAGTATCGTGGTCACCGGCACCCACGGCAAGACCACCACCACCGCGCTCATTGCCTGGCTGCTGGCGGCCACGGGCCGGGACCCGGGCTTCATGGTGGGGGGGATCGCCCGGAATTTCAATGCCAACTACCGCACCGGCCGGGGGGATTACGTGGTCCTGGAAGGGGATGAATACGACACCGCTTTTTTTGACAAGCGCCCGAAATTCCTCCATTTCCGGCCCAGGCTGGCGGTGCTCACCTCCATCGAGTACGACCACGCCGATATCTACCCGGATCTGGATCAGGTAGTCCAGGCCTTTCACAGTTTTGTGCAACAGGCGCCCGGGGACGGGAAAATCCTGGCCTGGGGGGACGCGCCCCTGGTCCGGGAGGTTTGCCGGGACGCGGCCGCGTCGGTGGCCTTTTACGGCTTGCACGAAGATGCGGCCTGGCTGGCCACGGAGATCGAACCCGGGGCGGGGGGGCTGGAGTTTTCCGTTTTTTGGGAAGGCAGAAGGTGGGGCCGGTTTTTTACCCCACTTCTGGGTACTCACAACGTGCTGAACACCCTGGCCGCGCTGGCGGTTATGGCGGAATTGGGAGAGGAGCCGGAACCCTTACAAAAAGCCCTGGCCGGATTCCAGGGAGTGAAACGCCGGCTGGAGCCCGCAGGGGAGTATCAGGGGATTCTGGTGCTGGAGGATTTCGCCCACCACCCCACGGCAGTGTCTGTCACCCTGGAAGCGGTGCGCCGGGGTTACCCCGGACGGAGGCTGGTGGCGGTCTTTGAGCCCCGCACCAACACCTCCCGGCGTCAGGTCTTTCAGGAGCCCTACGCCCGGGCCTTTAAGGATGCGGACCTGGTTATCGTCCGGGAGCCCCCGGACCTCTGGAAGGTGGAGCCGGAAGAGCAATTTTCTTCCCAGAAACTGGTGGCGGACCTCACAGCCCAGGGCAAAGAAGCCTATTATTACCCGGATACCGGCTTGCTTTTAGAAGGGCTGCTGGCAAAACTGAGGCCCGGGGACGTGGCCCTGATCATGTCCAACGGCGACTTCGACCATCTGTTGCGGCGCTTGTGCGAGGCGTTGAGCGAGGGGGAAGTTCAAGGTTCAAAGTTCAAAGTTCAAGGTTGAGACTGCTCTGCTGGTAACTTTTCATGATTCACGGTGACTTGCAGTAAAAAGGGTATATTAAATCGTAGGGGCGAACCTTGTGTTCGCCCAGCAGCATACAGGGCGAACACAAGGTTCGCCCCTACAAGTCATATTAAACCAGCCATTCTTTAAACCGGGCCTTGGGGGGGGTGGCGAGGTGAAAGAGAGCAGGCTCCGGCCCGTCCTGGACGGCCACGGTCACCTGGGTTTCTTCTGCCGCGTCGCTGTAAGCCGCGGCCAGGCCCGCAGCCTCTTGCAGATCATCGGTCTGGGAATGGCCGGTCACCAGGACCAGGGGCCCGGGGTGGCGGGTCACCTTGAGAACCCGGTCGCCGGGCTCGATCAAGCCTTCCAGGGCCTCGTTCTCCCGCTGGGTCCGCCCCACCACCGCTTTGGCCCCTCCCGGCAGCCGGAAATGGCGCCCCCATTTTAAGAGCTCCAGGTCCCGGCGGGAGACCTCCGGCTGATGGCGCAAAGTCTCCTTGAGACGGGTGGCGTAGCCTACGTCGGTGAGGAGGCAGCCCCCCGCGGGCGCGGGATAATTGGTGATGCCGTATTCTGCGGCCAGGGCTATCTGCCGTTTGCGGCCCCGGCCGCTCAGGTCCAGAAGCTTCTCCCGGTCCACCCAGCCCAGGAGTTCCGGGCGGGTGGGGGTGAGCAGTTTGGCGCTCAAGGGGCGGACCAAAAGCTCCGGGACGCCGGATTCCCGGGCGATGAGGTTCAGGGACCCCCGGTTCTGGCTCATGGGCCGCTGACCCAAGACTTCGCCGGTGAAGAGAAAATCGAAGCCTTCCGTCTCCAGCCGCACCGCGGCTTCCCGGAGCATCAACAGGTGGCAGTCGATGCAGGGGTTGTGCCCTTTACCGAAGCCCCGGGGCGGGTCATAAATCAGGGGGAAGAACTTATCGGTAAGGTCTTCCACGATGAGGGGCAACTCTAAGTGGGAGGCGGACTCCCGGGCCCGCTCCGGCCCGAAAAAGGGGGTGGCGAAAAAAATGCCGGTCACCTCCAGACCCTGGGCCCGGAGGACCGTAGCCGCCAGCATGCTGTCCAGGCCCCCGGAAAAAAGCCCCAGGCCGCGTCTAGGTTTGCTCATAATTTTCGGGAAGTGCTCCTAGAAACGATTCTCAGAAGGGAATGTTCTTACTTAAGATTATATAAAATAATCCGGGTGAAAGGTATGAAGTTTTGCCCCGGTGACAACTACTGCTGGCCAAACTTGCCTGGAGGGGTTGAGAGCGGATGAAAAAAATAGGAGTGGCCCTGGGCGGGGGCGGAGCCAAGGGACTCAGTCACATCGCCTTTCTTAAGGCCCTGGATGAATTAGGAGTGCGGCCTGCGGTCATCGCCGGCACCAGCATCGGCGCGGTCATTGCCGGGTTTTATGCCGCCGGGGTTTCTGGAGCCCAACTGGAGCAAGTGGTCAAGGACATGGGCTTCCTGGACCTCTCCAAGATGCTCCTGGACTTCTCCATTCTCAGCAATTCGGCGATCTACAAGGGTAAGGGCGTGGAAGAGTTCCTGGCCCGGGCCATCCCGGCCCAAACCTTCGCAGAAACCGAGATTCCCTTGAAGATAGTGGCCACGGATTTCTGGAATCGCCGGGAAGTGGTCTTTGCCAGCGGCAGCCTCGTCACCGCCATCCGGGCCTCCATTGCCGTGCCCGCGCTCTTCGAGCCGGTGCAGTTGGACGGCAAGGTCTTGATCGACGGCGGCGCGGTGAATCCCCTCCCTTATGACCTCCTCCGCCGGGAGTGCGATCTCACCATCGCCATCGACGTTTCCGGGGAGAAGACTTATGCCTCCGGAGACCCGGTCCCCAATATGGTAGAAAACATCCTCTCCACTTTTCAGATCATGCAGGCCTCCATTGTAGAAGCCAAAAAGAGGTTTTCCCCGCCTGACATCTATGTTAAACCGGCCCTGACCAATATCCGCATCCTGGATTTTTACCGCTATAAAGAGATCCTGGCGGGGGTGCAGGAGGAGGTGCAGGACTTTAAAGATACTTTGAGCAATTACGTATAACAAAATGGGCGTGACTGCGGCGCAGGCTGAAGCCTGCGGCTACCAAACCTTGAACTTTAAACCTTGAACCTTGAACTTTTCTGAATAACAGATCGCGGCTCTCTCCGGGGAACCGACTGGGCCGCCCGGTTCTAGATTCCCGCCCTGGGCCGGAGATTGACAGGCTGCGGCCCGGATGCTAAAAATGAGGGTGCGGAGGGATGGCCGAGTGGCTTAAGGCGGCGGTCTTGAAAACCGCAGACCGATGAGGTCCGGGAGTTCGAATCTCTCTCCCTCCGCCAGATAATTACGGCAGATCAACGGACCATCATGGAAATTTTTGCCATTGCCGTGCTGACTCTGGTCGCCAGCACCATGGGGACCATAACGGGTTTTGGTACATCGACTCTGATGATTCCGGTGCTGGTCATGGTCCTGCCGCCGGTGGAAGCGATCTTTTTGGTGGCGATTATCCACTGGTTCGGCAATGTCTGGAAGGTCACGCTGTTTCATAAAGGCTTTAACCCCAAACTCATCGCCTTGTTCGGGGTGGTGGGCCTGCTCACCAGTTACTTGGGAGCTTCCGTATCACTGGGCGCGGGAAAAGAAATATTGCTGCGCTGCTTGGGTTTCTTTCTGGCCGGTTACGCCGCTTTTCTTCTCTTTCAAGCGAAATTTAAGGTCCACGCCGGCAACCTTGCAGCTTTATGCGGCGGTGCGCTTTCCGGGTTTTTTGCGGGCATGTTCGGTATCGGCGGGGCCATCCGCAGTTTGTTTTTATCGGCTTTTGACTTACCGAAAGAAATGTATATCGCCACCGCCGGAGCCATCGGCTTGATGGTGGACGCAACGCGGATCATCGCCTATTTCACCGGCGGCACTACTTTGCCGCCTAATCTATGGTGGAGTTTGCTCCTTCTCATTCCGGTTTCTTTTGCGGGGGCGCAGGTTGCCAAAAGAATAGTGGATAAGATCCCCCAAGAAAAATTTCGCCGGGTCATAGCTATATTTCTGGTGATAATCGCCGGAAAGTTAATGGCCTTTCCCTAATGTGCGCTTTCCCTCCACCCCTAAATGCTTGCAGGCCAGGACGGAAGAGTTTAAACTAAGCCGGTGGAAGGCAGAGTAAACAAGTGCCACCCGAAGCGGAGAGATGACCGAGCGGCCGAAGGTGCTCGCCTGCTAAGCGAGTGTGGGGGGAAACTTCCACCGAGGGTTCGAATCCCTCTCTCTCCGCCATTTTTAATGCGGTTCGCAGTTGTAAGTCTTCGGTTTGCGGCAGCAGATTAATAATTCGGCACGGCCCAGAGCCTTTTCCTGCCCCACCCTTCAATCCGAAAATGCCAGAGGAATAATCATTGTCGATATCGGTATTGCAAATCGGGCAGATCGTGGCCCTGGTGGGCATGGTGCTCCTGATCTTGAGCGGCATGGGGCGCCAACGGGCCAGGAAAGAAGGAAAACAGAGGGATCCCGCCTTTCTGAAACAGCAGCGCTGGCTCCACGGCGCGGCTTACGGCCTCATTTTGCTAGGGCTGTTTCTCATGTGGGCTAAGAAATAACAAGCAGTAGGGGAGGGGGCCGGAGGCTGCGAGCTCCTTTCACCCCTTATAACCTAAGATTTTTTGCCGCGGGGGAGTCAGGCCGGTGGTCCTGACTCCCCCGGTCTTTTTTGTCGTACCGAGCTCCAGACCAAGAGGGATTAAAACGTATGGGCGAACCTGGTGTTCGCCCTGAAGCCACTTTACCTCTGAATGCCAAACCTTTCCCAGATCACCGGCCGCCAGAGGCGGGGACCGTTCACGTCCAGGTGGATGGTGAGGAGTTGTTCTTCCTCCCCGGCCTGGAGGATGACCCAGTCCCTAAGATCGTCCCAGTTGCGCACCAGGCGGGAGAGTTCCGCCCCGTCAACCGGTCCGGGGGGTTGGATGGCAAAAGACCCGCCCCCGCGCATGGGGTATTGGCGTCCGGCGATTTCCGCGGTAAAGGAGGAGGTGTTTACCCCCACCACCGGCAGATAGTTGTCGAAGGCCCGGACCAGGGCTCCTAAAGACCAGTGGCCCCGGAGGATGGGAAAGATGCTGGGGTTGACCACCAGGTCCGCGCCCAGGTCGGTGAGTTGACGCCCGGCCTCGGGCTGGCCCCAGAAATCGATGCACACGGCCATCCCCAAGCGGCCGAAATCGGTGTCGAAGACCTGGAAGCCGGCCCCGGGAGTGACGCCGAAACCTTTGCGCTCCAGGTTGCCCAGGGTGCATTTGCGCTGGCGGCCCACCAGGTTGCCGCCCCGGTCGAAGAGGGTGGCGGTGTTATAGCGGCGGCCTTTGCTCTCTTCCACCAGGCCGGCGACGAGGTAGGCCTTAAGCTCCCGGGCGGCCTGGGCCAGGGTCTCGTCCCCGGAGAAGGGGAAATATTCCGGAAAGCAGATGAGATCGGCTTTCTGATCCCGGCAGCCTGCCAGCAGCTTCAGGGCCCGGTCCACGTTTTCCGGGCTGTCCAGAGAGGATGAGGGTAGAGGCTGAATGAGGATGATTTTAATCAAAGAAGACATGTTCTCCTCTAGATTTTCTGCTCCTTAAAGCGTTGCTCCCGCACTTTCTGCTGTTTATCGGGTTTCTGGTCTTGAACCTGCATTTCCAGTTTGCGCAGTCGCAGGGCCGTGGGCGGATGGGTATGATGCAGGCCGGCCTGCCGCTTTTGCAGGGCCAGCATGCTGGTGAGGAGCGCGGCCAGGGCTGCCGGATTATACCCGGCTCGTTTCAAGGTGCGCAGGGCCTCCTGGTCCGCGGCCCACTCCGCGGTGCGGCTGTAACCGTTGGTAACGATGGCCTTGAAGACATCGTTGATGGCGCCTTCATACAGGTTGGCCATTTCCGCGGCCCGGCCGCCCCGCTCCTTGGCCCGGGCGATGCGGCGCTCGGCCACCACCTGCGCCCACCGGGATTTGACGATGGAGTTGATCCCGTCCCGGTGGGCCACGTGGGCCACCTCGTGAGCCAGGGCCGCGGCCAACTGGTCTTCATTGGCGCACATTTTAAGCAGGCCCCGGGTAATGAGGATGATGCCCCCGGGACAAGCGAAGGCGTTGGGCTCCGGGCTCTCCAAAACCGCAAAGTGATAACCCCGGTAGGCTTGGGGCCGGGAGGATTTTCGCGCTACGGTCTGGCCCACCTCGTTGACGTAAAGTTGGAGTTTGGGGTCCTGGACCAGGGGATGAGTGGTGAGGATGCGGGCGGCCACGGCCCGGCCCACCAGGTATTCCTCGGAGTCGCTGATGTTCCGGGTGGCCTGCTGCATCCGGGCCACGCGCCTCTCCGCCCGGGTCATGGGGGAGAAGGGCTGTGATTGGGCCTCGCCGCCCAGGGGCAGGAGCGCGGCCAGCAGGATGATGGAGAGGAAAATTCGGGTCACAGTCAAGTCGCTACCTTTAAGATATTAAAATTTAACAGTGCAACGGCTAAAAGTCTAATTTTGATTAAAAAAAGTCAAGAACAGCGGCAAGTTAAAACGGCCCAGGCTGGAAAGCCTGGGCCACCGACTTATCTCCCGGTTCCCGAACTTAAGGTTGGGAACCAACTATAGCGGGTATATCCCAAACTTTGAACTTTGAACCTGGAACCTTGAAATGTTATTTATACCCTACCGGCATGATCAGCAACGGTTCATGTTCCCGGGGGAGGTTGAGAGTATGGCTCAGGGCCTGATCGGTGAACGCGCCCACGATGCCCGCGGCCAATCTCAAGGCTTGGGTTTGGAGAAAAAGGTTTTCTCCGGCGTGGCCCACCTCCATGTGGGTGTACATGACGCCGCGGTTCCCGTAACGGGCGGTGCAGCGCTTAAACTCAGCGGCAAAGACTACCATTACCGGCGCGGTTGCCATCCAGGATTGGCCCAGGCAGGCCCGGGCCACCGGGGCCCGATAGTCGCCTTTGAGCGTCAGTTCCAGGGCGTGGCCCTTAGGAAGGTAGCGGTAGATGCCGGGAGCCAGGCCGGTGACGCCATGGTCCCCTACCACCAGGTAGATTTCCAGGGGATAGGTGGCTCCCGCGGAGGGCGCGGTGCGCAAGCCCCGGGGATCGGTGATCCCCTGAGTGGCCCAAAGGAGTTGGGAGATTTGTTGCAGGTCCAGGCTCCGGGAGGCGAAGCGGCGCACGGTGCGGCGCGCTTGCAGAGCCTCTTCCACGGAGACGGAGCCTTTCAGGGCCGGAGGGGGCAGTTTTACCAGGTCCGCGGCCTCTACCCCCGGCGGTTGGAGGAACATGCCGAATATAATCATGATTAAGCCCCATAATAGGTTCATGGCTTATCCTTTAAGAGGAAAACAGGAGCATCTTCACCCCGCCTCCCGGATCAGGGCCAGCAAATAGGCCAGAAGCTGCGTCAGGTCTAGCGGCGCCAGGTGAATCACCAGGTCCGCCTCCTGGCAGGGCACGGTCCGGGCCTTAAATTCCCCCCGGACCGCCAGGTCCATGACACCGGTTCTGCCGGGCCGGGCTTCCAGCGTAGATTTTTCCGCAAAAATGAACTTTTTAGGGCCGGGGAGATGGCAGGCGGCCAGGATGGGGCGGACCAGGCAAGCCCCAGGCGGTGCGGCTGCCGGGGGCAAGGTCAAATTTTGTTCGACTGCGAAACTTTTGATGTCCCGGACCAGAGTCTCCCCGGGCGTCAGTTCCACTTCCAGGAAAAAGCCGGATTCTTCGCCGGGGGCGGCAGTTTCCGTCAATTTCAGGTCCCCCGCCTTGAGGATCAGGGTGCCGCCATGCTCATCCAGGAGCAAGGGGGCCGGTTCCTCGCTCTCTAAGCATATCTTTTCCTGGGGGAAGAGGACCTGGACCCGGGAGCAAGGCAACAGCATGCAAGCCTCCGGCTAAAGGGTGCGCGGCCGAGGAACAAGGACCGTAAGGGCGGGTTTAACACCCGCTCCTACCATCGATTGTCTGCTTTATCATAGCAGAACGCGGTTCCAGGAGCAGGAGAATTTTGCCGCCCTTTAGTTTTCCCTTTCAGTTTCTTGACCGCGGATGATAACGTAGTTATAATTTTGACTAAATTATGTTGAAATCACTGATGGGAGAAAATCATGGCTTATTCCCCAATAGTATTGGATCATTTCAAAAGTCCCCGTAACGTGGGAGAGATAATCGATGCGGACGGCCTGGGCGAAGTGGGCAATCCCGTCTGCGGGGATATGATGAGCGTCTATATCAAGGTTGAGGGTGACCGCATTGCGGACATCAAGTTCAAGACCTTCGGCTGCGGCGCGGCCATTGCCGTCTCCAGCATGATCACCGAGTTGGCCAAGGGCAAGACTCTGGAAGAGGCCATGAAGATCAAGAACTCGGACGTGGCCGAGGCCCTGGGGGGACTGCCGCCCAACAAGCTCCACTGCTCCAACCTGGGGGCCGACGCCCTGCATTCGGCCATTAAAAATTATCTGGACCGCAAGTCCGGTAAAGTTGCGGCCAAACCCGAGGAGAAAGAACTCCACCTGCCGGAGAAGGGCGAAGCCTGCTACTGCCCTTATTGCGAGAAGAAGGTGGAAGAAGAGTCTCCCTTCTGCATCTTCTGCGGCAAGGAAATGCCCCACGAACACGATCATTGATCGCCCCTGCTTAAACTTGGAAAGGACGCCGCCATGGGATTAATCTATTTGGACCACCAATCCGGCACGCCTCTTCACCCCCTGGTGAAGGAGGCCATGATTCATCATATTGAAACCGTCTTCGGCAACCCCATGAGCGATCACCAGGTGGGGCAGCCCGCGGCCGCAGCCCTGGATAAGGCCCGCAACCAGGTGGCGGCTTTGATCAACGCCAAGCCCGCTGAGGTAGTTTTCACTTCCGGAGGCACGGAGTCGGTCAACCACGCCATCAAAGGCGTGGCCATCGGTCTGCGGGAAAAGGGACGGCACATCATCACCTCCAACATCGAACACAAGTCCGTGCTCAACTCCCTGCGCACCCTGCGCCTCCTGGATTACCGGGTTACTTCCCTGGACGTGGATTCCTATGGCATGGTTGATCCGGCGGCCGTGGAAAAGGCCATTACCCCGGAGACCATTCTCATCAGCATTATGATGGCCAACAACGAGATCGGCACCATCGAGCCCATAGCCGAGATCGCCCGGATCGCCAAGAAACATAAGATAGCCATGCACACCGACGCGGTGGCCGCGACCGGGAACATCCCCGTGGACGTCCAGGAACTGGGGGTGAATCTCCTGAGCCTGGCGGCCAACCAATTCTATGGCCCCCCGGGAGTGGGCGCCCTTTATGTGCGCAAAGGCACCCCGGTGTGGCCCCTGATTGACGGCGGCACCCAGGAAAACAAACGCCGGGCCGGGGGGGAAAACCTCATTGGCATCGTTGGCCTGGGAATGGCCGCGGAATTGGCCCGGGCCGAACTACCCCAGCACCAGGTGCGCCTCCGGGCCTTAAAAGACCGGCTGGAGCAGGGCATCAAGGCCCGGATTCCGGAGATTCACATCAATGGGCACCCCACCCACAATCTCCCCCACCTGCTCTCCGTGTCAGTGGAATATATCGAGGGTGAGAGCCTGATGCTCATGCTGGACGAGGAAGGTATCTGCGTGGCCACCCGCTCCGCCTGCGCCTCCGGGTCGCTTAGGGCCTCCCACGTGCTCATCGGCACCGGCATGGATTTCGCGGCCGCCCAGGGTACTTTGGTCTTCACCCTGGGGGTAGAAAATACCGAGGCCGACATCGACCGGGTCTTGGAGGTGATGCCGGGGATCGTCCAGACCCTGCGGGAAATGTCGCCCCTGTACAAGAAATCCGCCAGTTAAGGCTAACTAACTAAAATACAATGCAAAAAAGCCGGGAAACCGGCTTTTTTTGTGCCCGGAGGCGGCAGGCACCTGTCCGGGCGGCATGGCGGCGCGCCAATTGCTTCTAGGCAAAATCTGCCCTCCCGGGCCGTCGGAGCGGCGGGTAAATCGGGGAAAATTTGGGTCATAATCAACCCTTATCTCTCCCGGTATGGGACTTGCAAAAAGTTGGGCCAGGAGGTGGGCATGATTGCTTTAATCCCCCAACTCGAGTCCACTCTTGCCTATCTGCAGCCGGAAGCGAGACCCTCGGCGGAGAGCTTTGACGATGTGCTCAAAGCCGCGGCCGACTCGACTCCGCCGCCGCAGCCGGCAGCACCCCCCCAATATGTAGTGCAGCGGGGGGACAATCTTTCGGAAATCGCTAAAAAATTGGGTTACTCCGATCCCATGGAACTGGCCCGGACCAATGGCATCAAGAACCCCGACTTGATCCAGGTGGGCCAGGTACTTAATCTTCCTGCGAAAGACAGTGGCACCCAGGGTACTACTATGCTGGCCGCGACGGGTAAGGCGCACCAGTCTGCAAAAACCGCCGCGGCTAATGTCCAAATCAAAAGGATTAACGCCAGGGCGGGCAAGCTGGTGGTGGCCTCCTGGTATGGGGCGAATCATGCCGGGAAACCCATGGCCAATGGCCGGCCTTTCGACATGTATGCCGATACCGTGGCCCACAAAACCCTGCCCCTGGGCACCAAGGTGACCCTTACCAATCCCGCCAACGGCCGGATAGCCACCGCGGAGGTTACCGACCGGGGTCCCTATATCTGGGGACGGAACCTGGATGTCTCCTATGGGGTGGCCCGGAAATTGGGAATGGTGGAACAGGGCGTGGCCAAACTGCGGATGCAAAAGGGCTAATCGGAC
>JAQTXE010000272.1 GCA_028688935.1 Syntrophales bacterium
GATAAACCCGAAAGTCTTCCTCCTGATTTCGGTGAGACACCGGGCCGGCAGGCTGGTGACTTCCCGGTCCCGGAGCCTGATGCGGCCGGAGGTGGGCCGGGCCATGCACCCCAGCAGGCTGAGCAAGGTGGTCTTGCCCGAGCCGCTGGGCCCGGTTAAGACCGTGACTTTGCCCACCTCGATGCCCAGGCTCACGTCGTCCACGGCCACGTGCTCGTTGGGTTTGCCGGCGTTAAAGACTTTTCTGATATGTTGGAGTTCGATCATCTGGGCCTCAAGTTCGCATCACCTGGTCCGGATCAATGGTGGCGGCGCGCCAGGAGGGGATAATGGTCGCCACGGTATAGGGCACCACGGTAAAGAAAAACAGAATGGCGATTTGATAGAAGCTGAGAAAAGGAGTGAGCCGGAAGTTGGGGTAAAGGGTGGACCAGCCCTTAATAACCGTGGCAAACAGGGGCGCCGCGGCCCAAAAGACATGGACGTAAGCCAGGATGGTCCCCACCAGGAAGGCGGTGAGAGAGACCGTCAGCCCCTCCCAAAATTTTAGTTGCAGGACATCCGAGGTCTCCCAGCCGATGGCTTTGAGGATGCCGATCTCCCGCCTTTCTTCCGCGCTCAAACCTGCGGCCTTGTCCCAGGCGAAGATCAAAAAGGCCAACAGCGCCCCCGCCAGGACGACAATGACGATGCCGCTGCGCCAGTCGAAAACGGCCTTGTAGGTGCGCAAGATCTCATCCCGCAAAATGGGCCGGGTATCCGGGAAAAACTGTTGGATCTTGGCGGCCACGGTGGCCACCTCCTTGTGGTTGCGCACGTGGACGGTGAGATCGGTGGCATAACCTTCGGGGATGCCGAACAAGCGCCGGAAATCGGCCGTGGAAATCATGATCAAATCCGCGGACAGCAACTCCGATTCCAGGCTGAGAACCCCCCGTACCCGGAAAGTCAGGGGTTTCCCATCATAGGAAAAGAAATTGATCGAGCGGCCCCGGTAGGCGCCGCGTACCCGGGCGATCCCCGCGCCCACCAGGATGTTCTGGGGGGGAAGCTTGAATTTGTCGTTCACCAGCAAGGTATAATTGGCCCGGACCAGGGGGTCGTAATAATAGCCCCAGAGCCGGGGTTCCACCCCAGCCACGCCCCGGATTTTCTTGATTTTGCCGATATAGCTCACGGGAATGAGATCATGGCGGCCCGCCACCAATTTCTGGACGATGAGTTCGGGGGTGGCCCCGAGAACCAGGGTAGCCTCCTTTTTCAGGGCCTGGGTAAAAAACATGACGGAGGCCAGGGCAAAGACCACCAGGGTGTAGACCGTAACCAGCGCCAGGTTTTTCCCTTTGCGCCGCAACAGGGAAGAGAGGGCGAAATCCAAAATATTCCGCTGTTTATTGACGATGTGGCTCATAACCTTTAATGACCGTTTCCGGGGGTTGGATGATGCCCCCGGAGGGGAAGTGGTCCAGGGCCCCGGGATGGCTCTGAAAAGGGCTGTGCCAATCAGCCTGGGAGGGATGCCGGGTATGCCGGGCTTCCGTGGCCAGGCAGAGATCGGTGAGCTGCAAGGTTTCCACCACCTTGATCTCCTGGCGCAGATAGGGCAGGTCTCCTGCGGCTTGCAGGTGCGCGTCCAGGAAGGCCAGACCCAGGGCCAGGGAGCAAGCGCCGATGAAGACGAGGAAGATGGACGATTTTCTCAAAGCCGATACCTAAAAACTGCGGCCAACCGGCCAAGACCGGGATGACAGCCGCAGACCCGATCTTAGTTTAATCCAGGGGTTTGATCACCTCTGGCGTGATCTCCGGAAATTTTAACAGCAATTTACCTTTATGGTCTTTCAGGAACTCCTGGGCGGCCTTCTGCTCCCCAAAGGGAATCAACTCCCGGCCCATGGGGCCATAGACGTCGCTGCCCACCACGTAATAGGCTTGGTGGCCGTCAGTCAACTTCAGAGTATAGTAATCAGTCACGTAGATGGCGGCAATATCCCCGGTTTGTTTGCCGGGATTATACTTGGCCAGGTCAAAGTAGTATTTCATCATATCTTTGACGCCGTCGAAGAATGCCTCGGAGCCGTCCTTGAAGACCAGATGGGCCACAAAATCCGGATATTTGGCGACAAACATGCCGCATACCGGGCACTTATCCTTAGGCCCGGGCTGTTTCGGGGCCGGGATGTCCGCCCCATAAGCAGAGGTGGCGAGCATCAAAAGCGCCAAGACGATTTGCAGATATTTCATAGTGAACCTTTCTATTGCCAGACCTGGGAATGAGGGCCGGAGGGAGACCCGGGACCAACCCGGCGCCTCCCCCGTCCCGGGATCATCATTATTAGGTTATTTATGCTGATGCTGCATCTGCTGGGGCTGCGCCTGCTCGGGCGGCGAATGCGGGTGCTCCATCCCCTGCATGGGCATTTTGCCCTTCATCATCTTCTTCATCTTTTCCTTTTTGGCCCGGATCATCTTGGTATCGGTATACATGTCCTCAAAGGTGACTTTCAGGGCTTCATCAAAATTGGCCAATTTGCCGCCGTTGGCTTTGATGAAGGCCCGGGCCTCATCGGGCGTGGCAAAGGCCCATTTGGCCACCCGGGTCATGACTCCCGGTTTTTTGCCGCCGACTACCCAGGCGGCTTTCTCGGCGTCGATCAGTTTTTTGCTATTGTAATCGGCTACCATGATGGAGACGGGTGATTTACCCATATTTACCACCAGATCAATGGCGGCGCAGTGGAGGCTGCAAGCTCCGAACTGGGAGCCGTCGTTGTAGATAACCAGCATTCTGCTGAAATTAAACTTATCCCGGTCCATGCCGCAATATTTGCAACTGGGAAGCTTCTGGATATCTTCTGCCTTAGGGGCGTCTGCGGCCAAGGCCGGCAGCGCGGTGACCAGAAAAATCGCCATGATTAACCCGGACAATATTCTTTTTTTCATTTTTGGATCTCCTCTTGTGGTTGACGGTGTCAGCCCCTACCTGCGGGTACACCAATGCCCCTAGCCTTTTAAGCGAGATAGCGCGATCGGGGGTAAAAGTCAGCTAAAAACCATGGGCCAGGAAGCAGCGATCTCTGGAGGAGGGACGGCGGGTTGGCAAGATAATTTCTCCGGTTCCTGCCGGGTGTGATCGGTAACCAGGACCGAATTCACCACCGGGGCCATCTGGAACTCAGGAAGGATAAATTTAATGCCACAAGCATTGCAATCAGAATCTTCCGGCCCGCCGCAACAGAAGGCGAGGATATAAATATAGAAGTGATCGTGTGCTCTTGCATGGCATAAAACGGCAGAAGATTTTAATCCGGAGCCGGAACAGCAAGGGCAGGAGGAAAGGCAGCAATTTTTCGGCGCACAGCCGCAAGCGCCGGAGGCAGCTTCCTCCTTTTCACAACCGCAGCGATGGTGCGAGGTATGCTCCGCAGACCCTGAAGCCGGGCCCAAAGGAGCCATGGTCAAGGGTTGCATCGCCAACAACAGCGCGGCGACCAGTAAGGGAAAAGCGCTTTTTCCAGGAAAGTAAAATTTCACCGAATTTTACTCTTATCCCGGCCATGGCCGGGAGCAGAATTACCGGGAATACCGGCCTGAAAGATTCTGGAGATCAATGCAGCCACCGGCCTTTGCCTGTTCTGTAAAAACGTCACCGCGGAAGCCCGCGCGGCATTTCTTAAAATAATTGGGCCCCCGGCCCATAAGTAATTTCCTTAGAACAGCCTTTTCCCGGACAGGCTGGAACCCTGGTTAAGAAAAAGGTTCATCACCTAAGGACGAGCCGTAAGTCAATGAACCTATGATTAGAATATTTACGATAATGCCGAAGTCAATAGTTGTGCAGTCAAATATCTTGCCGAATGCTTGGCCGCGGCGAGTTCCGGGTGAGAATTTGCCTACAGCCAAGGGACCGGGATAGGATGGCGATAAGCCTTTCAGAGAGAGAATCAAGGAACGGGTGAGAAGTTAAGGGCTATGAGCGCGGCCCGAGATTCCTTGGATTTTCCGGCCTGCTAAGCGTTTATCCCCCGCCAACCTTTGGCGTAGCGATTATAGACGAATAACAGGACGGCGGCCACCAGTCCGGCCAGGGCAAAAGGCGTCCAGACGCGGGATGGATCGTATTTATCCCATAGGAGCTGGGTCACTGCGGCCGGGGTTTGGCCCAGCATCTCCGTTAACCTGGCAAAGGCCTGGGTCCGGGACGGCAGGTCCTGCACCCCCAACACTTCGGACATATAGCGCAGGGCCAGCCCCGCCTTTTCCCCGGCCCGTTCATAAATCCGCCCGCCCACAAAAGAGCCGTAGCCCCAGCCGATGGCCATGGGGATATTGGCGTAGCCCATATACAGGGCCTTCTTATCCGGGGGCGCGATGACGCCCAGGTACTCGTTCAACTTGGGGGAGCAGAGCATCTCCCCCAGCGAAAAACAGGCGATGCCGGCCAGGCAGATGAAGATGGACTGGCTGGAGCCGGCCAGATATACCCCCGCGCCGGCGATGACAAAACCCCAGAAAATGGACGTGAGCCGCCGCATCCACTTATTGACCAGCCAGGATAGCGGCGCCACCAAGAGGATGATGAGAAAGGGGTTTAAATTGATCACCCATTCCTGGGCGATCTGGGGACCCCGGGAAAAGTCCCGGGAGAGCATGAAGCCCGGGAGGCGCCGGGCCAAGGCGGCGCTGTCCACCCAGTCGACAATGAAATTGGGCAGCATGTCCCACAACTGCATGAGCACGGCCCAGAAGATAGAAGCAATGAGCAGGAAGGCCAGCAGGCGGAGATTGAGGACCTCCCGCACCGTCATGGCCGCTACGTGCAGGATACTGGTGGTTTTATCCGCGCCGGAATCCACCCGCGGGTAGGAGAGCAGCCAGAAGAGATTCAAACTGACCAACGCGGCACAGCCGTAAAAGACCGTGGGCCAGGAGTAGCCGCAGAGAAAATGGGCCAGGGGCGGCCCCAGAAACCCGCCGATATTGACCACCATATAGAAAATGCCCCAGCCCACGCCCGAGGTCTCCCGGGAGAGCGTCTTGACAAAGGTCCCCTGTACCGGGGGCTTGAAGATGGCCGTGCCCGCGGCCAAGAACAGGCATCCGGCGAAGAACGGCCAAAACTGGCGCTGGCTGGCCATGATCGCGTAGCCCAGCACTTTTAAGAAAATGGCCAGGACAATCTGTCGCTTATACCCGTAGCGATCGGCGCTGCCTCCGGTAAAGACCGGCAGGGCCGACTGCACCAAGGCCCACCACATGAACAAAATGTCAGCACATCGCGCCACCGCCACCAATCTGGCTTCGGGGTACATCGAACGCATTCGTGCCAACAAAAAGGAA
>JAQTXE010000273.1 GCA_028688935.1 Syntrophales bacterium
TTATCTCGCCTGGCGGCGGGGGCGGAGGCGGGGCCGGAACCTTTCCGCCCTTGTTGGCTTTGGGATTCGGAGAGGGCTGGCGCTGAACAGGCGGCGCATCCCAGGACACAGGCACTGTCTCTTCCGCAGATGCCGACTCGGGTGAGGGGAAAGTTTCCTTGGGTGTTCCCGGTTTCTCGCCCGCCACCGGAGGGCTGGCCCCGGAGCTTGGTTCTGCCGGGGGCTCCTCCCTCGGTTCCGGTTCGGACTCCGGCGCCGCCTCGGGTTGCGCCTCGATGATCACCCCTTCGGGATAGAACTCTTCTTGGACTTCCCGCATTTCTTCCGGGGTCTCTTCCAGGTGCTCCAGGGCCTTGCGAGCTTCGGCCTCGATCAGGTCCATCTTGGCCTTATGGTCGGCCCGCCGCTTGGCGACATCATAGCCGATCTTGGCCAGCTCCTGCTCGGTTCCGGGAAACTCCAGACTCACGACATACACAATCATGTTCTGCCCGGTTCCGGGGATCGTCACCGTTTTAGGACTGAGGACCAGCTTCAGGGGGATGCCGGCCAAGACCCCACCGGTGATGGCCTGAATCAGCTTGAGGGAAGACATTATGGAATTAACACTATTCCAGGAAGTAGTTCTGAACTTCCACACTCCCCCTATTCTGTCCACCCCCTGGAGCAACACCTGCAAGGTGCCGTTGGGCTTACACTTATCTTTGCCGGCATAATTGGCCTCCAGGCGCAGGCAGGGGCAAGTGACCGGCTGATACTTGCCCCCCTGCTCCAGCCGCTGAGCCTCCTCCCCGTTCCCGCAGCACCACAGCCGGTTGCCAATATAGCAAGCGTACCGGGTCTGGAAATTGACATCAGGATCGTTGTAAAGGAGCATCACCGGCAGTTCTTTCAACTTGCCGCCCTGCGGCGCCAATTTGCGCATCAACTCTAGGTCCGGGAGCATCCGTCCGGCCGCGTCCCGCTGCATGGTGGTCACTACGAAATGATCCAATTTCTTGGGCTGCGAGAATTGCTTGCCCTGCTGCGAGGTCTTGAGCTCGCCGCGTTCCCCGATCTTGACTTTCCCCCGCTCCGCCAGCCGGGGCACCAGGTTCTTAATAGCCATCGGTTCCTCCTTAAAAGAATGGGGGAGGCGACTTTCATCGCCTCTCCCGGTTAATAGTAGTGGTTTTACTCTATAAGCTCATAGGCATTACGAGGCTGAAGTAGTGGGCATCTCCCGGTTCCATGATCCGGCAGGGGTGATCCCGGTCGTTGATCTCCAGAAAGACCGTATCACCGCCCATGGCCTGAAGCGGCTCCAGGAGATAGCGGGCGTTGAAGCCCACCTCCAGGGGAAGCTGGTCTAAATCACCCTCTTCCAAATTCACCGGTAGCAGTTCCCGGCCTTCCCCCACGTCCGGGTTGGCAAAGGTGACTTCCACAGAATCCGCGGCCAGGTTGAAGATCACTCCTTTGAAGCGGTCCGAGGAAAGCTGGGCGATGCGCCGCAGGGTTTCGGTAAACTCCTTGCGGTCTACCGAGAAGCGGTAAGCAAAACCTTCCGGGATGATGCGCCTGTACTCGGGGAATTTGCGGTCCAGGAGCCGGATGAAGAGATGCTTATCGGCTGCCTCTAGCGAAAGGGTCTTCCCGTCCAGTCCCAGAGTCACCTTCTCCTGGCCATCCAGAAACTTGCCGATTTCCCGCATGGCTTTATAAGGAACCAGTATTCCCGCCCCCAGCTCTAATTGCTCGCCTTCGGGCAGAGGGCGCTCCATCAGGGTGAGGCGGTGGCCGTCGGTGGAGACCAGGCGGAGGAAGACGCCCTCATCGGTCTCCACTTTCTCCCAGAAAATGCCTGAGAGGTTGAATTGCAGGTCTTCCCCTGACACCGAAAAGATGGTCTTCTGGATCATCCCTTTCAGCAACCGGCTTTCCACCTCCATCAGGTTCCCCGCGACCGCCTCCGGGATGGCCGGAAACTGCTCCGCCCCCAAGCCGTAGAGTTGATAATGAGAATCACCCGTGCGAATCTCCATGGCGGCCTTATCCGTCCCTACCAGGGCCAGGGGACCCTTGGGCAGGTCCTTGATGATATTGTTGAAAAACCCGGCCTGCACCGTCAGGGCTCCGGGTTCCTTCACTTCCGCGGGATAGAACCCCCGGAAGCTGACCTCCAGGTCGGTGGCCGAAATGAAGACGCCGTTGCCGTTGGTCTGAAGCAGGCAGTGGCTCAGGATGGGGAGGCTCCCCCGTTTGTCCACCACGCCCAGGGCGTGGCCAATGCCCTTTAACAAAGTCTCGCGTTCGATATTTACCTGCATCTCGCTTTCCTCCTTAAGAATTAAAAAAGGCCCGCCAAAGCAGGCCGTGAGATTGTTGTCCTATAAAAACGACAAAAGCGGGTGATTCGGATCACACGCCTTTGCAAATCACGTCTTGAAGCCTCTTTTATGCCGGGCTCAAGCTTTCCACCGGGACGAGGTTCGCACCGCCGTTGATGAGGCCGTAGACCTCCTGGCGGCTGGCGTTTTCCAGCATGGCCTTCTTCACCAGGTTCAAATGCTTTATGATCATGTCGATCTTTATCAGGTTCACCTGGGCGTTGCCCTGGCAGACCCGGGCCAGCACCTTGCAGTCTTCGGGGGAAAAGGACTTGACGATCAGTCCGGTGACCGCGTCCAGGGTCTTCTCCCACCGAGAGACGACCTCCATGTCCTGCTTTTTCGGCATCGCAAACAGGACCTTATCTTTCTTCGAGTCCACCATGGCGTTGACGAACCGCCGCAAGTGGTTGTAGGTTGGCAGTTCCCCGGCCTTGATCTTGCGGAACACCACTTCTTGATCCTCCGCACCCGACAGACGGCTGATTTCGAAAGCCTGGGAAGGGGTGATGACCCCGAAAGTCAGGGCATCCTGGAACTTCGGAGCCAAGTTAAGAAGCGACAGGCGCTCATCCACCCGCCACACCTGCTTGAACCCCAGCTTTTGAGCCAGTTCCTCCTTGGTGTAGCCGTTTTTATCCAGCATCTCCTTGAAGGCCCGGGCTTCTTCCAGGGGAGTCAAGTCCTGGCGCTGAATGTTCTCGACCAGGGCCATTTCCGCAACCTGCCGGTCATCAACCTCTAAGATGCGCACCGGGGCAGATTCTAATCCGGCCATCTGGCAGGCCCGCCAGCGCCGCTCCCCGGCAATGAGCATGAACTTCTCCCCCTTGGCCACCACCACCAGAGGTTCGATCAAACCCTGCTCCTTGATGGACAGGGCCAACTCTTCCAGGGCCGCCTTAGGAAAAACCTTGCGGGGTTGCCCGGGGTTGGGGTATATAAGGCTTAGCGGCACCTCATTACTCCCCCGAGGATCGGATTGAGGGTTGGTTTCCGGGGCCTGTGGGCGCAGGCCCCTTTCTTTTTTGGGTTTCCCTTTCTGCTCGGGAATGGGGTCCTTGGGTTTGGGGTTGTCGCACAGCCCCTCTTTCCGGGTGCATTTCCCGGTGCCCCCGGGAATGAGCTTGCCCTTGACGGGGCTGGCTTTCCTGCGCCAAAAGGAGCAGGTGGCGCAATCGCCGGTGGGTTTCTTGGCCATAAATACCTCCACGGTTTAAATTAGGGATCACCTAAAGCAACCCTTGTTCTTATTCCACCCAGGCTTGATCGCTCTTCAGGGCTTCCTCTTTGGTTTCAAAGGGACCGAACCACTCACAAGCGGTGTCGTCCCCGTCCACGTAGCCCAGGTATTCGCCGTCATGCTGCTCGGCGTCCTCTTGGTCCCTTCCTTCCACCAGGTAAACTGTCCTGGTTTCCCGGATGGCGTGTCTCAGGTAAAACGGCATCGTTCACGCCTCCTTAGAACAGGTTGTTTTGCCTTTGGTCATAATTCGAGGACAGTTCCGGCACCTCCACGCCTAAATGCTTCTCCAGCCACTCCGCCACCAGACGCCGGTGGCAGAATTCTCCGGGCTGCTCCCAACATAGTAAAATCGCGTCCGGCCCCAGGTCTTCATAAACCTGGCGTGGATCCAGCCGTTCCAGGATTTTTTGATAGGCCTCCCGATATTTGACCTCGCACATCTTGAGCATTTTTCGTGTAGGGGCCAGGGCCGGGTACCGCCGGCCTTGGAACCACTCCGGGGTCTTCAGGGCGATGGAGACCAAGCGCAGGTCCTCGCTGCGATAAAACCTCCAAAAGTTGCTGGTGTGCATCAGTCCTCCCGGTCAGCCAGGTCGATAATGCCACCCAGCAGATTCAAAAGCCCTTCCCGCTCCTCACAAACCGGGATGCAGGTGTCATGGCCGGGAAGATTTTCGAGCCAGGCAAGCTGCTCTCGCAACAGGTCCAGGTCTACCGTGATCACGCCGTATTCGGGGTGCTCCACATTTTCAAGACCTATTACTGGCATAGCTTCACTCCTCCGGTTCTACCGGCTCCAAGACGCTCGATCCAGGCCGGTCAAAGGCAGCCCAGGCCGGAGTCCGCGCCAGGACGTCATAATTCTCGTCGTCCACCTCCAGGCAATCCGGGACCGAATCCTCCTCGATGTCGAGGTAGACTACGGCCTCCAGCAGGTCCTTCCTGGAAAGGCTCGCCCAGCGCTTTTGGGCCCACTTGATTTGCTCTTCCCTGGACCAGGAGAAGAACCCTGCCGGCAAATCGTCCGGAGAGAGCTTGACCATTCCCTGCGCCAGGAACCTGATATTCAAGCCGTGCGTGTTCATGGTTTCGCCTCCACTTTTTCCGGATCGCCCAGGTTCTGGTTGAGAAACCTCTCTCCCTCGTTACATAAAGGACAGATACCCCAAACCCGAAGGTTCAGCGGGTGGAGCCAATCCTTCTCCTGGGCGCAGTCGTCGCAATAAAGTGACGGCCCGCCAATGGCCCTCACTTTCTCCAGAAGGTCCAGCAGCAGGGCTTCGACCTCTGCTTTGGGACCGGCGAAATAGATGGGGGGCATATCCATGTAAGGCTTTTTTGATCGGAGGGATATTGAGGCATGGGCATCACCGGAAACAAACGCAGTTGCCTCATGCAATTGGAACCAGCCGTTGCGGCCTCGACATTCGATCATGGCCTGGCCTCCTTTGGGTCCAAACCCAAGTCAATCTCCACCCTGGTCATTTCTTTGAACCTTTTCTCTGCTTCGCTGATGGCCCGGAGCCAGCCGGACCGGAAGGCGTCTCGTTCATCGCTGGTGGGGTCTCCGCCCTTGAAGCAGATGGCAAGATGCCACTCATAAGAGCCTTCAGGGAATTCCCGGCAGACGTGGCACAGGCCCTTTTGAAGTTCATCGAGTTCGTGTTCATCGCCGCAGATCCGGCATTCGCCGCTCTCGAAGGTGGCAGGACCGGTCATGACATG
>JAQTXE010000274.1 GCA_028688935.1 Syntrophales bacterium
ACGCCAATTGTATCCTGGCTATAGGGACCAATACGACAGTGGCCCACCCCATCGCGTCCATGCGATTGATGCGGGCCCGGGCCAACGGGGCCAAGCTCATCGTCGCCGACCCCCGCAAGACCCAGATCGCCTCTCTGGCCCAGTTGCATATCCAGCACCGTCTGGGAAGCGACGTGGCCCTGATCAACGGCATCATGCATATCATTTATAAGAATGGCTGGCACAACCAGGCCTTTATTGAGGAGCGGACGGAGAATTTCCCGGCCCTGGTGGAGAAGATCGAACAATTTCCGCCGGAGCGAACCTCCGAGATCACCGGGGTGCCCATCGCCCAACTGGAGCAGGCGGCGGAATGGTACTCCCAAGCCGAGGCCAGCGCCATCTGCTACGTGTTGGGCATCACCCAGCATTCCACCGGCACCGACAACGTCAAGAGCCTGGCCAACCTGGCCATGCTTTGCGGCCAAATCGGCCGGCCCTCCACCGGAGTGAATCCCATCCGGGGACAGAACAACGTCCAGGGGGCCTGCGACATGGGCTGCCTGCCCAATGTCCTCCCCGGCTACCAGTATATTACCGTCCCGGAGAACCTGGAGAAGTTTGCCAAGGCCTGGAACGTAAAATTATCCCCCACCCCCGGGCTCACCATGTTTGAGCAGATCGATGCGGCCCTGGAAGGGAAGGTCAAGGGGATGGTAATCTTCGGGGCCAACCCGGTGACGAGCTACCCGGATGTCAACCGGGTGGAAAAAGCCATGCAGGCCCTGGAGTTCTTATTGGTCATGGACATCTTCCCCACGCCCACCTCGGAGTTTGCCCATGTGGTGCTGCCCGCGGCTTCCTTTGCGGAGTCGGACGGCACCTTCTCGAGCTCCGAACGCCGGGTGCAGCGGGTGCGTCCGGCCATCGACCCCGTCCCGGGTAAAGCCAACTGGGAGACTATCCAGGAGCTCTCCACCCGCATGGGCTTGCCCTTGAATTACACCTGTGGAGAGGACATCTTCAACGAAATGGCGTCCCTGACCCCGGCCTTCGGGGGCATGACCTTTGCCCGCCTCAATGAGAAAGGCCTATGTTGGCCCTGCCCCACCCCGGACCACCCTGGCACCCAATACCTGCACAAAGGCAGGTTCTCCCGGGGCCTGGGGATGTTCCAGGCCATCGATTACCGGCCGCCGGCGGAATTGGCTGACGACGAATATCCCTTCCAGTTAACCACCGGCACCATCTTTACCCAATACCTCACCGGCACCATGACTCGCAGGTGTCCCACCCTCCATCATGAAAATCCGGTAGTAGAGGTGGAAATCAACCCAATAGACGCCAAACGCCTGGACGTTAAAAACGGTGATCAGGTTCGGGCCACCAGCCGCCGGGGCACTATCACCGCCACCGCTTTCTTGACCGATCGGGTCAAGCCGGGGGTGGTGTTCATTCCCCTGCATTACGCGGAAAACCCCGCCAATCGCCTGACCAACCCGGCCCTGGACCCGGTTACCAAAACTCCGGAATACAAAGCTTGTGCGGTTAGCCTGATGAAGGAAGTTTAAACCCTCTACAACACCCCCACTCGACTCTCCCCCCGGGTGGGGGTGTTCCTTTCACAGCCCCCGGAATTTCGCGATAATCAAAATATGAAAATCGGACCTTATTCTTTTGATGAATTTTTGCAAGTGGTGAAGTCCTTCCACGGCTATCTGGCGCCGGGAGTAGTCATCGGCGGGATCATGGTGGATCTGGCCCAGAGGCATCTCCCCCCGGAAGTCCTCTTCGACGCGCTGGCCGAGACCCGGCATTGTCTGCCGGATGCGGTGCAGCTCCTGACTCCCTGCACCACCGGCAACGGCTGGCTGAGGGTGGTGAATCTGGACCGGTTTGCCCTCAGCCTCTTCGACAAATACCAGGGAGAAGGAGTACGGGTCTTTTTGGATCCGGTGAAGACGGCCGCCTGGCCGGAAATAGAAGCCTGGTATCTCAAGCTGCGACCCAAGCAGGAGCAGGACTCCGCATTGCTCCTGGAGCAGATTAAGGAAGCCGGGCCGGAGATTTTAGGGTGGCATGATATTACGGTGCGTCCCCAGTTTCTCGGGAAGCGGAGCCGGGGCCGGATGGCCATCTGCCCCTTGTGCCGGGAAGCTTATCCGGCCCAGGACGGCGGCGTCTGCCGGGGCTGCCAGGGCGAGGCCCCTTACCTTAATGACGGCCGGAGCGAAGCAGCCGAACCTGAAGGCCCGGCCTTGCTTAAGTTACCCCTGGCGGAGACGGTGGGCCGCCGGGCCCTGCATGACATGACCATGATTAATCCCGGGGTCAGCAAAGGCCCGGCCTTTGAAAAAGGCCAGCTCATCGGCGGGGGGGACCTCTGCCGCTTGCAGCAAATGGGACGGCAGCATATCTATGTCCAGGAAGACACTCAAGTGGGCCCGGAATGGGTCCACGAAGACGAAGCCGCCCTGGCCTTCGCCCGGGCCCTGACCGGGGCCGGGGTCACTTTCACCGAGCCGCCCCGGGAAGGGAAAGTCAACCTACTGGCCGCCCGGGATGGGCTCCTGGTGGTGGACGAGCAGCGCCTGGAGACCTTCAACCTGATACCCCGGGTCATCTGCGCCTGCCGCCAGAACTTCACGGTCCTCTCCCAGGGCCGGATGCTGGGGGCCACCCGGGCCATCCCCTTGTACCTCCCCCGGACGGATTTTGACAAGGCCATGGCCGTCCTCAGCGAGGGGCCGCTGTTTCAGGTGCTGCCCCTGCGCCCGCCCCGGGCCGGCATTTTGGTCACCGGCACCGAAGTCTTCATGGGCCTGGTGGAAGATAAATTCATCCCCGTTATCACCACCAAAGTGGAGCAACGCGGCGGCCAGGTGCTCAAATCCCTGATCGTGCCGGATGAGCGCCGGGCTATCAGGGAGGGAGTGAGGGAACTTTTGGACTGCGGCATCGATCTGCTGGTGACCACCGCGGGCCTGTCCGTGGACCCGGACGACGTCACCCGCCAGGGACTGGTGGACGCGGGAGCCACTGACATGTTGTACGGCGCTCCCATTATCCCGGGGGCCATGACCCTGTTGGCCCGCATCGGCCCGGTCCAGGTGATGGGGGTGCCCGCCTGCGCCCTCTATTTTAAGACCACCAGTCTGGATTTACTGCTGCCCCGGCTCCTGGCCGGACTGGACATTACCCGCCGGGATCTGGCCCGGATGGGCCACGGCGCTTTTTGCCGCAATTGCAAGACCTGCACTTTCCCTCAGAAATGCCCCTTCGGTAAATAAGCCCGGAGGATGGGGCCGGCGCCGCAGCCACAGCCGGAATCTAGATCCGAATTTGGCGTCCACTTGCCCGGGGAGCAATTATACATAATTGAACACTTTATACCAACGGCATTTAATTTAAGTTACATTTATGAACAATATTTACCCGCCGAACCTCTCGGGCGCTACCTTTATAAATAGTTTATAAGCAACAATATCCAATGGTTATATATGAAGCCAGCTTACCGGTATAAAACTTGCCATACTATATAAGCAAAAAATAGATAGGTATTGGGAGGTGGCCTGATGGCCTTACCCATAAATCTAACCCCGCTGTGGTTGACCTTAAAGGTGGCCGGGGTGGCGACCCTGGTGAGCTTTCTGGTGGGGGTGACTCTGGCCTTCCTGGTGGCCCGGAGCCGGTTCTGGGGCCGAGAGGGGTTGGACTCCATCTGCACCCTGCCCCTGGTCATGCCGCCCACGGTCCTGGGGTATTACCTCATCGTGATGATCGGCCGGCACGGTTGGCTGGGACGCTGGCTCCAGGATACCTGGGGCATATCTTTGATTTTTACCTGGCAGGGCGCGGTCCTGGCTGCGTCCGTGGTGTCTTTGCCCCTGATCTACAAGTCGGCCCGGGCCGCGTTCGAAGGGGTGGACCCCAACCTGGAAAACGCCGCCCGCACCCTGGGCCTGTCGGAAATAGGGATCTTTCTGCGGGTGTCGCTGCCCCTGGCCTGGGGAGGCATCCTGGCCGGGGCCATGATGTCTTTCGCCCGGGCCATGGGCGAGTTCGGCGCCACCCTGATGGTGGCCGGGAACCTCCCGGGCAAGACCCAAACCCTGTCCATCGCCGTCTATGACGCCTTTCTGGCCGGCAATGACCAGACCGCCACCGTTTTGGTGGTCATCATCTCTGTCGTCTGTCTTACCATTCTTCTGCTCTCCGGCAAGATTTTTAAGATTAAATATCTGTAGCGCCAAGGAGGTTGGCATATGAAAAAAATCAAACTCTTCTGCCTGTTGGGGTTGGCGGCCTCGATTCTCTGGGGAACGCCGGCCTTCGCCGCCCAGGAACTCATCGTCTCCGCCGCGGCCAGCCTCACCAACGCCCTGAAAGAAGTGGCCGCAGCCTTTGAGAAAGCGCACCCTGACACCAAGATCGTCTGCAACTTTGCGGCCTCCGGGGTCTTGTTGCAGCAGATGGCCAAAGGCGCGCCGGTGGACGTCTTTGCCGCCGCCGACCAAAAGACCATGAACCAGGCCCAGGAGAAAAAGCTGATCCTGACCCCCACCCGGAAGAACTTCGTCACCAACCGCCTGGTGCTCATCGTCCCCCTGGATTCCCAGCTGGCCTTAGGCAGCCTCCAAGATCTGACCAAACCGGGGGTGAAGCGGATAGCGGTGGGCAACCCGGCCACCGTCCCGGCGGGGCGTTACTCCAAGGAGGCCCTGGCCAAAGCCGGTCTGTGGGAGAAGCTGACCCCCAAATACATTATGGCCGAGTCGGTGCGCCAGGTCCTGGATTATGTGCGCCGGGGGGAGGTGGACACCGGCTTTGTCTATTCCACCGACGCCGCCATTGCCAAGAGCAAGGTGAAAATTGTCCTGGCGGTGACCGAACATGCCCCCATCCTTTACCCCATCGCCGTCACCGCCTCCACGGGGAAGAAGGATGCGGCCCAAAAGTTTCTGGATTTCGTCCTGAGCCCCGCAGCCCAGGTTATTTTCAAAAAGTACGGCTTTGGCCCGGCTTAACCCGTTCAGCCCGGCCGCCTGGAGGCGGCCGGAACGGTTTGCTGATGAAAATCTCGGTTGATATCAAAAAAACTTTAGGATCGGGGAAGCGGGTCTTTCACCTGGAAGCGGCCTTCACCTCGGATAAAGACGTGGTGGTCCTCTTCGGTCCCTCGGGGGCCGGCAAGACCCTGACTCTCCAGGCCATTGCCGGCCTGGTCACCCCGGATACGGGACGCATTGTGGTGGACGAGCGGGTCCTGTTCGATTCCTCCGCCAAGATCATGGTGCCGGCCCGCCGCCGGGACGTGGGTCTCGTCTTCCAGGATTATGCCCTGTTCCCCC
>JAQTXE010000275.1 GCA_028688935.1 Syntrophales bacterium
GGGGCCTCCGTGCCCGCCCATATCCTGTTATGGAAGTTAATCTCTGCTAATGCTTATGGCCCGGAGGCATGGGCGCCGGCGCGGTTTCTTTGCCGCCTTTCTTTTTCCCGTCTTCGGAGGTGGGCAGCATCATCTGCACGGCTTGCCGGAAGCGGGACTCGGAATCCAACAGGAACTGGGCGGAAATGACCACGTCCTCTCCCCCCTTAAGGCCGGAGAGGACCTCCCGCAGGCCGTCATTGCCCTCCACCCCCAACTTCACCTCCCGGGGAAGAAAACGGCCTTTGCCCAGGGCCAGGAAGACGTGCTGCTTGAGCCCGGTGTCGAAGACGGCCTGGGAGGGCACCACCACTGCTTCTTTGTTTACCGGGGACTCGATCTTCACCTGGGCGAACATCTCCGGCTTGAGCTTCAGCTTGGGGTTGGGGAATTTCAGGCGGATCTTGGCGGTGCGGGTGGCGCCTTTGAGATAGGGATAGATATAGTCGATGGTGCCGGGGAAGGTCTCACCCGGCAGATATTCCAGGGTCATGGTCACCGGCTGTCCTACTTTGATCCAGGGAAGCTCGTACTGGTAAATCTGGGCGTCCACCCAGACGGTGGCGAGGTCGGCCACTTCCAAAAGAGGCATGTTCATCTGCACGTACATCCCCCGGGTGACCATGCGCTTGGTGACGATGCCGTTGGCCGGGGACGCCAGGACCATGGTCTTTCTCACTTTCCCGGTCCTTTTCAGGGCCTCGATCTGTCTGGAGGAGATGTCGAAATAAGCCAGGCGGCGCCGGGAAGCATCAAGCAGGCGCTTGGCCCCCTCGGCCATCTCTTTCACCGGGCTTTGGGCCAGGGTGCGGTAATTCTTCAAGGCCAGGAGGTATTCTTCCTGGGCCGAGACCAGTTCCGGACTGTAGATGGACAGCAGAGTCTGCCCCTTGCGCACCGTGTCGCCGGTGGCGTTGACGTAGAGGCGCTCCACCCAGCCGTTTACTTTGGTGGTGATGGTGGCCAGATTGCGTTCGTTGTAAGTCACCAGGCCCACGGCCACGGTGACCCGGGACAGGGGCTTTTTCTCCACCTTGGCGGTAACCACCCCCATGGACTGGACCGTGGCCGGGGAGACGGCGATGACCCCCGGTTCCTCAGCAGCAGCCTCCTCCCGGACCGGCACCAAATCCATGCCGCAGATGGGGCATTGGCCCGGTTCTTTGCGCACGATTTCCGGGTGCATGGGGCAACGGTAAAGCTGGACCTTGGCCTCCTTCTTGGCCGCAGTTGCGGGAGCTTCCGTGGACCGGACCGGCACCAGGTCCATGCCGCAGATGGGGCACTTGCTGGGTTCTTTGCGGACGATCTCCGGATGCATGGGGCAGCGGTAAAGCTGGGTTTTGGCTTTTTCCTTGGCCGCGGATGGGGCCATTTTGGCCCCGTTCTGGAGATGATAACCGGCCAGATAGAATCCCCCGGCCACCAGAAGGCAGAGGAGGATACCCAGGGTCAAACCCCAATAGAGATAACGGCGGGGGGAAGGGATCATTTCTTACCTCCGGGCCGCCGGGGCAACTCTTGTCCCACCAGCCACTCCAGAGCGGCCCAATTTTCTTCATATTCCTTGAGGTATTCCTGCAAAGCCAGCTCCGCGTTGAAAGCCGCGATCTGGTTCTGGTAGAGGCGGGCAAAATCAAGACGCCCCACCGAGTAATCGGCCAGAGAGGTGCTGGCGGCTTGCCGGGCCTGGGGGATAATGCCTTTTTCATAGAGGGTTATCTGATGGCTGAGGCGTTCCAGCCTGGCGTAGCGGTCTTTGATGGCCGCGGCCTCTTTGTCCCAGGCGGCCTGGTAAGCCTCCCGGGCCGCGCCCTTGCGGTTGACCTGCTCCCGGATCTTGGGCTTGATCTTGGAGGCGTGCCAGATGGGCAGATCGAACATGAAGGTGGTGGTGAAAAAATCGGCCTGGGGCCGGTTCACCGGGGGGTCCAGGGTCTCCCGGAAGCCGTAGGTCACGCCGATGGTGACGTCCGGGAAATAATCCTTGCGGGCCAGATCCACGGCCTTTTCCTGTTTGGCTACCAAGGTCTTGATGGCCTGCAACTGGGGCCGGGACCGGGCCTGGGCCAACAACTGCTCCAGGTTGAGGTTAAAAGGGCTGGAACGCAAAGGTTGGGGTTTGGAGACCGGGGTCTGGGGCGGCTTGGAGCGCAGGGCGTTCAGGTCCGCCTGCACCGATTCCTGGCGCTGGCGCCATTGGAGCAGGCGGTTCAAATAATTGCCCAACTCCACCTGGGCCTGGAGGACTTCCGCCTGGCGGCCCAGGCCCACGCCATAGCGGGTCTCCGCCACCTGCACTACCTGCTCCCAAAACTGCTTGTTCCTCTGGGTTATGTCATAGCCGCTATAGGTCAGGGCCAGGCCCCAGTATTTCTGAATGACCATGGCCCTGATTTCATTACGTTTGTCCTTATAGACAAAATCTTCCGATTTGGCCTGTTCCTCGGCCACTTCCGAGCGCAACCGCAACTTGCCTGGAAAGGGAATCTTTTGGGAGACCCCGAACTGCTTCTGGGTCATGGGCTCCTGGGCGAAACTCCAGGTGTCCACCGGCAGATTGACGATGTTCACATAGAGCTTGGGGTCGTCCAGGGCCCCGGCGGGGCGGATGGCCTCCTGGGCCGCGGCTTTAAGCTGGGAGCGCTGTTTCACTTCCGGGTTGGCCTTCAGGGCTTCGTCGATGAAGGCTTGCAAATCCGGGGGCATTCCTGAGTCTTTTTGGGCCTTAAGCGGCGTGGACAGGGTTAACATCCCGGCCAGACCCAGGACCAGAAGCATAAGGACGCGGCAAAATCGCTTTGGATAACCCATCTTCCTATCTGCCTTTATTAAATTATGGGGCAATTATAGAGTATGGCTGAGTAATTAGACAAGCATTCAAAAATCGGCTCTCGGCATTTCCTGCCATCCCCTGACCTTGCTGCTTCATTAGGGGACTATTCCTGACAAGTCATTAATTCCCGCTCATCAGAAAACGCCGGAGTCGCCATTAACCGCATAATAAGCATCAATTTTCCCTTTTTCATCTCTTTAAAGGGTATTCGGAGTAATTTTTTAGGAGTAAAGCGGTCAACTTTTATTGCCAGACCCGATTCTGGGCAAAATTAGATTTACCTCAAACTGGTACCTAATTTTTCGAGGTCTTTTCCTAAAGAATGACCAGGATAAGGGAGACCTCCCCGGCACCAGCAGGGGGAAAACCAAGGGCTTAAATTAGACCGCAGGGAAATGCGACAACTCAGGGGGATGGAAAATGTTGGGGGGAAATAGCGGGGTGGAAAGAATGACCTTAACAGGTAAGTAAATGGAGCCCTGCCAGGTGGGAGAAACTACCGCCTGGGGGGAGATGAAGGCCGGAGGGCCGGTGGCGCCGCGGCAACACAACCCGCCGCTCTGGCCGGAAGAGCCGCAATGGTTCGGCATTTCCGGCGGGCAGCAGGGGCCGGAAGAAATACCGTGGTTTACAGCGCCACAGTGGGGACAACCCTTGGCCGGGGCCGCAGCCAGACCCGGATTGCCCCAAGGGAGTAGCAGAACCGCGGCCATCAGCGCCAGGGCCATCAGGGTGAAGCTCCGGGAGGCAACGGTCCTTTTCATATCTACAAAATATTATCCAGGTAAATTGCCAGAAGTCAATGATTTATTCGGCAGCGTCTTTGCTGGGATAGTGGATTCTCGGAAGAAAAGGTCTGCTCTTCTAGGCTATTTCCCAGGAGGAATATGGGGTTTGGCCGGCAATGGCGAATGTCCGGCCTTCGACGCGATAAGAGGCTTCAAGCCCTCGGCAATCACCTGGGAGGCAAATTTTGAGCCCTTGCCGTTGAAGTGGACGATATCGTAGATATATTCCCGTTCCTGGGGTACGGCCCCGGCCAAATCGATGACGGTCGCGCCGTTGGCCGCGGCGGTCTGGCGGATGGCCTCATTGAAGAGGTCGAAGATCTCTTTGTACTCTTTATAGGTAATGCCCTGGTCCCGCTCCAGTCCGGCGGTGAGCCGGTTGATGAGGGGGTCCGGCTGGTCTTTCAGCCGGTTGGCCATGGTCATCAAGACCGGGGTGATATCTCTGGCTTTACACATATTGATGAACAGCCGCAGGTTCATCTTGAATTGTTCCAGGAGCTTTGCTTGATCAATTACTAATTTCTTGCCCCGGAAATCCCGCAACTCGTCTTCCTGCTTGCGGGCCTGCTTGGGCTTCAAAGTCCTTCTAATCTTCCTCTCCAGGTTTCTCAGTTCATAATATAGATGGGGAATCAGGGTCTCCACCAGCAGCCGGAAATCGATGAATCTCTTTTTTAGGACCACGACGGGCGTGGTGTTGCCGCCTTTGAAAGCCTTGCTCCAGTAAGAGTTGGCGAACATTAACACCGTCAGGTCGTTGACATTGTGCATCATGACCACGATGTCGGGTTTCAGAGGCATGACCTTGTTCAAGAGAATATCCAGGGAGTGAAGGGAAAAGTTGCCTCCCACTCCGGAGTTATAGGAATTGACCTTTAATTTGGTCTCCTTTTCCAGGAGACGGCCCACCTGATAGGGGAAACGCTCCTTTTCATCCATGTAACAGCAGGCAGTGGTGGAGCCTCCCAGAAAGACCAGGGTCAGATCGGGGTGGGCGTGGACCCGGGAAGGTTCGATAAAGCCATCACTGTCAATGCGGAAAGGGTAGGGTTTTTTGACGAGACTGTCGGCCATCCGCAGGTCGTCCGGGGAAGGGGTAAAGGTTCCTTGATAGAGCGGCTCATACTCCCTCAGGCGGATAACCCTGGTGAGTCCGGATTTGTAAGTATGGGATTTCCAGGCCAGCATCTTTTCGGTGACCAAGACCCCGCCAAGGAGCAATAAACAGAGGAAAAAGACAAAAATTTTCTTGGGATTTCTTTCGAACCAGTTTTTCATCATCCGTCCAGGTCGGTGTCTGCCAGGGCTAGTGAGTGTTAAATTATTCCAAAATTTTTCAGAAAGCCAATCTTAATAAAAATCATTGATCTCCCGATATTTACAATGGCTGAGGCGACTGCCTGATTTTGGACTTTAAAATACCACGTTTTGCCTGAAAGATATCACTGGGGGTAAAATAGCTGTGATTGCAGGCTAAGCGCCCGTAACCTGCTCTACCGAGCGCAGTAGGACCCAACGCCAACCGATGGCTCCTCAGATCCCCGAAAGAAGTTAGGGCCGCCGGAGAAGGCGAATCCACTGATAAGAAATTGCAGGTCGTAATGTTCCACCCGGTAAAGGAGAAT
>JAQTXE010000276.1 GCA_028688935.1 Syntrophales bacterium
CCCCCTGCCAGTCCATAGGGGTTGAGGAGGGTGAAAAGGGTGCCCTGATAGATGCCGTCTTTATCAATGGGCAGGCCGTGAAAGATATTGGCAAAGGCCACCCCCAGCAGTAAGGCGGGGAGAAAGCTGCCGATGGTCAGGCAGGTGTCCCAGACTCTTTTCCACCCGGGGCTGTTGACCTCCTCCCGGAAGGCAAAGGAGACGCCCCGGAAGATCAAGGCGAAGAGGATGAGCATCAAGGCCGAATAGAGGCCGCTGAACATCACCGCGTAAGTGGTGGGGAAAGCCGCGAAAGTGACGCCCCCGGCGGTGATCAGCCAGACCTCGTTGCCGTCCCAGAAAGGACCCATAACCCGGTAGACCAGGCTCCGCTCCCTATCGGTCTTGGCCAACACCGGCATTAACGTGCCCAGGCCCAGGTCAAAGCCGTCCAGCATAAAATAGACCGCCCAGAGGATGCCCCACAGCAGGAACCAAATAGTTTGCAACATGACCTTAACCCTCCACCTGGACGGCGGCCGCGGGTTCCGGCCCCCGGCGCACGTGCTTGACGATGAGATAAAAAGCCACCGCCCCCAGGAGGGAGTAGACGCCGATAAAGGCCGCCAGAGTAACCCCCACCTGAGAGGCGGCGATGGGTGACACCGCGTCTTTGGTCCGCATCAACCCATAGACGATCCAGGGTTGCCGCCCCACTTCCGTGACCATCCAACCCGCCTGCACGGCGATATAGGGCAGGGGGATGGAATAGAGGAGCACCTTCAGGAGAAAGGGGCTGGATTCCAGCTTTTTCCGCTTGAGCCAGGCCACCACCGTCACCAGGGCAAAGAAAAATCCCAAGCCCACCATTACCCGGAAGGCAATGAAGGTCAGGGCCACCGGGGGCCGGTCGTCTTTGGGAAAGTCCTTGAGCCCCTTGACCGTAGCGCCGGGGGAGTGATAAGCCAGCATACTTAAAAGCCCTGGAATTTTGCCGAACTCCGCCACATTGCGCTCGTTCTTCTCGTCCGGAATCAGGAACAGGGCCATGGGCGCGTCGGCCTGAGTATTCCAAAGGGATTCCATGGCCGCCAACTTGGTGGGTTGAATCTTGGCCACCTCCGCGCCGTGTATATGGCCCTGAACGATTTCCGCCAGGGAGAAGATCAGGGCAAAGACCAGACCCAGCCGCAAGGATTTGCTAAAGAAGGACACGTGTTGCTGGCGCAAAAGATGGTAGGCGCTGACGCCCATGACAAAAAAACCCGCCAGAATGTAGGCGCCGCTGAGGGTGTGAAAGAATATCTGAAAGCCGAAAGGTTGGGTGATCACGGAAACGAAATCGGTGAGTTCCGCCCGGCCGTTCCTGATGGTGTAACCCACGGGGTGCTGCATCCAGGCGTTGGCCATCAAGATCCACAGGGCCGACAGGTTGGAGGCGAAGGCCACCAGCCAGATGCTCAGGCAATGGAGCTTGGGGGAAAGCCGCTTCCAGCCGAAAATCCAGACCGCCAGAAAGGTGGATTCCAGAAAAAAGGCCAGGGTGGCTTCAATGGCCAGGATGGAGCCGAAAATATCTCCCACGTACCGGGAGTACCGGGCCCAGTTGGTGCCGAATTGAAATTCCAGGGTAATGCCGGTCACCACCCCCACGGCAAAATTGATGATGAAGATCTTGCCCCAGAATTTGGCCATCCGCCGGTATTCCTCGTCGCCGGTTCTGACGAATTTCGTTTCCATGATGGCGATGAGGATGGATAGCCCTAAGGTCAGGGGCACGAAGATGAAATGGAAAATGGTGGCCGCGGCGAATTGCAGCCGCGAAAGCATCAGGACGTCCATGGCATTGCTCCCCTCCTTTTACAGAATTGGCGTTGGTATGGCGATTCCCGGTATGTAGAGGAAATGGCTATGAATTTCAGCCGATTCTAATAAAATTTATGACCTCGCTCCGGCAACGGGGGCACTTTTCCGGACGCCGCTTTTCCCAGGTAGAACCACACCCGGTGCAGACGTAATAGTCTCCCTTTGCCATTTCCACCAGTCTTTTCAAAGCCTCCCGGTAGGGGTCACGAGATTCCTCCTCCTGGACCTTGGCGGCTATACGGCTTTTGGGGGAATCTTGGTCCGCCTCTTTTGCCGCCGCAGCCTCGAAACCTCCTGGGGCCTGAAAATAAAGGGGAGCATTGTCTCTTTCCGCTTGCGCCGTTTCTCGAAATAAAGTGGCAATCTGGGGAAACCCCTCTTTCTCCGCCTGCGCGGCGAAAATCAAATATTCCAGGGCGCTACGGTCACCTTCAAGACTTGCTTTCGGAAAATAATCTTTTGAAATAATCATTGTTTTCCCTCCTGTTAAGGCCGTTCCCCCAGAAAAGCCTAATTATTTATCGATCTTTAATATATTTTGCCGTCCGCCTCCGCCTTCCGGATGCCGGCCTTCATATTGGCCGCGGCTTTGCCGCAGGTGGGCCTCTTGCTCCGCTTCGGTAAGCCTGCGCAGTTTGTAGGCCGAATCCCGGAGCACTCCGTAAAGAACCCCGCAGCCCACGTCCTGCCGGGCGGCGTCGCCCGCGTCCGCCAGTGCCAACATGTCTTCGGCTAACTCCAGAATTTTTTCCAGGCAGGCATCGGCCGCGTTAGCCACTTTCTCACCCTCAACCAGCGAAAATCGCCCTTCGACGTGTCATCTAAAACTCAAAATGCATGCCAGATGCAGCAGCAGCCTATTAAAGATCAACTATTTATAATTATAAGCAAAAAATTACTGGGCTTAACTATGGCTTTTCAGGAGATGGAAATGCAGAAGTTTACTTGAGACATCTCGATGGAGAAATGATACGGTAAAAGTAAGATTATTTAAGAAGATAAAGGTAGAATAGGTGTCTCATATTTAACCATGAGACATAGGTGTTTCCTGAGACATGAGAAAGCGGTAGAGGGTGGCCCGGCCCACCCCCAACAGTCTGGCGGCTTTCGCCTTGTTGCCGCCGCATTGCCGCAGCGCCGCGGCCACCGCCTCCAGATTCAGTTTGCGGGCCGGTCCCCGCCGGGCGCCTTCTTCCCGGATTTCCTGGGGGAGTTCCTCCGGCCCCATCGTTTCCCGGTCGCTCCGGGCCAGGGCATAATGCACCGCGTTTTGTAGCTCCCGGACGTTCCCCGGCCAGGGATATCTCTGCAGCAAAGCCAGGGCCTCCGGGGAGAACCGGGGGACCTGCCGCCCCCGTTTCCGGGCGCTTTGGAGAAAAAAATCCACCAGCAAGGGGATATCGCCCTGTCGCTCCCTCAAGGGCGGCACCTGCAACGGCACCACGTTGAGGCGATAAAACAGGTCCCGGCGAAATTTCCTTTTTTCTATTTCCCGCTTCAGATCCCGGTTGGTGGCGCTGATGATGCGCACGTCCACGGTGATGGTCCTCTCCCCGCCCACCCGCTCAAACGCGCCGTTTTCCAGGACCCGGAGGAGTTTTACCTGCATATTTTTAGGGAGTTCGGCCACTTCATCCAGAAAGATGGTGCCGCCATGGGCCAGCTCAAAGCGCCCTTTTTTATCCCGGAGCGCGCCGGAAAAGGCCCCTTTGACGTGGCCGAAAAGTTCGCTCTCCACCACCCCTTCGGGCAAAGCGCCGCAATTGACTGGGACAAAAGGGCCCCGGGCCCGCCGGCTTTCGCTGTGAATGGCCGCGGCCACCAGTTCTTTGCCGGTGCCCGTCTCCCCGGTGATCAGCACGGGGTAGCCATTTCCGGCCAGGCGGCTGATTTGCTTAAATATCTGGAGCATCTGGGGGTCCCGCCCCACAATCCCCGCAAAACCGGTGGCCTCCCCGGTCCAGAGCTTCAGCCCCACCAGGCTGGTAATGTCCTTGATGGCCGCCAGTACCCCGGCGAAGCGTCCTGCTGCATCCTTCAGGCCCACCACCGACATTTCCACCTGTTTGGGCTCGCCTTTCCGGGTGACAATATTCAAGGGGTAATTCAACTCCGTCCAGGAATCCGGGGCGCCCCCGCAAAAAGAGCACTGTTTGCCGCACAAGGGGCCGCCGAAGACCTCATGGCAATCCCGGCCCAGGACCTCTGCCGCAGTAAAACCGGTCATGGCCGCAGCCGCCCGGTTAAAGAAAAAAATCCTCCGGTAGGGATCGTGGCCGATGACCCCTTCCTGGAGATGGTCCAGGAGAGGCTCCAGGTTCTTCAGGTCCACCACAAATTTACCTGTGGCGAAATCTGCCGGAAAGCTCATATGTGCCTAATTTCCCCTTGATATTTCATAGTATCCCATCAAGTGGGGAATATCAAACGGAGTTTGGCGGAGAGAAGCCAGGAGGCTGAAATTGGCGCAAGCTGCCGCCAGCGAGGGTTTCTGGTCTCTGTGTCTTTCCCCCGCCGTCACCCCGGACGGACAGAATGCCTTTTTCCTTGCCAGTCTCTTTCCTTTTCAGATAGGTTAATTTATTTAAGGCTCTTGGCGGCAAGGGCCGGATACCGGCGCTCATCAGGGAAAGACTTGGTAAATTTTCACGACTTGCTCCAGTTTATCTTCGCGGGCTTGACCGGCGGCGCCATCTACGCCCTGGTGGCCTTAGGGTTCGGGGTGGTGCACAACACCATGGGGATCGTCAACTTCACCCAGGTAGATTTCGTCTCCCTGGGGGGGATGATCCTCTTCAGCGCCCTGTTTGCCGCGGGCCTGCCTATGCCCCTGGCCCTGGTGGCGGCTATCATCGGCGTCACCCTGGTGGCCGTGGCCGTGGAGGAAGTGGGGCTCAGGCCCTCCCGCTCCCAGAGCCACCTGGTTTTGATCTTCCTGACCATCGGCCTGTCCATCATCCTCCGGGGGGTCATGAAAATCATCTGGGGGAAAAACCGCATGGCCGTGCCGCCTCTATCCGGGGAAGAACCGGTAAGACTTTGGGGCGCCACCATCCTGCCCCAGACCCTGTGGATTCTGGCCCTCACCGCCGGGGCCATCGTGCTTCTGGTCCTCTTTTTCCGGAAGACCTCCATGGGCTTGGCCATGCGGGGGGTGGCCGCTAATGAGGAAGCCGCGGCCACGGTGGGTCTCAAGGTGAGGCGGGTTAAAGCCATGAGCTTCGCCCTGGCCGGAGCCCTGGGGGGCCTGGCCGGGTGCCTGGTGACCCCCATTACTACGCTCTCTTACGACGTGGGCGTGCTCCTGGGCCTTAAAGGTTTTGCCGCCGCCATCCTGGGGGGGTTCGGTTCTTTTCCCGGGGCCATCCTGGGGGGACTCATCCTGGGGTTGCTGGAAACCCTG